>NZ_WHOR01000252.1:0-8651 GCF_013340925.1 Azospirillum formosense
TGTAGTAACGGGCGCCGCCCGAACTCTCCACAGGGTAGATCGTCGGCAGCGTCGGATGTGTATAAGGGCCGGGTCCATGGCCCCGGCTCCACCGCCGTGGACGCGATGATCGACCGATTCGTGACGGAGCTGCAGCGGCGCGGCTTCCGCGTCGGCGGCGTGATCCAGCGCAACACCGGCGCCCCCGGCGACTGCGCCGACCTGATGGAGCTGGTGGACGTCGCCACCGGCCAGGCCTACGACATCTCCCAGCATCTCGGCCGCCAGTCCCAGTCCTGCCGCGTCGATCCGCAGGGGGTGGCCGAAGCCAGCCAGGCGCTGCGCCGCGCCATCGCGGAGCGTGCCGACCTGCTGGTGGTCAACAAGTTCGCCGGGCTGGAGGCGCACGGCGAGGGGCTGGCGGACGAGCTGCTGGCCGGCATCGCCGAGGGCATCCCGGTGCTGACCAGCGTCGGCAGCCGCTTCCTCAACGAATGGCAGAGCTTCACCGGCGGCTTCACCTCCCTGATCTCGCCGCACGAGGACGCGCTGTGGCGCTGGTGGGGGGCGCACCGGCTCTACGACGACCTGCTGCACGGGGTCGAGGACGCCGAGGTGCGCGCCATCACCGTCGGCGCCAAATGGATCATGGTGGAGACGGACAGCGCCACGGGGCGCGGCATCGGGCTGGCCGCCCGCCCGCAGTCGGCGCCGCCGCCCGATCCGGCGCGCTGGGCCGGCGTCGGCCTTGCCGGGCTGGCCGCCCACGCCGCCCGCTCCTGGGACCCTCAGGAGTCCGCGGTCGGCATGGCCGCGCTGAACGCCCACTACAACCGCCCCGACCTGACCGGCCCCACGGCCAACGGGCTGGACCTGTTCGCCGGGATGGAGGGGCGCGTGGTCGTCTTCGGGGCCTTCCCGCAGATTGCCCGGCGTTTGCCCAACGCCCATGTGGTCGACATGAACCCCAGCGACGGGGAGTATCCGGAAGCCGCCGGGGAATGGTTGCTGCCGGGCGCGGAGGGTGCTGCGATCACCGCCTCCACCCTGACCAACCGCACCCTGCCCCGCCTGCTGTCGGTGGCGCAGGGAACCCGCGTCGCCCTGGTCGGGCCGGGGACGCCGCTGACCCCACGGCTGTTCCGCTACGGCGTCGCCGCGCTGTCCGGCTTCGTGGTGGAGGACCGCGACGCCGTGGCCGAGGCCATCCTGGCCGGGGGCTCGTCCCAGAGCTTCCACCGCCACGGCCGCTTCGTCACGCTGTACAACGAACAGAACTGAGAGGGATTGGAATGGACGAGAAGACCCGCACCGAGTTGGAAGCCGCCGCGTTCCGCGGTCTGGTCGCGCATCTCCAGAAGCGCACCGACGTGCAGAACATCGACCTGATGAATCTGGCCGGCTTCTGCCGCAACTGCCTGTCCAAATGGTACGCCGCCGCCGCCAAGGAGCGGAACGTGCCGCTGACCGACGAGGAGGCCCGCATCGCCGTCTACGGCATGCCCTATTCGGAATGGAAGGCGAAGCACCAGAAGGAAGCCACCCCCGAGCAGCAGAAGACCTTCGAGGACACCAAGCCCCTGCACGCCGAGATCAGCGGCCACATGCCGAAGAAGTGACGGCCTGCCCCTCTCCCGCCGCTCCGGGAGAGGGGTCATCCCGCGTTCAGGCGAACAGGCCGGTGAAGGGCAGGAACTCCACCATGTCCCCGTCGCGGATCGTGGTGGCGTCGGCCGGCATGTCCACCAAGCCGTCGGCCTCGACCATCGAGGTCAGGACACCGGAGCTGTCGCTGGGGAACTTGTGGGCGACCGGGCGGCCGTCCGGTCCGGTCGCCAGACGGGCACGCAGGAACTCGCGGCGGCCCGGCTTCTTCTTGAACGCGAAGCCGGCGACGACGAGGCAGCGCGGGGTCGGAGCGCGCTCCGCCCCCGACAGGCGCAGCACCAGCGGGCGGCCCACCAGCATGAAGGTCACCATGGCCGAGACCGGGTTGCCCGGCAGGCCGAGAAACGGGGTGGTCCCGATGCGCCCGAGCGCCAGCGGCTTGCCCGGCTTCAGGGCGAGCTTCCACAGGTCGACGGAGCCAAGCTCGCCGACCACCCTCTTCACATGGTCTTCCTCCCCCACCGACGCGCCGCCGGAGGTCACGACGAGGTCGGCGGTCGCCGCGGCGTCGGCCAGGGCGGCGCGGGTCACGTCCGGCTTGTCCGGCAGGATGCCGAGGTCGCGCACCTCCGCCCCTAGCGCGTCGAGCTGGGCGGCCAGCGTGTAGCGGTTGGCGTCGTAGATCGTGCCCTCCGGCTTGTCCGTCCCCGGCTCGCGCAGTTCGTCGCCGGTTGAGAACAGGACGACGCGCAGGCGCTTGCGAACCGACAGGCTCGACCGTCCGACCGCGGCGGCCAGACCGATCTCCTGGGCGCGCAGGCGCAGGCCGGGAGTCAGCACGACCGATCCGGCCGTCATGTCCTCCCCGGCGTCGCGGATGTTGGCGCCGCGCTGCAGGCTGGCGGGCACAAGCACCGCCCCATCCTCGGCCCGGCAGTCCTCCTGCATGGCGACGGTGTCCACCCCCGCCGGAATCGGCGCGCCGGTGAAGATGCGCACCGCCTCGCCCGGCCCGACCGTGCCGGGAAAGACGGAGCCGGCGGGCACGCGCCCCACGATGGCCAGCCGCAGGACATCGCCTTCCGCACCCGCGGAGTCCGCCTTGCCGTATCCCCAGCCGTCCATTGCCGAGACGGCGACCGGCGGCACGTTCACCGTCGCCGTCACCGGTTCCGCCAGGATGCGGCCGAGCGCAGCGCGCAGCGGCACCTCCTCGGGCTCCGTCACCGCGCCGTAGCTCCGCTGCACGCGGGCCAGCGCCTCGTCCAGCGGGATGGGGGCAGCGGGGCCGGGGCCGGCGAAGCAGTCCATGCGACAATCCTTCTCCCTATGGGGGCCGCTCTCGGGGGCGGCACCGCGTCATATCACCCCGGATAGTCCGGTGCGCGACTCTCTTCCACCTTGATCATCGTCAAGACGCGGCGCGGCGCAAGCGTCCGTTCGGGGACGCACCATCGCGGTGGAGCGGCAGGCCGGGAAATTCGCGGCATGATTGTTGGCTGCACGAATTAATTTTCGCAGCGCTGCGTTTTCCGTCTTGCGTGTTTGGATCGATCCAAATAGGCTGCCCGCAACATCCGGCGCCGGAGGCATCGCCACGGTTCGCCGGAGGACGAGAGGCCGACAACGAGAATCCCGCACAAGGGACCGTTCACCGAATGCGCGCAGCGCCCCGGTAGGGAAGCGGAGGGAAAGCCCGTGAACTACACCTTCGATTTCAAGGCGGTCATCGATTCCTGGGACTATCTGCTCCAGGGCGCGTGGCTGACCGTGCAATTGTCGATCGGCGCCATGATTCTCGGCCTGATCGTCGCCATCCTTTGCGCGCTCGGCAAGACGTCCGGGCCGAAACCCGTCCGCTGGGTGATCAACGCCTACATCGAGGTGGTGCGCAACACGCCCTTCCTGGTGCAGATCTTCCTGATCTTCTTCGGCCTGCCGACCATGGGCATCCGCCTGTCGCCCGACCTCGCCGCGCTGATCGCCATGGTGGTCAACGTCGGCGCCTACGCGACGGAGATCATCCGGGCCGGCATCGAATCGATCCAAAAGGGCCAGATCGAAGCCGGGCTGGCCCTGGGGCTGAAGCCGTTGCAGGTCTTCCGCTACATCGTCATCAAGCCGGCGCTGCGCACCGTCTATCCCGCGCTGACCAGCCAGTTCATCCTGCTGATGCTCAGTTCCAGCGTGGTCTCGGCGATCTCGGCGGACGAGTTGACCTCGGTCGCCAACAACATCCAGTCGCAGACCTTCCGCAGCTTCGAGATCTACATCGTGGTCACCGGCATCTATCTGGCGCTGGCGATGACGTTCTCCGCGCTGTTCGCCGGCATCTACAAGCTGGCCTTCGCCTACGACACCGACCGGCGCTGAGGGAGGGCCGAACCATGATCCGCGCCTTCAGTTACAACGAGTTCCTCTTCCTCCTCAGCGCCGTGCAGTGGACGCTGGCGCTGTCGGCCATCGCCTTCATCGGCGGGGCCACGGTCGGGCTGGTCATCGCGCTGGCCCGCACCTCGGACATCAAGGCGGTGCGGCTGGCCGCCACCGGTTACATCCAGCTGTTCCAGGGCACGCCGCTGCTGATGCAGCTCTTCCTGGTGTTCTTCGGCGCCACGGTGATGGGGCTCGACCTCAACCCCTGGGCCGCCGCCGCTCTGGGCCTGACGCTGAACGCCAGCGCCTTTCTCGGCGAGATCTGGCGGGGCTGCATCCAGGCGGTGCCGCGCGGCCAGTGGGAGGCCGCCTCGGCCCTCGGCCTGCGCTACCCGGGGCTGATGCGCTACGTGATCCTGCCGCAGGCGGTGAAGGTCGCGGTGCCGCCGACCGTGGGCTTCCTCGTCCAGCTCATCAAGAGCACGTCGCTGGCCGCCATCATCGGCTTCACCGAGCTGACCCGCGCCGGGCAGATCGTCAACAACGCCACTTTCCAGCCCTTCCTGGTGTTCGGGATCGTGGCGGTGCTCTACTTCCTGATGTGCTGGCCGCTGTCGCTGCTCAGCGCCCGCCTGGAGCGGCGCTACGCCCTCGCCACCCGCTGACTCTTCTTTCATAAGAACCGTGAGGAAACCCCCAATGACCCTGTCGATCACCCGCCGCCTCGCCGTCGCTGGCGCCATGATGGCTGCCGCCACCGTTGGCGCCATCGCCCTCGCCGTTCCGGCGGCCGCCCAGACCGTCGACGAGATCAAGTCGAAGGGCAAGCTGACCATCGGCATGCTGGTGGACTTCCCGCCCTTCGGCATCACCACCGCCGACGGCAAGCCGGACGGCTACGACGCCGACGTCGCCAAGCTGCTGGGCAAGCACATGGGCGTCCCGGTTGAGATCGTTCCGGTCACCGGCCCGAACCGCATCCCCTACCTGCTGACCAACAAGGTCGACCTGCTGGTCGCCTCGCTGGGCATCACCCCGGCCCGCGCCGAGCAGGTGCAGTTCTCCGAGCCCTACGCCGCCATCGAGATCGGTCTGGTCGCCCCGGCCAACACCAAGATCAAGGAGGCCGCGGAGCTGTCGGGCAAGCGCGTCGGCGTCGCCCGCGCCAGCACCCAGGACAACGCCCTGACCGCCGTCGCCCCGAAGGACGCGCGCATCATGCGCTTCGACGACGACGCCAGCGCCGTGCAGGCGATGCTGTCCGGTCAGGTGGACGCGCTGGGCCTCAGCAACGTGGTCACCAAGGAGATCAAGAAGCTGGCCCCGCAGGCCAACTACGAGATGAAGTTCGTGCTGAACCGTCAGGTCCAGGGCATCGCCATGCGCAAGGGCCAGGACGCCCTGCTGAAGTGGGTCAACGAGTTCATCGAGACCGCGAAGGCGAACGGCGAGCTGAACGAGGTCCACAAGAAGTGGCTGGGCACCGACCTGCCCCCGCTGACCAAGTCGTAAATTCTTAATCCCCTCTCCCGCCCCGGGAGAGGGTGCCCGCGAAGCGGCCTCTCGCGCTGGCTGAAAGCCAGCGCTGACGGCGACAGGCGGATGCCATTGGCATCCGCCGAGAGCGGGGTGAGGGTAGCGCGAGGATCAGACGCTGCTTCTTGGCGGCACCCTCACCCTTCCCACGCTTCGCGTGGGTCCCTTCCCTCTCCCGGGGCGGGAGAGGGCCAATTTTGGAGGAGTCCCCATGGCCTCGGCTTACGATACCACGGACGTCTCCGCGCCGCGGCCGGTCAGCGGCGAGGTCGTCATCCGGATGGCCGGCGTCCAGAAATGGTACGACAGCTTCCATGTGCTGAAGGACATCGAGCTGGAGGTCCACAAGGGGGAGCGGATCGTCATCTGCGGCCCCTCGGGCTCCGGCAAGTCCACGCTGATCCGCTGCATCAACCAGCTTGAGAAGCATCAGAAGGGCACGATCACCGTCAACGGCGTCACCATCGACGCCAACCACCGCCACCTCGATCAGGTGCGGCGCGACGTCGGTATGGTGTTCCAGCAGTTCAACCTGTTCCCCCACCTGACCGTGGTCGAGAATTGCATGCTCGCCCCCATGCGGGTGCGCGGCACCTCCAAGCAGGAGGCGCGCGACATCGCCATGAAGTATCTGGCCCGCGTGCGCATTCCGGAACAGGCGGACAAGTACCCCGGCCAGCTCTCCGGCGGGCAGCAGCAGCGCGTCGCCATCGCCCGGTCGCTGTGCATGAACCCCAAGGTCATGCTGTTCGACGAGCCGACCTCCGCCCTCGACCCGGAAATGGTTAAGGAGGTTCTCGACACCATGATCGGGCTGGCCGAGGACGGCATGACGATGCTCTGCGTCACGCACGAGATGGGCTTCGCCAAGTCGGTCGCCGACCGCGTCATCTTCATGGACCGCGGCGAGATCGTCGAGCAGGCCACCCCCGCCGAGTTCTTCACCAATCCGAAGTCCGAACGGACCCGCAACTTCCTCGGCCAGATCCTCACCCACTGAGCCCATTCCACGAAGGACGCTTTTGATGAAGCCGGAGATCCTCCTCGTCGAATCCATGATGCCGGACATCGAGGCGGCGCTGGACGCGGGCTACACCGTCCACCGCCTCGCCGGGGCGCCCGACCGCGACCGGCTGGTCGCCGAGGTGGGGCCGCGCGTCCGCGCCGTCGTCACCGGCGGCGGCACGGGCGTCAGCAACGCCATCATGGACGCCTGCCCCAGCCTGGGGATCGTCGCGATCAACGGCGTCGGCACCGACGCGGTGGACCTGAAGCACGCGGCCGGCCGCGGCGTCCGCGTCACCAACACGCCCGACGTGCTGACCGACGACGTGGCCGACCTCGCCATCGGGCTGATGATCGCCGGGTCGCGACGCATGATGGTCGGCGACCGCTTCGTGCGCGCCGGGCGCTGGCCGGGCGGCGGGCTGCCGCTGGCCCGCAAGGTGACCGGCAAGCGGCTGGGCATCCTGGGTCTGGGCCGCATCGGGATGGCCATCGCCCAGCGCGCCGCCGGATTCGGCATGGACATCGCCTACACCAACCGCAAGCCGCGCAGCGACGTGTCCTACCGCTTCGTCGCCTCTCCCGTCGATCTGGCGCGGGAGAGCGACATCCTGATCGTCGCCGCCTCGGCCGGGCCGGACGCCCGCAACATGGTCAACCGCGCGGTGATCGAGGCGCTGGGGCCGGACGGGCTGCTGGTCAACGTCGCCCGCGGCGCCGTGGTGGACGAGCCCGAACTGGTCGCCGCCCTGACCGACGGCCGCCTCGGCGGAGCCGCGCTGGACGTCTTCGCCAACGAGCCGCACGCGCCGGAGGCCCTGTTCGGCCTGGACAATGTGGTGCTCCAGCCGCATCAGGCGAGCGCCACCGTCGAGACGCGGATGGCCATGGGCAATCTGGTGCTGGCGAACCTGTCCGCCTTCTTCGCCGGCCAGCCGCTGCCGACCGCCGTCGTCTGAATGGCGGCGTGAATGACCATCCTCGACGAGCGCGGCGGACCGGCCCGCATCACCCTGACGGAGGTGGCGCACCACGCCGGGGTGTCGCGGTCCACCGTCTCGCTCGTCCTGCGCGGCAGCCCGCTGGTCGCCGCCGAGACGCGGGAGCGCGTGCAGGCCGCCATCGAAGCCTTGGGCTACGTCTACAACCGCGGCGCCGCGACCCTGCGCGCCGCGCGCACCGACACGGTCGGGCTGCTCGTCTGCGAGATCAACAACTCCTTCTACGGCGAGCTGACCGCCGGGGTGGACGACGTGCTGGGTGAGCAGGGGGTCGTCGCCTTCCTCGCCAACACCGCGGAATCGGGGGAGCGGCAGGACCGCTACCTCCAGCGCATGCGCGAGCAGAACGTGGACGGGGTGATCATCTGCCCCGCCGCCGGCACGTCGCCGGCCCTGCTCGACCGGCTGCGCCAGTGGCAGCTTCCCGTCGTCCAGGCGCTGCGCTTCATCTCCGCCCGCGAAGGCGACTACGCCGGGGTGGATTACGAGTTCGGCATGGAGATGGTGACCGAGCATTTGCTGCGGATCGGCCATCGCCGCATCGCCTTCGTCGGCGGCAACCTGTCCCACTCCGCCTTCGCCGGGCGCCGCGTCGGCTTCGCCACGGCGCTGCGCCGCCACGGCCTGACCCCGGACCTCGTCGTCCGTTGCCCGGCCACCCGCCGCGGCGGGCTGGACGCGGTGGGGCCGCTGATGGACCTTGCCGACCCGCCCACCGCAATGCTTTGTTACAACGATCTGGTCGCGTTCGGCGTGATGCTGGGGCTGGAGGCCCGCGGTCTGCGGGCAGGACGGGACATCGCCGTGACAGGGTTCGACGATATGGCCGAAGCGGCGATGAGCCGTCCCGCCCTGACCACCGTCGCGACCTCCGCCCGCCAGATCGGGCAGGAGGCCGCCCGCCTGCTGCTGCGCCGCATCGCCGACCCGCAGGGCGCGCCGGAGCGCGTGATCCTGCCCGCCCGGCTGGTCATCCGCGAGTCCTGCGGCGCCATGAGAGCCCAACCCGACAAGCACCAATAACCGAAGAAAAGCGAAGGCCCGACGATAATGCCCGAAGAGATGAACAACGCCGCATTCGGCGATTCCGTTGACGCCCTGATCCAGGCGCGCAAGAGCCGCGACTGGCTGTCCGCCCTGCCCACC
>NZ_WHOR01000253.1:0-8629 GCF_013340925.1 Azospirillum formosense
CACGGAGCCGCCTCCCCACCCGCCAGCCACAGGCGCCGCAGACTGACGACGAGCGCCCCGGCCACCAAACCAACCAGCGCCGCCATGGGAACGACCGTCAGGGGATTCGGCCAATCCGGGCGCTGCGCCGCGGCCGGTGGTTCGATGGCGTCCGCCGCAAGCGGCAGATCGACCTCGATCATCATGGCGATCCGCTCCTGCTCCGACAGCAGGTCGGCGAGGGCGCGGCGGTGCTCCGCCACGGTGATTCCGGCCAGACGGGCGCGGGCATGGGCGATCTGCGCGGCGCTGCGCCGGGACGCCTCCGCCCGCAGATGGGCGTCGGTCGCCTGGGCGGCGGCCGAGAGGATCCGCAACGCCATGGCGCGGTCGGGATGGCGCAGCCGCAGCCTTCGCATCGGCCCGCTGCCCACCATGTCCACGGTCAGCCGCTCCCGAAGCGCGCTCGCCACCCGCTCCGCGTCGGGCTCCACCCAATCCGATCGGCCGACGAGCGCGAGGAACAGCCGCTTGGCGGACGCAACCGGCCCCGGCGCGGGGCGCCAGCCCCCCGCCTCCTCGTCCCAACGGCCGGGAAACAGGCCGCGCAACAGCGCCGGATCGACCATCATCCGCTCCGCCACGGGGATGGAGGTGAAAAGCTGGAGGTAGCGCGCGAAGTCCGAGAGGATCTCGTCCCCCGGACCGGGCTCCGATGCGGCCGCGGCGGCCTCCCGGCCGATCAGAACGGGCAGTCGCGCGCCCATGGCCGCCGCACCGACGCGGGCGGTCGGCCCGATCACCATCACCGCGGTGTATTGCGGAACCACCAGACGCAGGGCCGTCACGGACACCGCCACGCCCAGCGCCATCCCAATGAGCAGGATCGGCCAGCCATCCCGCATCATCCGCAGGGACCGGCGCAGCCGCAGCCCCGACTCCACCGCCTCGACCTCCAACGAAGAGCGGCGCAGCGGCATTCCGTCAGGCATGGGGCAGACTCCGCCCAGGCAGGACGGATGCGCCGCGCAGCCTCGTCCGGCGCAGCGTGTCGGCCAGCGCCATGAACCGCCGGGCCGCCGCCATGGCGTCCCAGGACGATGCGACGACCAGCGCCCGCGCTCCGTGCTCAGCGCACAGCACCGGATCGCGGGCATAGCGGCGAATCGCGGTGGCCAGTCCCGCCGCGTCGTCCGGAGCCAACCTCTGACCGCAGCCCTCCAGCATGGCCGCCGCATCGCTGCCCGACGGCCCCAGGAACAGGCAAGGCCGGCCGGCCGCCAGCGCGCCGGCGACCTTGCTGGGGACCAGCAGCCCCTCGGCCCGCGGATCCATGGTCGCCAGATGCAGATCCGCGGCGGACAGGCTCTCCGCCAGCCGGTCCGGCGGCTGGAGCGGCAGCAGCCGGACGTTCGCCAGCCCACACCGCTCCACCGCCTCCGCCACGGCGGCACGCCGCCGCCCCTCCCCGATCAGCAGAATCTCGATGGCGGGATCGCTGCGGGCCAGCAACGTCGCCGCATCGAGCACGGCGTCCATCGGGTGGGCCAGCCCCATGTTTCCCGAGTAGGCCACGGTAAACCGGTTGCCCAGACCATGCTCCAGCCGGAACGGATTCTCCGCGCGCGGCACAGGCCGGATGCGCGGATCGGGCCAGTTCGGCAAGACGGTGATCCGTTCGGCCGCCACCCCCACCGCCAGCCGCCCGGCCATGCAGCGCCCGATGGCGACCACCGCGTCATGGCGCCGAAGCGCCCGAGCGCTTGCCCACTCCATCATCCGCATCAGCGGTTCCGGCAAGCGGATGCCGAGCACCGGCAGCAACGCCGGAAAGACATCCTGGCTCCAATGAATGGACGCCGCACCATGGCGGGCGGCGATCAGCGGCCCCGCGCAAGCCAGCAGCGGCGGATCGGTCATAGTCACCACGACATCGTGCCGCGGCAGGCGCAACGCCCGCTGGATCAGCCGAACCGCGGCCGCGAGGTAGCCGCGGACGGTCAGCCGCGCGTCCGTGCGTCCCGCTCCCGCATCCGGCGGGCTCTCCCCTCCCGTACGGCAGACGATGACGCCGGGCGGCGCGTTGCTGGGTCCGCAGCCGTCCGCGACGACGGTGACCCGCCACCCCATCGCCGCCATCCGTTCCGCCAAGTCGGACACGCAACGCCCGGTCGCCCCCTTGTCAGGAGGAAACACCCGGTTGACGAACAGGATGGATGGGCAGCCCACGGATGAAGGTTCATTGAAGTGTTTTGACACGCATAAGTATGCATCTCCTTCAGCGTACCGGCAACTGCTTCCCGCGTTCCGCGGCCAGGACCGCCAGGGTGAGCAGCAGGCCGGTGTCGAGATACTTGAAACTGGTGTGAACGCCGAGCGCCATCATCAGCGGCGCCGACACCGCCCAGCCGAGCGCGGGTTCGGACCGCAGGAGCGCCAGCACACGCGGAGCAAGACCGCCGAGATAGGCGATCAGCGCGCACAGCCCCACCACCCCGGTCTTGGCAAGGGCATAGGTCACGAGCGTGTGGGTGTAGGACACGCGCCAGCCGCCCACCGCCGGATTGGCGAGGAGCGCCCCCCACCCCTGCCCGAACAGGAAGGCGGCCGGGGATGACAAGGCTTGCCCGAGCGCGGCCTCCGCCTCCTCCCATCGGGCGTTGGCCCCGGCCAGCCGGGTTTTTTCGGCCACCTGTCCCAGGGCCCCCAACAGCGCATCGGGGAAAAGCGCCACCAACAGCAGCGCCATCCCCCCCGCCCCCAGCACCGCCAGCGGCGCCCGGCGCAGCCACCACAGCCCCAAGGCGGCGAAGGCCATCGCGGCAAGCCCGAGCCCCAGCCGGTGCCCCGCCCCGGCCAGCGCCACCAGACACAGCAAGCCACCCAGAATCGCGGCCACACCGGCAACGCGCCGCAGCCACCCGCCATGCGTCAGCATCCCGCCTCCGAAGGCCGGCAGCGCGATGGCGGCGAACAGGACCGACGGAGCGTTCAGCAGATAGACCCCGCCGTCCGCCATCGCCCGAACGCCGACGGCGCCGAAGCCCCAGTCCGCCTGCTTCCACCAGCGCAGCGCGAACCCCACACCGGCCACCGCCAGACCACCGGCGAGCAACCCCGCCGCCCGGTCGGGGGCGGCGCGCAGCAACGGCACCAGAAGCACGGGAAGGAACAGATAAAGAAGGGGCACCACGTCGCGCACCATGTCGCCCGGCGCCCAGTCCAGCCACACGCCGCGCATCAGCGGGCACCACAACAGCACCGCCAGCGCCAGCACCGCGGGCGCCTCCCACGGCGGCGAACCGCCCTCCAGCAAGGTCTGGCCCGTCACCACGGACAGGGGACGCCGCAGCCCGACGCCCAGAACCAGCAACGCGCCGATCATCCCTTCCGCCGGACGGATCTCCGCCGGGGCCGGAGCACTCAGCAGACCATAGAAGACGAGCGCCAGGAACAACCCGGCGGCACGCCACAGCGCCGCTCCCCCTTCGCCCACGCGCTCCCAGCCATCGGTCCGACTCGAACAGGCGGCAGCATTCCATGACACAGCGAAAAAAGGAACGACCGATCAGATCCGCAACGATCAGGCGTAGCGCAGCTCGGCGCGGTCGAGACGATAGAACAAGCCCTCCAGAGGATTCAGCCGCAGCGTGCCGGTCATCAGCACCGGGGCCTGCGATTCGCGGACCGGGATCTGGCTGTGGACGTGCAGCATCGTGGAAGGGCTGGGCCGGTGGCAGGCCGGACAGGCAATGGGGTTGGCGGCAAGGATGAAGCGGTTGTGGGCCGGCGCGTCGCTCAACGGCACCATGAAGCCGCGCACCGTCACCAGCTTTCCTTCCAGCGCCTTGACGCGGGTCGGGAAGACCGGATTGGCTGCCGGACCTTCCATGCGGACCTGCACCAGATCACGCCACAGGGCCGTGGTGTCGTCCAAGGGAAGGTGGAATGGCCCGGCGGGATGCGTGGGCTCGTTGGCGTTGGTCGCCCAGATCGCCCAGCCGGCCACCGGGGCCAGAGCGAGCGGCAGCAGAACCTGTCGGCGCGACGTCATGGCGGTCCTCCCCCTCGATCCTGCCCGTTTCGGTCGTTTGCTCGACCGTTCATACGATCCCGTTCATGCGATCGTTTAAGGCATCCTGTGCGGCCTTTGTCCCGGACCGTCGTGCTTATGGCCGAATTGTTCCCGAGCCCTCGCCCAAGGTCAACAGGCGAGCGATAGGCCATACGTAAGAGGTCTTCGCCCGGCGACTTCGGGCAGCGCTTCGCCGACCTATGGGATTGACGCGGCGGCCGACCTATACTTTGTAAGAGCGGCAACCACCGATAAAAACCTTACGAGCGGGAACCAACGCGGCATGCAAAAAGGGTCAGCACCGAAGGACAAGCCGGCGCATCTCCGCCTGTCCGAAGACCAGACCACCGAACTGGCCGACATGTTCCGCCTGATGAGCGACCCCAGCCGGCTGCGCATCATCCTGGCTTGCCTGGACACCTCGACTTCGGTCGGCGACATGGCGGCGGCGCTGGGCCTTTCGCCGTCCCTGGTCAGCCATCATCTCCGCCTGCTGCGGGCGGGACGACTGATCCAGGCGGAACGGCGCGGCAACCGCGTCTTCTACCTGATCACCGACGAGCACATTCGGCGCGTCCTGTCGGACATGGTCGACCATGTGGCGGAGGAAAGCGAAGGCGACCTGGAAGCCTGATGGTGCGGTTGCGGCGGCATCGACCGCCACAACCCGTTGAAGCCTTTATAACAAATACGCAATAGGATTTGACCGCCATGCCGGTTGCGCCGCATAGTCCAGATCATGCTGCGGCGCATCAAACCGTTGTTGCACGAATGGCCTGAAGGGTGGGGCCAGGAAACCAAGGGTGTTGGCATGGAGACGTTCCGCTTCCAGCCGGGGGAAACCCCCGTCCTGCTCAGCATCCCGCATGTCGGTACCATCGTACCGCCAGACATCGCCACCACGATGACCGACGCCGCCCTGGCGGTGCCGGATACGGATTGGCATCTCGACCGCCTCTATCACTTCGCCCCGGCGCTGGGCATCGGCTTCCTGAGGCCCATCGCCTCACGCTACGTGATCGATCTGAACCGCGACCCCGACGGCGCCGCTCCCCACCCCGGCGCCGGCAACACCGAACTCTGTCCCCTCACCACCTTCGATCACCAGCCGGTCTATCAGCCGGGACAGGAACCGGACGCCGCGGAGGTGCGGCGCCGGCTCGACGCCTATTGGCGCCCCTATCACGAACAGCTCGACAGCGAGCTCCAGGCGCTGAAGGATCGCTTCGGCGTGGCGGTGCTGTTCGACGCACACTCCATACGATCGCAGGTGCCACGCTTCTTCGACGGACAGATTCAGGACTTCAGCCTGGGCACGGCGGAAGGAGCCAGCGCCTCGCCGGCGCTGGTCGGCCGGGTGATGAACGTGCTCACCGCGACCGGACGTTTCTCCTCGGTGCAGAACGGGCGCTTCAAGGGCGGCTTCATCACCCGCCGATACGGAAACCCCGCCGAAAACATCCATTCGATCCAGCTCGAACTGTCGCAGGTCACCTATATGGACGAGCAGGCGCCCTTCAGCTTCCGCGAGGAGTCGGCGCGTCAGGTGCGCCCGACGCTGGAGCGGCTGCTGAGCCTTGTCGTCGAATGGGCGTGGGAGAACGCCGCCGGCCGCCGGCGCAGCGCCTACCTGTAACGTCCTGTCCGGCCCTCAGACCCAGACGCCCCGCACATAGGGAGTCAGCTGAGTGTCCTGCATGATGATGTGGTGGACCAGCCAATCCGCCGTGAAGGTGTAGATCCGCTCGGCGTTCTGGTGGGTCGGGTCCCGCGTGAAGACCGCGGACAGTTCGCTCAGCGTCCGCACCGCCTCATGGTGCTGGCGGACATGCTCCTCGAACTTCGGGTAATGCACGGCCTGCATGATCTTCTCTTCGCGGGCGAAATGCTGCTGGGTGTACTCCAGCAGCTTCATGAGAATTTTGGCGACACGCACCGGCATGAAGCTGCGCGAATTCAGCGCGGCGTCCAGTTCGTTCAGATACTCGATCAGGTGTTTGTGATCTTCATCGATGGACGGCTGGCCGACGCTGAGCTGCCGCCTCCACGTAATGACACCCATGAACCCTCCGCACCCTGTCTTCCGCGGCCACCGGGCAATTCCGCCGAAAGCCACCGCATTGAAGGGAAGCGCGCCGTACCTGCGCAACTGAAGATGAAGGTGCGCAACCCGTCAAGGAATCGTAAATACCAGACGCCGCGACCCTTGTTACCGCCGACTCCGCAACCGACGGCCTTTGCCTGCATTATGGGCGCATTTTCTACAAAACGAACGCATACGATCGTCACATGGCATTTTGCCGCACCAAAACAAAGACGCGAAAAGGCAGGGGAAACGTCATGTTTCCGCCTGCCTTCACATCGACTTTATGAAGATGAGGCGACGATCAGCCACCCCAACTTATCTGCAAACGGCCGCTCGGTCAGCCGACGATCGAATAGCCGCAGTCCACATAGGTTGTGCTGCCGGTGATGCCCTTGGCACCGTCGGTCGCCAGGAAGGCGGTGGTGTAGCCGACCTCTTCGATGGTGACGAGGCGCTGCTCCGGCGCGCGTTCCGCGGCCTTCTCCATCAGCTCGTCGAAATGGGCGATGCCGGACGCGGCGCGGGTCTTGATCGGACCCGGGGAAATGGCGTGGACGCGGATGCCCTTCGGGCCCAGTTCCGCCGCCAGATAACGCACGCTGGCCTCCAGGGCGGCCTTCACCGGACCCATGACGCCGTAATTGTCGATCACGCGGTTGGCGCCGAAATAAGACATGGTGAACAGCGAACCGCCGTCCTTCATCAGCGGCTCCGCGTAGCGGGCCATCCGGATGAAGGAGTGGCAGGACACGTCCATCGCCATCTGGAAGCCCTCGCGCGAGCAATCGACGACGCGCCCGTGCAGATCGTCCTTCGGAGCGAAGGCGATGGAGTGCAGCGCGAAGTCCAGCTTTCCCCACTTCTGCTCGATCTTCTCGAAGATCGCCTTCAACTCACCCTCGCCGGTGACGTCCACCGGCTCGAAGATCTCCGCTTCGAGCTGCTGGGCCAGCGGTTCGACGAATCGCTTCGCCTTGTCGTTCAGGTAGCTGATCGCGAGATCCGCGCCCAGCGCGCGGAAGGCGCGGGCGCAGCCCCACGCGATCGACTGATCGTTGGCGATGCCGAGCACGAGGCCCTTCTTGCCTTCAAGCGTGGCGGCGGCGGGGATGATCGTGGTCATAGGCTGGCTTTCCCGGATTGCAAGGTGGCCGGATTCAGAGTGCGCCAGATCGGATCACTCGGATTGTGCAACGCACCATAATGCAATCGAAGGTCATAGGCAACTTGTTAAAGTCGCAATATATCCGACATTATCGCTTTGTTTATCCGTAACACAGCCTTCACACAGCGAAGACGCGAAGTGCGCGGAGGCAATCCATACCTCTTTCTTGCGTATTCATGACGGGGACCGCAACAAAAACAAAGGCCCCACCTTTCGGAGGGGCCTTTTCGCAGGACCAGCTTCTATGGGGCCGGAGACGATCAAACGGCGCCGGGCGTGAAGGACGGCGGATCGCTGGCTGGGAAGGATTCCATCGACGCCTCGTCCACCTTCTCCTTGTCGTCGGCGTCGTCGTAGATGTCGCCGGGATGGCGCGAGTACTGATGAACGCCTTGATCCACGTCCTCGGCGGGGATTCCCGCCCCGTGATGGCCGCCCAAATCCTCCATCATCGCCTTGGCCGGGCAATAGCCGGTCAGTCCGCGGGCGACCAGGGCGCCGCCGGCCAAAGCCAGCGCCGCCCCACCGACGGTTGGACGGCGCAACCCGAGCACGGCGAGAAGGCCGCCGCCGACCAGCGACACCAGACGTTCGGTGTGCCCGACGTTGATCATGCGTTCGAGATCGTCCGGCAGGGCCGCGTTGCGGCCGCCCATGCCCTGTTGGCTCGTCATCGCCATCGCTGCTCTCCTCGATCTTTTTCCATGGTCACTGGCTTCGGGGGTCACTGCTTCGGGGGTCACTGCTGCGGGGCGGGCGGCGTGGAACCGCCCTGCTCCGGGGCCGGCGCGCCGCCGGTCGAACCGGACGACCCCGGCTGGGCCGCCCCTTCGGGCTTGCGGGCCGTATCGGCCAGCGTGCGGGCCTGCGACAGCTCGCGGTTCAGCCGATCCACCTCCTGCGACAGGCGCTGCACCTCCGACTGAAGCTGCGGCGATCCCGCGGCACCGCCCTCCGGCATACCAACCGCGGCAAGGGCCGCACCGTCGCGCATCCAATAGGGCTGGACCCCGTAATAGGTGTGCAGCGCCACCGCCCATTGCCGGTCCGACATGTCCGGGCGGTTGGAGCGGGTGAACTGGGGCGCCGCGGTCAGCCGGTCCTTGGTCACGTTCAGGACATAGCCGTCGCCGGCCTGCGCCGGCTGGACCAATGCCCACGGAACCGGGAAGTTGCGCTCGCCCAGACCGAGGAAGCCGCCGGCCTCGACCACGGCGTAGGCGACGCGCCCGGTGTTCGGATCAACCACCAGTTCGGAAATGGAGCCCATCTCCTCGCCGCTGGCGTTGTGCAGCTTGGCCTTCGACAGGTCGTCGGCGGAGAC
>NZ_WHOR01000254.1:0-8554 GCF_013340925.1 Azospirillum formosense
TCGTACAGTGTGTGGAGGCGGCCCGATGCGGGGCGGGGCGTGGCGTTCGGCGGTGCTGGGCTTTGCGGTGGCGGGCATGGCGCTCGCCTTCCTGGGGGTGGAGATCGGGCGGCTGGCCGTCGCCGATCCCGAGCGCTCCTTGCTGGACATGGGGGCGGTCGGGCTCGGCGTGCTGGCGCTGTGGATGGCCTTCGCCCGGCTGAACCGTCATTTCCGCGATCTGGGCCGGCTGCGCGAAACCCTGTCGGCGTGGCGCGGGCGCGGCGCCGCTTCCCTCGCCGCCGATGCGAAGGAGGACGAGGCCGGCGACCTCGCCCGGGCAGCGGCGGAGGCGCTCCGCCATGGCCGCCACGGCGAGCATCGCCCGGGGGAGCGGCTGGCCGGCGTGATCGCCGCGTTGGAGGAGCCGGTGGTGGTGCTCGACGATTTCGGGCGGATCGACACGCTGAACCCCGCGGCTTCCGCCCATCTGGGGCTGGAGGCGGGGGCGGACATCTACGACCACCTGTCGCGCCCCGAACTGTTCCGCGCCATCGAGCGGGCGCGCGAGGACGGCCGCATGGTCTCCGCCTTGCTGCGCCGGGCCCAGGGGGGCGAGGTGCCGGTGCGCGTCAAGGATCTGGGGCTCCAGTCGGGGATCGCCCTGGTCTTCCCGGCGAAGGCGGGAGAGGCCCAACCGCTGCTGTCCGGCGAGCGGCGGCTCCTGCGCCCGAACGGCCGTCCCGTCCATCTCGGCGACGAGGACCCGCTGCTCGCCCTGCCGATGGTCAGCCTGTGGGTGGCCACCGCCACCGGGCGGGCGGAGGATGGACCGGTCGTCGCGGTGGGCACGGTGCGGATGGTCGGGCCGCGCGTCTTCCGCAGCCTGTCGCTGGAGCTGTTCGTCGATCCCGCCGCGCCGATCCCGGCGGAGGGCGCCGCGGTCCATGGCGTGACGTCGGCGATGGTGGAGGGCGCGCGCCCCTTCGCGGCGGCTTGGCCGGTGATCGCCGAGGCTCTGCGCGGCTGTGCGGTGATCGGCGTCGGTGTGGACGTCGCGCTCGGCACGCTGGCCCGCGCCTGCCGCGATGCCGGCCTGCCGGTGCCGGAGGCGCCGCCGGCGCTCGACCTTGCCCGGCTCGCCGCGGCGCTCGATCCGGCGCTGGAGGGAGCCTCGCTGGAGGAACTGGCCGCCGCCTTCGGCATCGCCACCGACCGCCGCATGGGCCCCTTCGCCCCCGCCCTGGTCGAGGCGGAGTTGGCCGCGAGCTTGCTGACGCGGCTGGACAAGCGGGGGATCGCCACGCACGGGCAGGCGCGCGCCTTCGCCGCCGGTCAGGCGGGCGCGTTGCCGGAGTAAATGCTCAGCGCCATTTCGGCCGCCGCCCGGCCTTCAGCGCCTGCACCGCCTGATCGAGCGTTTGCAGGAACTTCGACTTGTCCTGCTGGCTCATCGGCTTGTTGCCGCCGCTGACGACGCCCATGTCGCGCAGATCCTGCATCAGCGCGCGGGTGGCGATGGCCGAGCCTATGCTGTCCTCGGTGAAGGGGCGGCCGGTCGGGCCGATCACCACGGCATGCCTCTTGACGCAGCGGTCGGCCAGCTGGATGTCGGCGGTGACCACCACGTCGTTTTCGGTCGCGTGCTCGGCGATCCAGTTGTCGGCGGCGTCGAACTCCGACCCGACGACGACCAGTTCCGACAGGCATTCGTTGGGCAGGCGGAGCGGGCCGTTGCTGACGATCCACACCTTGATTCCATTGCGCCCGGCCACCCGGTAAATTTCGGCCTTTACCGGGCAGGCATCGGCATCCACATAAATCTCGACCACCGGGCCTCGCTCCTTCGCCGTTTCATGCCGCGTCCTTATGCGCTAAAACCCTGGGCGAGCGAAGTGGCGCCGCGTGTGGCGTCCTGGATTTTTCCTTTTTGTGCAGAAGGGTCGGAGCGGCGCATGGCGTCCTATCAATATGTCTATGTGATGAAGGGCCTGTCCAAGGTCTACCCCGGCGGCAAGAAGGTTCTGGACAACATCTGGCTGTCCTTCCTGCCCGGCGTGAAGATCGGCGTCCTCGGCGTCAACGGCGCCGGTAAGTCGACCCTGATGAAGATCATGGCCGGCCTGGACAAGGATTATTCGGGCGAGGCCTGGGCCGCGCAGGGCGCCAAGGTCGGCTACCTGTCGCAGGAGCCGCAGCTCGACCCGACGAAGACGGTGCAGGAGAACGTCCTGGAGGCCCTGGCCGAGACCAAGGGCCTGCTGGACCGCTTCAACGCCGTGTCCGAGGCGATGGGCGACCCGGACGCCGACTTCGACGCGCTGATGGCCGAGCAGGCCGAGCTTCAGGAAAAGATCGACGCCGCCGACGCCTGGGACATCGACCGCACGGTCGAGATCGCCATGGACGCGCTGCGCTGCCCGCCGGGCGATTCTGACGTGACCAAGCTGTCCGGCGGCGAGCGTCGCCGCGTCGCGCTGTGCAAGCTGCTCCTGGAGAAGCCCGACCTGCTTCTGCTCGACGAGCCGACCAACCATCTGGACGCCGAGTCCGTGGCGTGGCTGCAGAAGCACCTTGAGGATTACAAGGGCACCGTCGTCCTGGTCACCCACGACCGCTACTTCCTCGACAACGTGACCGGCTGGATCCTCGAACTCGACCGTGGGTCGGGCATTCCGTGGGAGGGCAACTACTCCTCCTGGCTGGAGCAGAAGCAGAAGCGCCTGGAGCAGGAAGGCCGCGCCGAGGAGGCCCGCCAGAAGCAGCTCGCCACCGAGCTTGAATGGATCCGGCAGTCCCCGCGCGCCCGTCAGGCCAAGAGCAAGGCCCGCATCTCCGCCTACGAGACCTTGCTGGCCGAGAGCGGCAAGGAAGCGACGGGCGAGGCCCGCATCGTCATTCCGACGCCGCCGCGCCTGGGCAACGTCGTCATCGAGGCCGAGAGCATCAACAAGGGCTTCGGCGACCGCCTGCTGATCGATGGCCTGTCCTTCCGCCTGCCGCCGGGCGGCATCGTCGGCGTGATCGGCCCGAACGGCGCCGGCAAGACCACCCTGTTCCGCATGATCACCGAGCAGGACGGGCCGGACGCCGGCACCTTCCGCGTTGGCGAGACGGTGAAGCTGGGCTATGTCGACCAGAGCCGTGATTCGCTGAACCCGAACAAGACCGTGTGGGAGGAGATCTCCGACGGGCTGGACGTCATTGACCTCGGCAAGAAGTCGATGCCGAGCCGCGCCTACGTCTCGTCCTTCAACTTCCGCGGTCCGGACCAGCAGAAGAAGGTCGGCCAGCTCTCCGGCGGTGAGCGCAACCGCGTCCATCTCGCCAAGATGCTGAAGTCCGGCGCCAACGTGCTGCTGCTCGACGAACCGACCAACGATCTGGACGTCGACACGCTGCGCGCCCTGGAAGAGGCGTTGGAGAGTTTCGCCGGCTGCGCCGTGGTCATCAGCCACGACCGCTGGTTCCTCGACCGCCTCGCCACCCACATCCTGGCCTTCGAGGGCGACAGCCATGTGGAGTGGTTCGAGGGCAACTTCGAAGCCTACGAGGCCGACAAGAAGCGCCGTCTGGGCGAGGATGCGGTGAACCCGCACCGCATCAAGTACAAGCCGCTGGTCCGTTCCTAAGCGGTTCCGGCGATCCCCCTCTCCCACCCTGGGGGAGGGGGCGTCCTTCGGTCACCCTTCCAGCTTCTGATGCTCCAGGAAGGCGGTCTTCAAGAGCTGCTTGAGATCGTCGCCATACTGGTGGAAGCGCACGGATACCTGGCCCTTCCCCACGCCCTTGTGCACCACGACCATCCGCGCGGTGGCCAAGATGTCGTCCCGCCCGGTGATGGACAGGCGGCCCTCGATCGTCTCGCCCTCCTCGAACAGATCGTCCGGCGCGTAGAGGCAGATTCCGCCGATCGACCAGTTTCGGGAGGAGTGGGCGCCGCGGTCGGTCTGGACGACCAGACAGGGCTGGGCGTAGCGCTTCTGCGCCCGCCGCTCCATCGGTGCCGGTTGCGGCGGCGGCGCGGTGTCCACGGTCACCGTGATTCCCGTGCCATCGAGCTTCGCCCCGCCCAGTTTGGCCGAGCGCAGCACCGCGTTCTCCATCCGGGCGTCGCGCAGGTCGGCGCCGGTCAGGTTGGCGCCGTCGAAGTTGGCCGGCCAGGGGCGGTCGCCGGACAGGCGGGCCGGCCGGGCGTCGGCGCGCGCCAGGACGGCGCGGGACAGCCCGGCGCGGCGCAGGTTGGTGCCGTTCAGGCAGGCCTCCGTCAGGTCGGCCCCGATCATCTCGGTGTAGGAGAAATCGGCCATCTCCAGGCTGGCTTTGCGCAGCCGCACACCCATCAGGCGGCAGCGGCGCAGCCGTGCGGCGGCGAGCACGCGGCCGGTCAGGTCGGCCCCGATCACCGAAACGAGGTCGAGGTCGAGATGGCGGCCCTCCGCCCCCTGGCTGTTCACCCACCGCTCATGCTCGGCGACGGCCTCCAGGAAGGCGCCCGACGGCATCGGCTTGTAGGCCGGCTTGACGATGGCGTTTTCGGGAAGGGAGGCGGGCAGGTAGTTGCGGTCGAGCGTCGCCTCGTCGATCGTCGTGCCGTCGAAGGTCACACCGTCCAGGGTGGCGCCCCAGAAATCCGCGCCGACCAGAACGGCCGCGGTCATGTCGGCGCCCGTCAGATCGGCGTCGTTCAGGTCGGCGCCGCTGAGGTCGCAGCCGGTGAAGTTCGCTCCGGCCAGGATGGAGCGCTCCATCTTCGCCTCGGTCAGGCGGGTGACGCCGTCGCTGCGCGGCTTGTCGCCCGTTCCGTTCATCAGCGACCCGGCGCGGAAATCGGCGCCGCGCAGGTTGGCGTCGGTCAGGATGGCCCGGTGCAGGTTGGCGCCGCGCAGATCCGCCCCGATCAGCGTCGAGGCGGTCAGGTTTGCCCCTTCCATGTCGGCGCCGAACAGGTCGGCCTGCGAGAGGTCGGCCCGGACGAGGCGGGCGCCGACCAGATTGGCCCCGGCCAGCTTCGCCCCGTTCAGGTTCACCCGGTCGAAGTTGAGATTCGAAAGATCGCGGAAACTGAGGTCCGCCCGTCGCCCGCCGCGGCGCGTCAGCCACGTCTGGTGGGCGAGGATGATCGCCTTGATCTCGTCGATCTCGTTCGGAGTCCGGTCGGCCATCGGATGGGGCGCCCGCTGCTGCAACACACAAGAGAGGCTTCGGGCGCGACCATACCCCTTCCGGCGGTGTTCGTCACGGAATCGCCGTTTGGACCATCATGAAAAAGAGGCCATGAAAAGGAGGCATGAAAAGCAGGCATGAAAAGGGCCGCCCGAAGGCAGCCCCTGAATTGGTCCGGTCTTTCCGGGACGCGCGGAGCGAAGGATCAGCCGGCGCTGCCGACCTTCTGGCGCAGCGCCTGGAGCAGCCCTTCGACCCGGCCGCCGTTCTGGCCGATGACGGAGGCGAATTCCTGGCGCTGGGTCACGCCCATGCTGACGCCCTCGACCACCACGTCGATGATCTTGTAGGCGGTGTCACGCTTGCGCACACGCCAGTCCACATTCACCGGCGGGCCGTTGGGGCGGACGATCTGGGTGGTGACCATGGTGTCCGCTTCGCCCTCGACGCGCGACCCGGTGATGCGGAAAGTTTCGCCCGAATACTCGACGAAGCGGTCGGCGTAGGTGTTGACGATCAGCCGTTCGAACAGCTTCTGGTATTCGTCGTGCTGCTGCGGCGTGGCGGAATTCCAGTAGCGGCCCAGCACCCAGCGCCCGATGTAGGCCACGTCGAAGCCCTGATAGAGCAGTCCGCGGAAGCGCTGCACCGCCTGCTCGCGCGACAGGCTCTTGTTCGAGAAGGTGGCGACGGCCTCGTTCCCCAGCGATTGGATGAACGCGGTCGCGCCCGGATCAGCCGATTGAGCGGCGGCGGGACGGGCGGCCCAGCTGCTCACCGCGAGCAGGGCCGCGCACACGAGAAACAGGCGACGTGTCAGCATGGCAAGGCAAAAGTGGCTGCCGCGGAGGCTTTGTCAACACTCAATCGGCGAAAGGATCGAGCGCGGACGGTCGCACCGCGGCAGGCCCCCTCCTTATTTCTTGGCGGGTTCGTCGAAATCGGGGAACTCCGGCGTCGCCGGCGCGATGTCGTTGGCGATCGCGGCGCGACGCTGCTGCGCATAGAGGCTGCGGGCCGTCGCGTAGAAGTCCAGCGAGTTCCTGCGCAGGTCGTCGATCTCGCGCAGGAGCTGCGAGCGGCGGTCCAGACCCGCGGCGGCGGTCCGCCCGTACATCGCGTTGTCCGCCCCGGCGGCGTTGGTGCCGATGCGGAACGGGTCGGCCAGCGTGTCGACGCCGTAGCCCAGCGTGTCGCGGACGTTCGACGGGCCGAGGAACGGCAGCACCACGTAGGGGCCGGGGCCGATGCCCCAGACGCCCAGCGTCTGGCCGAAATCCTCCGGGCGGTCGCCGATCCCGGCCTCCGTCGCCACGTCGGCGAGGCCGCCGATGCCGAGGATGGTGTTGGTCATGAACCGCCCGGTGGCGACCTGCGCACCCTCGAAATCGCCCTGCAGCAGGTTGTTGGCGATGTAGAGCGGGCCGAGCAGGTTCTGGACGAAGTTGTGCACCGCCTGGCGCAGCGGGTCGGGGACGACGCCCACATACACCTCCGTCGCCGGGCGGATCAGCAGGATGTCCGCGGTCTCGTTGACGGCGAAGACGAATCGGTTGGGAATCTCCAGCGGATCGCTGACCGTGACGTCGGCTTCGCTGCTGCCGGGCGCGGTTGCGCAGCCCGCCATGCCGAGGGCGACGACGGCCACGGCGGCCGAGCGAAGAAGGGAGCGGGAGAGGTTGGCCAGCTTCATCGGCGACGGCTCTTTCTGGGGACACGACTTTGGGCGGGGCATCCGATTCCACGGCCCCGTCGCGCCACGTCCGAAGGGTTCGACCCCTCGCCGGGCGGCAACGGACGCTGCCGGACAGGACATCGCCCGGAAAATCCGTGCGATCCCTTTGTTTCGTGCCTAACACAGGCGCCGCCTTTTGACCAGCGTGCCACGCGAGGTCACCATACGGATACCGCCCTATGTGGTAGGATTGCCGCGCCCTTCGCGTGCCGACCGGGCGTCCTGTCAGCCGGTGCCGCCCGATTGGAAGGGTAACCGGTGAAAACGTGTTTACGCTGCATAAAGATATCTTTATATCTGTATCCCGCATGGCGGGCCGCGGTGGCCAGCCAACCCTTCGGGGCGTTTCGGGACGGTGCCGGCGGTCATGGACGAACTGCTTGCGACATTGAAGGCGGCGGCGGAAACCACGCGGCTTCGGCTGCTGGCGCTGTGCGCTCATGGCGAGCTGACCGTGACCGAGCTGACCCAGATCCTGGGCCAGAGCCAACCGCGGGTGTCCCGCCATCTGAAGCTGCTGTGCGACGCCGGTCTTCTCGACCGTTTCCGTGAGGGCACCTTCGCCTTCTACCGGCTGACGGAGCGCGGCGCCTCGGCGGAGCTGGCGCGGGTGCTGGTGGACGCGATCCCGTCCGACGACCCGACCATGACGCTGGATCTGGAGCGGCTGGAGGCGATCAAGCGCGCCCGTTCCGAGGCGGCGGCCAGCTACTTCCGCGAGAACGCCGCCCGCTGGCATGAAATCCGCTCTCTCCACGTCCCGGAACGCGAAGTGGAGGAGGCGCTGCTGCGCCTGATCCCCGCCGACGGGATCGGCGATCTCCTGGACATCGGCACCGGCACGGGCCGCATGCTGGAGGTGCTGGGGCCGCGCGCCCGGCGCGCCGTGGGCGTGGACCAGTCGCGCGAGATGCTGTCCATCGCCCGCACCAAGCTGGAGGACACGGCGCTTCGTCATTGCCATGTCCGGCAGGCGGACATGTACCAGCTTCCTTTCCCCTCCGGCTCCTTCGACGCGGCGGTTGTCCATCAGGTGCTGCATTTCGCGGAGTCGCCGGTCGATCTTCTGGCCGAGGCGGCACGCGTGCTGCGGCCCGGCGGCCTGCTGCTGCTGGTCGATTTCGCCCCCCACGTCCTGGAGACCCTGCGGGCGGAACACGCGCACCGCCGCCTGGGCTTCTCCGATGCCGAGGTTGCCGCCTGGTGCCGCCAATGCGGCCTGGAGTGCGGTGCCGTGGTGCATCTGCCGGGCGAACCGCTTACCGTATCCATCTGGCCGGCGGTGCGCGCCGCGAAGGGCGCATCCCCGGCCGACCCCTCCATCCTCTCCATCAGCGGAGCCCAGTCATGACGTCCGGCATCCCGTCGGTCAGCTTCGAATTCTTCCCGCCCAAGACGGAGAAGATGGAACAGAGCCTGTGGCAGGCGATCCAGCGCCTTGCCCCGCTCAGCCCCTCCTTCGTCTCGGTGACCTACGGGGCCGGCGGCTCGACGCGCGAGCGCACGCACAACACGGTGACGCGCATCCAGAAGGAGACGGGCATCCCCGCCGCCGCCCACTTCACCTGCGTGGGCGCGACGCGCGAGGAGATCGACGCCATCGCCCGGACCTACTGGGACGCCGGCATCCGCCATCTCGTGGCCCTGCGCGGCGATCCGCCGGAGACCGAGGGC
>NZ_WHOR01000255.1:0-8509 GCF_013340925.1 Azospirillum formosense
CCGGGGAGGGGGCAACGGCCCGCCCCACAACAACAAGGACGACCCGCCGGTGATCATCGAGAACGATCTGAAGCTGGACTTCAAGGACGTGCTGATCCGCCCGAAGCGCAGCACCCTGGAAAGCCGCAACGACGTGGACATCGAGCGGACCTTCCGCTTCGTCCACAGCGGGCTGGAATGGACGGGCTTCCCGCTGATCGCGGCCAACATGGACGTGGTCGGCACCATGGCCGTCGCCCGCGCCCTGTCGCGCTTCGGCGCAATGACCGCGCTGCACAAGCACTACCCGGCCGAAGCCCTGATCCCCTTCTTCCGCGACGAGGACACGGCCAACGTCTTCTACTCGCTGGGCACGACGGAGGCCGACTACGACAAGTTCCAGGCGGTGAAGGCCAAGGCCCCGGTGGCCAAGCTCTGCCTGGACGTCGCCAACGGCTACACCGAGCGCTTCGTGCGCGTCATCGGCCGGTTGCGGAAGGAGAATCCGGACATGGTCATCATGGCCGGCAACGTGGTGACCGGCGACATGACCGAGGCGCTGGTGCTCGCCGGGGCCGACATCATCAAGGTCGGCATCGGGCCGGGGTCGGTCTGCACCACCCGCAAGATGACCGGCGTCGGTTACCCGCAGCTCTCCGCCATCATCGAGTGCGCCGACGCCGCCCACGGGCTGAAGGGGCAGGTCTGCGGCGACGGCGGCTGCACGGTGCCGGGCGACATTTCCAAGGCCTACGGCGCCGGTTCGGACTTCGTGATGCTCGGCGGCATGCTGGCCGGCCACGACGAGTGCGAGGGCGACATCCGCTACGAGGAGCGCGGTGGGCAGAAGGTGCCGGTGGCGATGACCTTCTACGGCATGTCGTCCGACACGGCGATGCACAAGTACGCGGGCGGCGTCGCCTCCTACCGGGCGTCGGAGGGCAAGACCGTGGAGGTCCCCTACCGTGGACCGATCGACGGCACGATGCAGGAGATCATGGGCGGCGTGCGCAGCATGATGACCTACATCGGCGCCACCAAGCTGAAGGAGGTGTCGAAGCGGACCACCTTCGTCCGCGTCGGCGCGCAGCTCAACACCGTCTTCGGGGGCTGATGCCACGGGAGGTACCCTGCATCGGTACCTCCTTCTCGACCGCCTTCCTCCGGAACCACCGGCGGGTTCCACCGTTCGCAGGATGTGCGGACGGGTGGGGCGCCGGACGGCGTGCCCCCCTTGTCCGCCTTTTGGCAGGACGAGGAAGGCAGAGCTTATGCGTGATTTCGATGGTGCCGCTCCGGCCTATGTGGGGCGGACGGACGGGCCGGCGGTCTTCGATTACCTGATCGTCGGGGCGGGTTTCGCCGGCAGCGTGCTGGCGGAACGGCTGGCGGCGGGCCTGGACAAGCGGGTGCTGCTGATCGACCGGCGTCCGCACATCGGCGGCAACGCCTACGACCATCACGACGACGCGGGCGTGCTGATCCATCGCTACGGCCCGCACATCTTCCACACCAATTCGCAGCCGGTGGCGGACTATCTGTCCCGCTTCACAAAGTGGCGGCCTTACGAGCACCGGGTGCTCGCCCATGTCGACGGGCAGCTGGTTCCCATCCCGATCAACCGGACGACGGTCAACCGGCTCTACGGGCTGGACCTCGACGAGGCCGGGGTGGCGGAGTTCCTCAAAAGCCGCGCGGAACCGGTGGCCGAGGTCCGCACCTCGGAGGACGTGGTGGTCGGCGCGGTCGGGCGGGAGCTGTACGAGAAGTTCTTCCGCGGCTACACCCGCAAGCAATGGGGCCTCGACCCGTCGGACCTCGACAAGGCGGTGACGGCGCGCGTGCCGACGCGGACCAACGACGACGACCGCTATTTCGGCGACAGCTTCCAGAACATGCCGCTGCACGGCTTCACGCGGATGTTCGAGAACATGCTCGACCACCCGAACATCACCATCCGCCTGGGCGCCGATTTCCGCGACGTGGTGCGCGACGTGCGCTACCGCAACCTGATCTTCACCGGCCCGGTGGACGAGTATTTCGAGTACCGCTTCGGCAAGCTGCCCTACCGCTCCCTGACCTTCCGGCACGAGACGGTGGACCAGGAATGGTTCCAGCCCGTCGCCGTGGTGAACTACCCCGGCGAGGAGGTGCCGCACACCCGCATCACCGAATACAAGCACCTGACCGGCCAGACCAACCCGCGGACCAGCCTGACCTACGAATACCCGTCGGCGGAGGGCGACCCCTACTACCCGATCCCCCGCGCGGAGAACGCCGCCTTGTACCGCAAGTACCAGGAGCTGGCCGACGCCACGCCGAACGTCCATTTCGTCGGGCGGCTGGCGACCTACCGCTACTACAACATGGATCAGGTGGTGGCGCAGGCGCTGGCGCTCTACACCCGCATCGCCAAGGCCGAAGGCGCCGTGGCGGAGGGCGCGCGCGGCATTTCCGGGATCGGCGCCGCCCCACCGGCCGCTCCGGTCCACAGCAGGAGGGAAGCGTCATGAAAGCGTTCGGAATGGCCCTGGCCACCGCGGTCGTCCTCGCCATCGGCGCCAGCGTGATCCTGGAGGGCACGCTCGGCCGCACCGCCGATCAGACCTTCGCCGCCCCCTCGGTCCGGCTGAGCGAGGACAACACCGTTCAGCACCGGAACTTCATGGGGCACTGACGACGGCGTTTCGGGAGGAGGGGGCGCCGCGTCCCCTCCCTACATGTCCAGCCCGACGTCCAGGTTCGGCGCGCTGTGGGTCAGCCAGCCGACCGAGATCATGTCCACGCCCGCCTCCGCGATGGCCCGCACGGTGGACAGGGTGACGTTGCCCGACGCCTCCGTCACCATGCGGCCGTCCACCATGGCGACGGCGCGGCGCAGCGTCGGCGGGTCCATGTTGTCGAGCAGGACGACGTCGACCGGCAGGGTCAGCAACTCCTCCAGCTGGGCCAGCGTGTCGACCTCGACCTCCACTTTCACCATGTGGCCGATGGCGGCGCGGACGCGCTCGACCGCCGGGCGGATGCCGCCGGCCACGGCGATGTGGTTGTCCTTGACCAGAACCGCGTCGTCCAATCCGAAGCGGTGGTTGAAGCCGCCGCCCAGCCGCACCGCCTGCTTTTCCAGGACGCGCAGGCCGGGGGTGGTCTTGCGGGTGCAGACGATGCGGGCGCGGGTCCCCTCGACCTCGCGCACCAGCGCGCGGGTGGCGGTGGCGATGCCCGACAGGCGGCCCAGCAGGTTCAGCGCCGTGCGCTCCGCCGTCAGCAGGGCGCGGGCGCGGGCCGTCACGGTGGCGATGGTGGCGCCGGGGGCCACGTCGGCGCCGTCGCCCTGCTCCACCCGCAGCTCCGCCGCCGGGTCGAGGATGCGGAAGGCGGACAGGGCGACCTCCAGCCCGGCGACGCGCCCGTCCTTGCGCGCGGCCACCCGCGCCGTCGCCACGGCGTCCGCCGGAACGATGCTGTCGGTGGTGATGTCGCCGGCCCGCCCGAGGTCCTCCGCAAGGGCGGCGCGGACGATCGGTTCATAGGTCAGAGGATGGAGCATGCGGCGTCTCCGGAAAGGGGGCCGGCGGCCCCGGTCAGGTCGGTGAGGGTGAAGCGGTGGCGCTGCGCCGCCGGGTCTTCCTGCGGGAAGTCGCTGCGGAAATGCGCCCCGCGGCTTTCGCTGCGGGCGAGGGCGGCGTGGACGATCAGCCGCCCGGCCAGCAGGCGGTTGCGCGCCTCGCCCCAGCGGCGGACGGCGGCGAGGTCCGCCGGGCCGTAGCCGCACAGCGCGTCGAGCGCTACGGCGAGCCGGTCCAGCTTGCGGCGGGCGGTCCACAGCCCCCCCCCGTCGCGCACCAGCCCGGCGCCCTGGTAGAGCGTGCGGCGGGACTCATCGGTGATGGCGTCGAGCAGGCCGGCCCCGATCTCGCCGGCGACCGCCGGGGCGTCAGGCAGGGCAAAGGGCGGCAGGGGAGGCAGGTCCCGCCCGGCCACGTCGCGGGCGACCCGCGCGCCGAACACCAGGGCCTCCAACAGGGAATTGCTGGCCAGCCGGTTGGCGCCGTGGACGCCGGTGCAGGCGACCTCGCCGCAGGCCCACAGCCCGTCCAGGCTGGTCCGCCCGGCGGGATCGGTGACCACCCCGCCCATGTGGTAATGCGCCGCCGGGGCGACCGGCACCGGCTCCCGCCAGGGGTCCAGCCCATGGGCGGCGCAGAGCGCCAGCACGGTGGGGAAGCCGTCCGGCCTGGCGGCCAGCGCCGGGCGCAGATCGAGCCGCACCGGCTCCCCCGCCGCGACGCGGGCGCCGATGGCGCGGGCCACCACGTCGCGCGGCGCCAGCTCGGCCAAGGGGTGTTCCGCCGCCATGAAACGGACCCCGCGGCGGTCGAGCAGCAGCGCTCCGGCGCCGCGCAACGCCTCGGTCAGCAGCGGGGCGGGGTCGGCGTCCACGGCGAGCGCCGTGGGGTGGAACTGCACGAACCCCACGTCGGCGAGCAGCGCCCCGGCCCGCGCGGCCAGCGCCAGCCCGTCGCCGGTCGCCTCCGGCGGGTTGGTGGTGCGCGCGTAGGCCCCGCCGACCCCGCCGGTCGCCAGCACCACGCGCGGCGCGCGGTGGAACACCCAGCCTTCGGTATGGCAGGCCAGCACGCCGCAGACCCGCCCGTGGCGCACCGCCAGATCGACGGCGAAGGCGTTGCTCTCCACCCGGATCGACGGGGTGGCGCGCACCCGCTCGGCCAGCGCCGCGACCAGCGTCGCCCCGGTGGCGTCGCCGCCGGCATGGACGATGCGCGCCGCTCCGTGCGCCGCCTCCCGCCCCAGCAGGGGCGCGCCGTCGGCGCCGCGGTCGAAAGGCAGCCCGGCGAGGAGCAGCGCCCGCACCCGCTCCGCCCCCTCGCGGGTCAGCAGCAGGGCGCGGCCGGGGTCCACGAAGCCGGCGCCGGCGGCCACCGTGTCGGCGGCGTGCGCCTCCGGCCCGTCGCCGGGGCCGATGGCGGCGGCGATGCCGCCCTGGGCGTGGTTGCTGGAGCCGCCCGGCAGGTCCGGCGTCTTGGTCAGCAGCGTGACGGCGCGCGGCGCCAGATGCAGGGCGGCGGTCAGCCCGGCCATGCCGGAGCCGATGACGACCACCTCCGAATCGCGGACCGTGTAAGGGGTGGGCATGGAAAGCCTCCCGACGAGAGGGAATTACGACGAAAGCATCCCCTCTCCCGTCCCGGGAGAGAGAGGGGCCCGCCTCGGCGCGGCGGGAGGGTGAGGGTATCGGCAAGGATCAGCGCCTTGATCCTCGCCGATATCCTCACCCGGCCCTCCGGGCCACCCTCTCCCGGGACGGGAGAGGGAATGGATGATGGCGGATCAGCGCGGCTTGACGGCCAGCATCCGTTCCACCGAGCGGCGGGCGCGGTCGGCCACCTCCGGGGCGATGGTCACTTGCGGTTCCAGCGTGCGCAGGCTGTCCAGGATGTTCGCCAGCGTGATCTTCTTCATGTGCGGGCACAGGTTGCAGGGCCGCACGAACTCCGTCTCCGGCGAGGCGGCGGCGACGTTGTCGCTCATCGAGCATTCGGTGACCATCAGCACCCGCGGCGGGCGGCGGTCCGCCACGAAATCGACCATGCGCGCGGTGGAGCCGACGAAGTCCGCCGCCTCCAGCACGTCGGGCGGGCATTCCGGATGCGCGATGACGATCAACTCGTCGAAACGACCGCGGAACTCGCGGATCTCGTCGCCGGTGAAGCGCTCGTGCACCTCGCAATGGCCCTTCCAGGCGATGATCTCGACGCTGGTCTGGGTGGCGACGTACTTCGCCAGATACTCGTCGGGCAGCATGATGACGCGCGGCGCGCCCAGCGATTCGACCACCTCCACCGCGTTGCCGGAGGTGCAGCAGATGTCCACCTCCGCCTTCACGTCGGCCGAGGTGTTGACGTAGGCGACCACCGGCACGCCGGGATAGCGCTCGCGCAACAGCCGCACGTCGGCGGCGGTGATCGATTCGGCCAGCGAGCAGCCCGCCCCGGTATCGGGGATCAGCACCGTCTTCGCCGGGTTCAGCAGCTTCGCCGTCTCCGCCATGAAATGCACGCCGGCGAGCACGATGACGTCGGCGTCGGTTTCGGTCGCCCGGGCGGCGAGCGCCAGGCTGTCGCCGACGATGTCGGCCACGCCATGGAAGATCTCCGGCGTCTGGTAGTTGTGGGCGAGGATCACCGCGTTGCGCTCCCGCTTCAGGCGGTTGATCTCGTGGACCAGCGGGGCATGGAACGGCCATTCGACGGCGGGGACCACGCGCTTCATGCGCTCGTAGATCGGCTGCGTCGCCGCGGCGATGTCGGGCGTGTAGGCAAGGCCGGTGGTGTCGCGCATGGCGCATTCCTTTAATGCTCGATATGAGCAAAACCATAAATGCTCGATTAGAGCATATCAAGCGGAAAAGGATGCGCTCTGCGGAAGGTGGGTGATTCGTCCTACTTGGCTTCCTGGCTGCTCAGGTCGGACGGGTTCTCGGAGCGTGTCGGCTCGTGTCCCATGTCGGGTTCGCTGGCCCATTGATTGGGGCGCGGCACCGGGTTGCCCTGGAGGTCGGGCGGCGCCCGTCGCAGGTCGGTCAAGGCCTGCTGCAACTCCGCCCCCTGGGTTTCGCCGCTGGTGGAGGCCTTGGGCGCGCGGACGCCCTGCTGGTTGGGCGGCGGCTCCTGGCTTTGCTGCACCTTGATGTCGTTGGACAGCGACTCCTTGTTGACTTCCTGGGCGATGACGTTGCCGGTCATCAGCAGTCCGGCGACCAGACCGGAGGAGACGAGACCGGAGGAAATGAGGGCTGCGAGCAAGGCGGCGGACTCCTTTTGGATGAAAGGGTGACATGGCCGTCCCCCCACCAACAGGCGTTGGCACCAACCCTCCCGTTCGCGCGTTATCAGGGGCATGGACCCGACCGACGCCCCGACCCTGCCGCCCATTTTCCAGCCCTGGCCCGCCGAGGCGGGCGGCCCCTTCGCCACCGCCTGCCGCTTCGCCGCGGAGGGGGCGGCACCCGGCACGCTCGTCCACAGCGGCCGGCGCGATCGGCTGGACGTGGCGGTGGTGCTGGTCCCCGACCGCCCGGACGCCGGGGACGGTCTTGCCGCTGTCACCCTGGTCGCGCTGGCCGACGCGCTGGAGGCGCTGGGGCCGCCGAACCAGAGCATCCGCTTCGACGGCGCGGGCCGCCTGCTGCTCAACGGTGCGGTGGCCGGCGGGGTGACCGTCGCGCTCGGCCCCGGCGCCGAGGACGGGCTTCCCGCCTGGGCCGTGGTCGGCGCGGAGCTGGAGGTCCTGGGCGACCCGGACGATCCCGATCCGGGGCGCCGCCCCGACCGAACGGCGCTGCGCGAGGAGGGCTTTGGCGACACCGACGCCATGGCGGTTCTGGAAAGCTTCACCCGGCATTTCCTGACCTGGATCGACCGCTGGATGGATGCGGGCTTCGAGCCGGTGCGGCGGGTCTGGGAACAGCGGCTGATTCCCACGGCAGAGGGGACGCGGTCATGAGCGGACCGGCCGAACGGCGCGGCGTCGGCATCACGGTGGAGCGCCAGCGCATCGACAACCCGTGGGTGGACGCCCGCTGGCGGGTGACCGGAGCCCTGCCGGCGCTGCCCGACCGCGCGCCCTGGACCGTGCTGGCACAGGACGGGGAGCGCACCGGCTATTACGCGGGCGCCGCCGAGATCGTGCTGCATCCCGGCGAGACGGAGAACTACGTCGAGAATCTGAAGGGCGGCCACCCGATGCTCTACGTCATCCTGCGCCGCTGCGCGGAGGAGCCGGGGCTGCGGCTGCTCGCCGTCACCGTCGATCCCGGCGAGGTCGACGCCCATTCCGACGCGGGCGACGACCTGATCGAAGCGATCCCCCTGCCGCCCGATCTCGCGGAATGGATGCGCGACTTCGTGGCCCGCCACCACACCGAACGCCCCTTCCACAAGCGCCAGCGCGACCGCGCCGACCCGGAGGCGCTGGCCCGCCGCGCTCCGGTTGCTCACTCTGGAAAGGATCAGCGCCATGGATGACGGGTCGGAAGGTTTCCTGTCGCGCTGGTCGCGGCGCAAGCAGGAGACGCGCGCGGCGCCCGTCGAGCCCGCCGAACCGCAGGAGGAGCGGGACACGGCGGAGGAGCCGCAGGCCATCGCCGCTCCGCCGCCGGAACCCTTCGACCCGGAGACCCTGCCGCCGGTGGAGAGCCTGGGCGCGGACAGCGACTACACCGGCTTCCTCGCCGGCAACGTCCCGCAGGAGCTGAAGCGGCTGGCCCTGCGCAAGGCCTGGACCAGCGACCCGGTGATCGCGGGCTTCCGCGGCTTCGCCGAGTATGACTGGGACTGCAACGCCCCCGGCTACGGCAAGCTGCTCGACACCGACCGCATCGCCGACCTGCTGGACCGCATCGCCACCGACGAGAAGCCGCCGGAGGAGGAGAAGCCCGAGGAGGTGGTGGTTGCTGACACGAGCAAGTCTGAGGAAAGTGGGGGTCTTGCCCCCACCCCGGCCCTCC
>NZ_WHOR01000256.1:0-8461 GCF_013340925.1 Azospirillum formosense
CGGGGGGGGCGTCCGGCCGGCCGGACGTCGACGTGGTGCTGGTGGCCAACGCCCCAACGGACGCCCCGCCGTCGGCCCGGCGCGACCGGCGCCCCGCCCACCCCTTCGCCCGCAGCGTGCGCGTCGAGGTGAACCAGGGCTACGGGTTCGGCATCCTGTCGGGCCTTCGCGCCGCCCGCGGCCGGGTCCTGGGCTGGACGCACGCCGACATGCAGACCGATCCCGCCGATGCCCTGACCGGCTTCGCCCTGTTCGACGGGGCCGCCGACCCCGACCGGCTGTTCGTCAAGGGGCGGCGCCAGCATCGCCCGTTGGGCGACGCCGTCTTCACCGCCGGCATGGGCATGTTCGAGACGCTGCTGCTGCGCCAGCCCATGTGGGACATCAACGCCCAGCCGACCCTGTTCGGCCGCGGCTTCTTCGAGAGCTGGGACGACGCCCCGCACGACTTCTCGCTCGACCTCTACGCCTTTTACATGGCCCGCGCCCGGGGGCTGGAGGTGAAGCGCTTCCCCGTGCTGTTCGGCGAGCGCGCCCACGGGGTCTCGCACTGGAACGTCAACTGGCGGGCCAAGGCGAAGTTCATCCGGCGCACCGTCGATTTCAGCCTGGCTTTGCGCAAGCGGATTTCTTGAGAAACGCCGGTATCGGCACGGGGCTACAGGTTCCTGCAATTTCCGGCTGTTAGGGAGACGGCAATGAAGATCATCCGCCACCGCCGCAACACCATCGACGAGTTGCGGGCGACGCCGGAGGAGTACGGCATCGAAGTGGACATTCGCAGTCACGGCGATCGCCTGATCATCCACCATGACGCGTTCGTGGATGGGGAGGACTTCGAGGCGTGGGTTGCCGCCTACCGTCACGGCACGCTGATCCTCAACGTCAAGGAGGAAGGGCTGGAGGACCGGCTGCTGGCGCTGATGGAGCGCCGCGGCATCGCCGACTTCTTCTTCCTCGACCAGTCCTTTCCCTTCCTGGTGCGGACGGCGCGGCGCGGTGAGCGGCGTTGCGCCGTCCGCGTGTCGGAATTCGAATCCGTAGACACCGCCCTCAGCCTGGCCGGCATGATCGACTGGGTCTGGGTTGACTGCTTCACCCGCTTCCCGCTGTCCGGCGCCGACGCCCGGCGTCTGCAGGAGGCCGGGCTGAAGCTTTGCCTCGTCTCGCCCGAACTGCAGGGACGGGGGACGGAGGGAATCACCGAAATGCGCCGGATTCTGGATGGCGAAGGCATCATGGCCGAAGCGGTGTGCACGAAGGAACCCGAGGCATGGCGTTGATCCCGTCCGGGCTGGCGCGCGATCCCTGGTTCCTGTTGGGTCTCGGTCTGCGCGGCCTGCTGCTGGCTGTTCTCGTGCCGGGTATCCAGGAGACGTGGTTCGTCCCTTTCCTGACTGAAACCATGGGGGCGCCGAGCCTGGACCCCTGGTCGTCCTTTCTGGCCCACGGCGGCGACGCCCTGAGCTTTCCCTATGGACCCGTCATGCTGGCGGCCTTCCTGCCGCTGACGCTGATCGGCTGGCTGGCTGGGTTGCCCTTCGGCGCGGAGATGGCCTTGGCGGGGCTCGGCCTTCGCCTGACGCTGCTGGCGTTCGACGTCGCCGGGTTGCTGGTCCTGCGGAGGATGTTTCCTGAGCGCAGGGCGCTGCTGACCCTGGCCTACTGGCTGTCGCCGCTGGTCTTCTACGTCACCTATTGGCATGGCCAGCTCGATATCGTACCGGTCGCGATCATGATGGGCGCGTTCCATCAGATCGGGAAAAGGCGGTTTCGCCAAGCCGGGCTGTTGCTGGCCCTGGCTTGCGCCGCCAAGTTCAGCATGTTGCTGGCCCTGCCCTTCTTCGGAATCTATCTGTGGCAGAACAAGCGGCTTCGCAGCGGCCTGAAGCCCTTCGCAAAGGCGTTCGGCGGCGTGGCGGCGCTGCTGGGGCTGTTGCCTCTCCTGTCACCGGGCTACCGCGACATGGTGCTGGAAACTCCGGAAACCGCCAAGCTGTACTGGCTGGCGCTGCCGCAGAGCGAAGGCCTGGTGATCTATCTGGTTCCATTGGCCTTTTCACTGATGCTTTACGCAACGTGGCGGCTGCGCCGGACGAACTTCTCGCTGCTCCTGTCGATGACCGGCGTGACGTTCCTGACCCTGGTTCTGATGACGCCGGCTTCCCCCGGCTGGTATCTGTGGGCGTTTCCGTTTCTGGTCGTCTACCAGATCAGCGCGGACCGTGCCGGCTACTGGCTGGTGGGCTTGTTCTCGGTGATGGCGGTGCCGCTGCTGGCGCTGACCACCGTTGGCTCCAGCCTGCCGCTTCTGGGGATCGCGACCCCGGTGGTGCCGGAGATCCTGTCCCTCCATGCCCGCTCGGTGTGGCTCACCATGGTGATCGCGGTCGGCTGCGTCCTGGGCATCCGGATGTTTCGGAACGGCATTCAGCACAACGACTATTTCCGTCTCAGCCGGAAGCCGTTGGCCATCGGCATCGCCGGGGATTCCGGTGCTGGAAAGGACACGCTGGCGGCCGCGCTGGAAGGGCTGTTCGGCCGTCATTCGGTCCAGCACATTCTGGGCGACGGCTATCACAAATGGGCACGTGGCGCCCCGATGTGGCGCGCGGTGACCCATCTGAACCCGCGGGCCAACGACCTGCCCAGGCTGACCGAGAATGTGCTCGCCACACTCGACGGACGCGAGGCCGTCGGTCAGATCTACGACCACCACACCGGCCGTTTCAGCCCGCCGATCACACTGTCCAGCAACGACGTTCTGGTCGTCTCGGGCCTGCACACCCTGTTGCCGCCCGCCCTGCTGGAACGTCTGAACGTCCGGATCTTCCTGGAGACGGACGAGGAGTTGCGCCTCTTCTGGAAGATGCGGCGCGACGTCGCCAAGCGGGGGCACGACCCGGCGGCGGTGCGCGCCCAGATGGCCCGCCGGCAGCCCGACAGCGATGCCTACATCAGACCCCAGATGGCCAACGCCGACCTCGTCTTCCAGGTCGCCGCGGTCAACCCCGGGCATCTGGCCGGCCTGAAGGATCATCCGGTTCCGCTGAAGCTGCGCGTGCTCATCCGCGACAGCCTGTACCCAGAACGACTGGCCAAGGCGTTGATCGCCATTTGCGGCGTGCAGCTCGACATGGACATGCTGGATGAAGGCCGCACGGCGGAGATGATCATCGAAGGCGACGTCTGGGCCGAGGACATTGGCCTTGCCGCCGCCAATCTGGTTCCGAACCTGGACGAGTTGCTGGACGTCACGCCACTCTGGCACTCCAACGTGCTTGGGGTCATGCAATTGATCGTCCTTATGCAAATCGACGAAAACCTTCGCAGACGGATTGCGAAATGACACTCTCCCTCATCCGCCCCGAGACGTTCGCGCACGTTCCGGAAGCCATTGTTTTCGATACGGACAACAACCTCTACTACTACGACGCGGCGCACGAGCAGGCGACGGAGGCTGCCGAACGCAAGGCCTGCAAGCTGCTGGGCCTGTCGCGCAAGGAGTTCCAGGAGGCCTTCCGCGTCGCCCGCAAGGAGGTCAAGGAGCGGCTCGGCAAGACGGCCAGTTCCCACAGCCGCCTTCTGTACTTCCAGAGGGCCATCGAAATCCTGGGGATGAGAACCCAGCTGCTGGCGACCCTGGACATCGAGCAGACCTACTGGCGGACCTTTCTGCACGCCAGCACCCTGTTCCCGGAGGTGAGGGAGTTCCTGCTGGATCTCCGGTCCATCGGCATCAAGACGGCGATCGTCACCGATCTGACTGCGCAGATCCAGTTCCGCAAGATCATCTATTTCGGTCTGGACGACTGTTTCGACTACGTCGTCACGTCGGAAGAGGCCGGGCATGACAAACCGCACGAGGCGCCTTTCCGGCTGGCCGTGGACAAGCTGGGGGTGCCCCCGCAGCAGTGCTGGATGATCGGCGACAACCCGGTGGCCGATGTCCAGGGCGGGCGCGGATTCGGCATGGTCACGCTCCAGAAGCGCCATGCGGGCGTTCGGATCGCGGAAGGCGCGCAGGCCGCTGACGCGGTGTTCGATGAGTTCGGCGAACTGCGCCGTTTGTTCGTGCAGCGGGGCTGGATGACGTCCCATGAGGATGGACGGCCGGTTGGGCTTCCCGAAAACGCCATCATGAGCATGTGATCAAAGGGACGTTATGATGGTCGGTCGGGATCGCCGGTACGCGTGTGCGCTTGGAGCTTTGTTGTTCGCCGGCTTCATCGGGGTGACCCTGTGGGCGAACCTTGATCTTGCGGTTGGCCGCTACGCCCTGTTCATGGACGAACTGATCACGTTCGACGGCGTCATGAGAATATTGAGCGCGCCGACGTTCGACGATCTGACCGATGCCGTCATGGGGCCGGAACAACGCTACGGCCGCACCCTGTTCTACCTCTCGGCCCTGGTCGCTTGGCCGGTGCAGGCCCTGGGCGGGGAGTCCGCGGTCATCGCGGCGACCCGCATGCTGCTGCCCATCGCGATGGGGACGGGTTTCCTGATCCTGTCGTTCGGCCTGATCGCCAACGGACTGCTGCGCCTCGTCTGCCTGGTGTCGCTGATGGTCATCCCGACCACCAGCTACTATGCGACGATGCCCAAGCCCGAGCCGCTCCAGATCCTGTTCCTGGCGCTGTTCCTTCTGATGATGGTCGGTCGCCGCAAGGTCGTGGGATGGCCTTGGCTGCTGTTCGGTCTGGCCTTCGGCGCGAAGATATCGGTGATCGTCCTGCTGCCGGTCTTCATGGCTTTCGCCTTCGCCGCGCTGGAGACAAGGCATCCTCTGTGGAAACTGTTCCTGGTGGTCTTCAACACGCTCCCGTGGTTCCTGGTCGGCTTCCTGTTGTCGGTCCCGGTGGTGCTGACTGGGGAAGAGGGGATCGCTTCCTATCTGGAATGGACCTTCCTGAACACCGGCCACGGCGCGGATTCGGCCACGGTGACGTTCTGGTCCTGGGGGCAACTGATCCTGAACGGTTGGCTGTCCGGATCATGGATCACGGGGGTGGCCGTGGCCGCGGCGCTCGTCCTGCCGGTGGCCCTCGCCCTGTTCCACGCCTTCGCCGCCCTGCCCGCGTCCTCCTGGCGGAGGCCTGGACGGCTTCTCGGCACCCTCGCCGCCGACCGACGGATCGACGGACCGTTCGTCTTCCTGTGCGGACTCCTTCTGGTCCTGGCGATCATGTTCGGGGTCAAACGGTTGTGGGACTTCTACCTTCAGGTGGGCATGACGCTGTGCATCGCCGGTGCCTTTGTCAGCGCCGACCGGCTATGGCGCGGTCCGGAGCGTGTCCGTCTGGTCTGGGTCACCGCCCTGGTGATGACGGCCAATCTGGTGCACAGCCTGCCGGTGGCCCTTGCCGCCTATCATCGTCTCGCCCACCGGACCGCCGAACCCGCGTTTGTCGTACAGCAAGCCGAATATATGGCCATCGAGAAGCAGCTGCGGGCCGACGCGGCCGACGCCAATCGCCCCTTGCGGGTCGGCTACGATCCCAACCTGTTTCTTCCCGCCGATGACGCGACCCGCCAGATCGTGCGGTTTTGGGGATCGTTCAAGGATTGGGCGGTGGGCTATGATGTCATCATCGGCTATTGCGAGCACATCGGCGGCCTGCCGGTTCTTCCGAACCAGGACGCCATAACCGGTTGCGTGCCGAGTCTGAACGCGGAGGCGGCCCCTCATGTGACCGTCGCCGACGGTGCCGCCTGCACGGCCGCGCCCTGCTACACGCCGGTGCGCCTGGACACGCCTTACATCCTGTACCTTCGCCGGAACTGAGGGTTGCCGCCGCGGCAGGCCGGTTCCATCCGGCCCTTTGGATAGCCGCCTTTCGCCGCCCTCGTCACACCGCCACCACCCGGATTTCCGCACCGCTCCCCCGACCGGGGAGGCGGTGCATCCGTGTCATCGCCATCCGTGTGCGCACGCGACGGAATGCCCCGTGATGCTATCGGTTGCGCCTGCTCCTCTCCTCAAGGATGCCTCGGCGCGCTCAAAAGATTTAAGTTAATGCGAAGTCATTTATCCGAAGAATGCCCACTGTTGGACAGAGATCATCTAGAAAAGTCATTTTATGCGAGGACTAGGGATTATTACTTATTAGGGAATTGCAGGAGTATACCTGGAAAATTCATGTCATAGGAAGTCGCACGCTTTGCCATATACGCGGGTGAGGCGGTCGAGCATCCCAAAGATCACAACAAAATTTACGGAGAGTTTCCCTTGAACGAAGTCATCATCGCGGACGCTGGGCTTGAGGATCTCGACGGGCTGCTCAGCCACCGCCGTCCCGACGTTCAGGTTATGCTCGTCTCCGCCACCGACGATGGTCACGCCGTGCTGGCTGCGGCGCTTGCCGCGCGCCCGTCCGTCCTGCATCTGGTCGCCCATGGCGAGCCGGGGCGGGTCCTGCTGGGCGCCCAGCCGCTGGACGCGCAGTCGCTGCTCGACCGCTCCTGGCCGGACGCACGCGGCACCGAGATCCACCTCCATGCCTGCCATGCCGGCGCGGGCGAGGAGGGCCGCCTTCTCCTCGGCCGGCTGGCCGCCGCCACAGGCGCCGCGGTGGCGGCCTCCTCGGGTCCCGTCGGTCCGGCGGCGCGCGGCGCCTCCTGGAAGCTCGACGTGCGCACCGCGCCGGTGTTCACCCCCTCCCCCTTCGCCGGGGTCGAGGGCGCCGGTGCGCGCGGCTGGGCTCATGAACTGGCCGTGACCGGCACGCCGACCGACGGCAACGACACGCTGACCAGCGATGACGCGGCGGACAACATCAACGGCGGTGCCGGCAACGACATTCTGATCGGCAACGGCGGCAACGACACGCTGATCGGCGGCATCGGCCACGACACCATGGACGGCGGCGCCGGGGCCGACGTGTTCGACGGCGGCGACGGTTTCGACGTCGTCACCTATGAGAACGCCGCCTCCGGCATGGTCATCGACATCGGCAATCCGGCGAACAGCACGGGCGACGCCGCGGGCGACAGCTTCACGGGCGTCGAGCGCTGGATCGGCTCCAACTTCGCCGACACCATGGTGGCCGGCAACGATCCGGTATGGTTCTGGGGCCATGCGGGCGACGACGTGGAGATCGGTGGCGCCGGCAACGACACGATGGAGAGCGGCGACGGCAACGACACCGTCTATGGCGGTGCCGGTGACGACCAGATCTACAGCCGCGCCGACAACGACGTGCTCTACGGCGAGGCCGGCAACGATCTGATCTACGGTGGCTGGGGCAACGACATGCTCGACGGCGGTGCCGGCAACGACACCCTGTTCGGTGAAGGAGACGCCGACACCATCAACGGCGGTGACGGCGACGACAGCCTGGACGGTGGCCAGGGCAACGACCTGATGAACGGCGGTGCCGGCAACGACACGCTGATCGGTGGTATCGGCCACGACACCATGGAGGGCGGCGCCGGAGCCGACGTGTTCGACGGCGGCGACGGCTTCGACGAGGTGACCTACGCGAACGCCACCGCGGGCGTCGTGCTGGATCTGCGCAACCCGGCGAACAGCACGGGCGATGCCGCGGGCGACACCTTCACCAACATCGAGCGCTGGATCGGCAGCGAGTTCGACGACCGGCTGGTCGGCAACGACGACGGCGTCTGGTTCTGGGGCCATGGCGGCAACGATGTCGAGATCGGCGGCGCCGGCAACGACACGATGGAAAGCGGCATCGGCAACGACACGATCTACGGCGGCGGCGGCGACGACCGTGCCTTCGGGCGGGCCGACGACGACATGCTGTACGGCGAGGCCGGGAACGATCTGCTGGCCGGCGGCGGCGGCAACGACATGCTCGACGGCGGCACGGGCAACGATACGCTGATCGGCGACTGGGGCGTCGACACGATGATCGGCGGCGACGGCGACGATGTCTTCTACAGCGGTGCGCACGATCCCCTGCCGGAGGCCGACATCATCCAGGGCGGTGCCGGCAACGACACCTTCATCATCGCCGCGCAGAGCGACGCCGGCACGGTTTCCTTCGACGGCGGCGCCGGCACCGACACGCTGCGCATCAGCTCCGACAACGTCGCCGACCCGGAGAACAAGATCACCACGGCGACGCCGCAGATCGACATCTCCGGCATGACCCTGACCAGCGTGGAAAACCTCGATCTGGTCGGCGGCGTCCGCCACACGGTGACGATGACCGCCGCCCAGGCCAACGGTTTCGCCAGCATCACCGGGGCCACCGGCGGCGACGTCTTCACCATCACGGGCACGGCGATGGCCGGTGCGGTGACCGCCGGCAACGGCAGCCAGCTCACCGCCGGGCAAGTCCAGGCGGAGACGGTGAACGGCGTCACCTACCTGCGCATCGGCACCGACGCGACGGCGGGCGCCGACGTGACGCTTCGCTTCGCCGGCAGCTTCACGGCGGACCAGTTCCAGGTGAACGGCAGCGGGATCACCTTGAGTGGGACCCCCTCGAAC
>NZ_WHOR01000257.1:0-8281 GCF_013340925.1 Azospirillum formosense
GTTGTTTATAAGGGACAGAGCCTGGACACCATCACCGCCGCGGTCCTGCTGCTGGCCGGCGGCTGGATCGCCCTGTCCCGCACCGCCGGCGAGGGCGAGGGGGTGGCGACGCCCGGCGTCGCCCTGCTGGCCGCCGCGGTGGCGGTGGGCGGGGTGGCGCTGGTCGGCGCCTCGGCCTCCGTCGCCCAGCTCGCCTTCGCGCTGGCCGCGGCCACCGGCGGCCTGCTGCTGTGGAACTGGCCGGTGGAGCGCCACGCCTGGGGCAACGCCGGTCAGGCGGCGCTGGGCATCCTGGTCCTGCTGGCCGCCACCCTGACCTTCTTCTCCTCCGCCCGCGCCGAAGCCCTGCTGCTCGTCCTGCCGGCCTTCTTCGCCGACCGGCTGCGCGACCGGCTGCCCCTGCCGCGCACCGCCGCGGGACGGGCCATGGGCACCGTGGCGCTGACCGCCATCGCCCTGGTGCCGGCCGTCGCCGCCGTGGGCGTCGCCTTCCTGCTCTCCGCCGGTTCCGACGTGTCCGGCTACTGACCCACCCCCTTCATCCCGTTCCATCCGACAAAGGACTCCCGAATCATGAAGCGTCTTCTCTCCGCCGCCGCCCTCTCGGCCCTCGTCGCCCTGCCGCTGACCGCCCAGGCCGCCCCGGTCGCCTACAAGCTCGACCCGGCCCACACCGCGGTGGTCTTCATCGTCGACCATCTGGGCTTCTCCAAGGCCGTCGGCAGCTTCAACACGGTGGCCGGCGAGCTGGCCTTCGACAAGGACGCCGCGGACAAGAGCAGCCTGTCGGTGACCATCGACACCGCCAGCATCGACACCAACCACGCCAAGCGCGACGAGCACCTGAAGTCGCCGGACTTCTTCAACGTGAAGGAGTTCCCGAAGCTGACCTTCAAGAGCACGAAGATCGAGAAGACCGGCGACAAGACCGGCAAGCTGCACGGCGACCTGACGCTGCTGGGCGTCACCAAGCCGGTGGTCCTCGACGTGACCTTCAACAAGGACGGCGTCAGCCCGGCCAGCAAGCAGGAGACGGTCGGCTTTTCCGCCCGCGGCACGATCAAGCGCTCCGACTTCGGCATGAAGTACGGCGTGCCGAACATCGGCGACGACATCCAGATCATCATCGAGTCCGAGGCGGTGAAGGCGTAAAGAGCGCCTTCAGTCCTCCTCCGCCGCCTGCCGGACCCGCTCCCGCAGGCGGCGGGTGTCGAGCAGGACCAGCGCCCCCCGCCGCTTCTCCAGCAGACCGTCGCGCTCCAGGGCGCTCAGCTCCCGCGAGACCGCCTCGCGCCGGGTGCTGACACGGGCGGCGAGGTCGGCGTGGGGCGGCGGTGGGGATATGGTGGCGCTGTGCTCCCCCCGCCCGTCGGGCCGGGCCAGCCGCAGCAGCTCGGCATAGAGGCGGTGGCGCACGTCCAGCGTGTTGAACTCGTTCACCCGCGTGGCGAGCTTCCGGATTTCCCCGGCCAGCAGGACCATCACCTGGTCGCAGACGTCGGGATGCCGGTGGATGCAGTCGCGGAACAGCGCGGCGGGCATGCAGGCGACCGTGGCGTTGGTCACGGCGACGATGCCGGCGGAGCGGGCCTTGCCGTCGATGGCCGCCAGCTCGCCGAAGAATTCCCCGGCGGGGATGTCGCGCAGGATCACCGTCCGCCCGGAGATCGCGCGGATCGTCACCCGGACCAGACCGGCGGCGACGACGAAGACGTCGGTCCCCTCATCCTCGAAATCGATGATCCATTGCCCGGCCTCCACCCGGCGCCAGAGGCAGCGGTCCTCCAGCGCCCGCAGCGCGTCGGGGGACAGCGAGCGGAACAGCGCCGCCCCGGCCAGCGTTTCGGTCCGGCGCCTCATGAACGGGCCTCATGGAGGGGAATGGGTGTCCGGCTGTGGCATGGCGCGGGATGATCTCATAGGATGCCCGGGGACGCCACGCCGAAGCCGACATTCACAGCCCGAGCCCGCCGACCGACATGACGACCGTTCCATCCGCCGCCCGCATCCGTTCATGATCGGGACCCGTTCATGAAACGCCGGATCGAACGCCCGTTGCGCCTGTTCACCGGCCTGACGCTGTTCACCTTCGTCATCACCCATTTCCTCACCCACGCCGCCGGGCTGCTGCTGCTGCCGGGGATGGAGGTGGCGCGGCGCACGCTGCTGTGGGTGTGGGACACGCTGCCGGGGCAGGCGCTGCTCGCCGGCTCCTTCGTCACCCACGCCAGTCTCGGCCTGTGGGCTCTGTACCGGCGCCGCCACCTGCGCATGCCCGCCGGGGAGGCGTGGCAGCTCGGACTCGGCCTGTGCATCCCGCTCCTTCTGATCTCCCATGGTATGACGGGGATGCTGTCGGACGACCTCTACAACGACCCGCTGACCTACCCGCGGGCGATCGTCCTCTACTGGATCACCGCGCCGGAAACCCTGCTGTGGCGCCAGCTCCTGCTGCTGGTGATCGTGTGGATCCACGGCTGCATCGGGGTGCGCGGCTGGCTGATGGTCAAGCCCTGGTACCGGCGCCGCGCCGCGCTGCTCGGTGCCTTCGCCATGCTGCTGCCCTTGCTGGCGCTGGCCGGGATCGTCAACGCCGGATGGGACGCCGAGCGCCGGGCCGCCGCCGACCCCGCCTATCTGGAGCAGTTCCGCCCGCCCGCTCCCGGCACGCCGGAGGCGGAGAACCGCGCCGCGCTGGCGGCGATCAGCGGCGGCGTGTTCAACACCTACGTCCTGCTGCTGGTCGGCACGCTGGGGCTGCGGCAGGTCCGCAACTGGCGGGCGCGGGCGACCAGCCCGGTCCGCATCGCCTACCCCGGCGGGCGCACGGTGACCGTCCCGCGCGGCACCTCGGTGCTGGAGGCCAGCCGCGCCAACGGCGTCCCGCACACCGCGCTGTGCGGCGGGCGGGGGCGCTGCTCCACCTGCCGCATCCGGGTGACCGAGGGGGCGGATGCCCTGCCGCCGCCCAACGCCACGGAACGGGCGGTGCTGGAGCGGATGAAGGCGCCGCGCGCCGTCCGCCTCGCCTGCCAGCTCCGTCCGGTGGCGCCGCTGTCGGTGACGCCGCTGCTGTCGGCGCGGGACAACGGCCGCACCTTCGCCGTCTCCGCCCCCATGGACAGCGGGCGCGAGCTGGCGATCACCGCGCTGTTCGTGGATCTGCGGGGATCGACCTCGCTGGCGGCGGAGCGGCTGCCCTTCGACGCGCTGTTCATCGTCACCCGCTACGTCCAGGTCGTCACCGACGCGATCCGGAAGCACGGCGGCTACGTCATCGCCATCGCCGGCGACGGGGTGATGGGCATGTTCGCCAACGAGGAGGACCCCGCGGCGGCGGCGGCCAGCGCGCTGCGCGCCACCGCCGACCTGTGGCGCGACATCGAGCTTCTGAGCCGCGACCTCGCGGAGGAGCTGGACCAGCCCTTGGCCTTCGGGGCCGGGGTGCATTCCGGCCTCGCCGTGGTCGGGGCGGTGGCCTGTTCGGAGGACGGGTCGCTGCAATTCATCGGCGACACCGGCAACGTCGCCGCAAGGCTGGAGGAGATGACCAAGACGCTGGGCGCCACCGTGGTCTTCTCCGACGCGGCCGCCGAGCTGGCGGGGCTCCGGCGGCTGGAGCATCTGGAGCGCCGGGAGGTGGCGATCCGGGGCCGCGACGGCACGCTGGGGGTGCGGACGGTCCAGCGCCAGGAGGATTTGCGGGGGCTGCTGGAGGGTACTGGCGCCTGAAGAAAAAACCCCCGCCGGAGCGGCGGGGGTTTTTCGGCTCATCAAAGCAGATGGGCCTGGGCCAGGACCTCGTTGCCGCCGCGCCAGATCATGTCGAGCGCCACGTAAGTGATGATGGCAAGGCCGATCCAGCCGATCCAGCGGTGCTTGTGCAGGATGTGGGCGATCATGTTGGCCGCGGCGCCCATCAGGACGACGGAGAGCAGCAGGCCGATGACCAGGACGGTCGGATGGTCCTTGGCGGCGCCGGCCACGGCCAGAACGTTGTCGAGCGACATCGACACGTCCGCCACCACGATCTGCCAGACCGCCGCGCCGAAGGTGGTCGTCGCGACCGCCGCGCCGACCGCGGCGTCGCCGGAGCCGTTCGCGGCCAGCGCCTCGTCGGGCGTCACCTCGTCCGCCCCTCCGGAGCGCAGCTCGCGGTACATCTTCCAGCAGACCCAGAGCAGCAGGACGCCGCCGGCCAGGGTCAGCCCAATGATGGCGAGAAGCTGGGTGGTGATCAGGGCGAAGAAGATGCGCAGGATGATGGCGGCGCCGATGCCCCAGACGATCACCTTGCGGCGTTGCTCCACGGGAACGGCGGCGGCGGCCATGCCGACGACGATGGCGTTGTCGCCGGCCAGAACAAGGTCGATGGCGACCACCTGCCCGAGGGCGGTGAGCTGCGACCAGAGATCGACGCTTTCCATATGAAAATCTCTTCGAAGGCTTCGGTTGGGCTCAATTGCGGTGTGCGGTCATCTTTTTTGTTGGGGCTTGCGCTTGGAAACAGCGGCCCTGGGGGTTCTGTCGCACGAATCCAACCACGGCGCAGCAGGTTTGGCGTGCAGCGGTGGGTTGCAACGGACGTGGGGGCGGGGTCAGTCGGGCGCGCGCAGCCGGTAGCCGACGCCGGTCTCGGTCAGGATGTGAGAGGGGCGCTCCGGCTCCGCCTCGATCTTCTGGCGGAGCTGGCGGATGTAGATGCGCAGATACTGCACGTCGGTATCGGCCCCCCAGACCTCCTTCAGGATGAAGCGGTGGGTCAGCACCTTGCCGGCGTGGGCGACCAGCAGGCGCAGCAGGTCGTATTCGCGGGGCGACAGCTTCACCTCGGCGCCGCGCACCGTCACGATCCGCCGGACCAGATCGACGGCGAGGTCGCCGCTGCGGAACAGCGGGCGCTCCCCCTGCTGCTGCAGGCGGTGGCGCAGGGCGGCGCGGATGCGGGCCAGCAACTCGTCCATGCCGAAGGGCTTGGTCACATAGTCGTCGGCGCCGAGGTCCAGCGCCTCCACCTTCCCCGCCTCGTCGGCGCGGCTGGACAGGACGATGATCGGGGCGGCCACACCGTCGGCGCGCAGGCGGCGGATCACCTCCAGCCCGCCGATCCCCGGCAGGCCGAGGTCGAGCACGAGCAGGTCCGGCGGGCGTCGCCGCACCGCCTCCAGCGCGCCCGCGCCATCCTCCGCCTCGGCGATGTCGTAGCCCTGGGCGGACAGGGTGGTGCGCAGGAAGCGGCGGATCGGCGGCTCGTCGTCCACCACCAGGACGCGCAGCGGCAGGCTGTCCGACCTCATGGCGCCCCCTCCTCCTCATGGCCGGGGTCCTTAAGGCCGGGCTCCTCAAGGCCGGGCAGAGCGGCGGCGGCGGGCATGGTCAGGGTGAAGACGGCGCCGGAGCGGTCCTTGCGGTTGCCGGCGGCGATGGTGCCGCCCATCGCCTCGACGAAGCCGCGGCAGATCGCCAGCCCCAACCCGGTCCCGGCGCGCTGCCGGTCCTGGGCATGGACGCGGTAGAACTTGTCGAAGATGCGCTCGACATCCGCCGCCGGGATGCCGTCGCCCTCGTCCCGCACCTCGATGCGCACCCGACCGTCCTCCTGCGACGCCCCGACCTGGATCAGCGAGCCTGTTGGCGCGTATTTGGCCGCGTTGTCCAGCAGATTGAAGAGAACCTGTTCGAACAGCACGTCGTCCGCCTCCAGCATCGGCAGGTCGGCGGCCAGATCGACGTCCACCCGGTGCCCGGCCAGGATGCGGCCCGCCCGCTCCAGCGCGCTGCCCACCGTCTCGGCCAGATCGACCGGTCCGGTGCGCGGGCGGATCGCCCCCGATTCCAGGCGCGTCATGTCCAGCAGGTTGGCGATGAAGCGGTTCAGCCGCTCCGCCTCTTCCTGGATGGTCGCGGCGAGGTCGCGGCGCGACGCCTCGTCCATCCCGGCTCCGTAGGCGGTCAGGCTGGTCGCCGACCCCAGGATGGAGGCCAGCGGCGTCCGCAGGTCGTGGGAGATCGAGGTGAGCAGGGCCGAGCGCAGCCGCTCCGTTTCGGCGGCCAGACGGGCGCGGTCCACATCCTCCGCCAGGGTGACCCGCTCGATGGCGAGTGCCGCCTGATCGGTCAGCGCGTCGAGCAGCCGGCGCTGGTCCGGGGTCAGCAGGGCGCCGGGCTTGCCGGTGCGGGCGGTGTCGGTGTCGATGCCGACCACCCCGACCGGGCCGCGCCCGGTGCGCAGGGGAAGGAACAGCCACTTGGCGCCGGGCAGCGTGTCCGAGCCGCGCCCGGCGGGCCGGTTGTTCTCCCACGCCCAGACGGCGGCGGCGAGGTCGGCCTCGCGCAGCTCGTCCTCCGGCGGGTAGCCGGCGCGGACGGACACGGCGTCGCCGTCGGGCAGCAGCAGGACCACATGCACCTTCAGCATCGCCGCGATCTGGTGGGCGGTCGCCCACAGCAGGTCGTCCATGGTGACCACCCCGGCCAGCTTGCGGCTGAAGCCGTAGAGATCCTCCGTCGTCTTGGCGCGCAGCCGGGCGGTGACGGCCTGGGCGCGCACGCGGGCGGTCAGGTTGCTGGCGATCACCGCGACCACCGCGAAGAAGAACAGCGCGACGATGTTCTCCGGATCGGCGATGGAGAAGGTGTAGAGCGGGTTCAGGAAGAAATAGTTGAAGGCCAGGATGCTGACGACACAAGCGTAGAGCGACGGCCCCAGCCCGCCGGTCACCGCGCTGCTCAGCACCGCCGTCAGGAAGACCAGCGCGACGTTGCTGACGTCGAGCACCTGCTGAAGCACCTCCCCGACGCCCAGCGCCAGCGCGACATAGCCGGTGGCGGCGGCGTAGGGCCACCAGGACAGCGCCGGGCGCCGGGGGGCCGCGGTGCGCACCGTCTTGGGCGGGATCGGCTCCTCGGCGTCGTCGGCGATGACATGCACGCTGATGCCGCCGGCCCGCCGGATCAGCCGGAAGGCGATGGAGCTGCGCAGCAGCTCCGCCCAGGGGCCGCGGTGGGACTTGGCGATGACGATGTGGGCGACGTTGTTGGCCCGCGCATATTCGACCACCGTGCCGGCGACGTCGCCGCCGGGGATGGTCACCGCTTCGCCGCCCAGCTTCTCGACCAGCCGCAGCGCGTCGGCGATGCGGTCGCGCTCGGCCTCGCTCAGGCGCAGGCTGCGCGGAGTCTCGACGTGCAGCGCGGTCCAATGGGCGCGCAGCCGCTCCGCCTGACGGCGGGCGTAGCGGACGACGGCGGCGCAGGCCGGGTCCTCGTTCACGCAGACCAGCAGCCGCTCCCCCGCCGCCCAGGGGCCGGCGATGGCGTGGGCCTGCATATGGGTCAGCAACTGCTCGTCCACCCGCTGGGCGGTGCGGCGCAGCGCCAGCTCGCGCAGCGCCGTCAGGTTGCCGGGGGAGAAGTAATGGCGGATTGCCCGCTCGGCGGTGTGCGGGACATAGACCTTGCCGTCCTTCAGCCTCTGGATCAGGTCGTCCGGCGTGATGTCGATGACCTCGATGTCGTCGGCGCGGTCGAGGATGGAGTCCGGCACCGTCTCGCGCACGCGGACGCGGGTGATCCGGGCGACGACGTCGTTCAGGCTCTCCACATGCTGGATGTTCATCGTCGTGTAGACGTCGATCCCGGCGGCGAGGATCTCCTCCACGTCCAGATAACGCTTGGCGTGCCGGCTGCCGGGAGCGTTCGTGTGAGCCAGCTCGTCCACCAGCACGATGGCCGGGCGGCGGACGAGGATGGCGTCGAGGTCCATCTCGTCGAGCCGATGGCCCTTGTGCTCGATCTTGCGGCGGGGGATGACCGTCAGGCCGGCGAGCAGCGCCTCGGTCTCGCGCCGGCCGTGGGTCTCGACCACGCCGACCACCACGTCCACCCCGTCGCGCCGCTTGGCCTGGGCGGTCAGCAGCATCTCGTAGGTCTTGCCAACGCCCGGGGCCGCCCCCAGGAACAGCTTCAGCCGCCCGCGCCCCTCCCGCGCCGCTTCGCGCAGGAGCGCTTCGGGCGAGGGCCGGGCCGTGGTGGCGGTTCGATCGTTCGGCATCGGGGGGCGGCTTTCGGAACGGATCGGCGGCCCCGCCCCCCCCCCTGCCCCTCATACACACTTCCAAGCCCACGAGACTAAGGGGGAGGCCCGATGCCGGCTTCGGTCTGCAAAAAAAAAAAAACAAAGAAAGAATAAAGCATATAAACAGACAATTCTGACGCTGATATGCCAACTACCCATTTCATTCAGTACTTGCAGCCAAGACCGGATGTCTATTAATCATCA
>NZ_WHOR01000258.1:0-8309 GCF_013340925.1 Azospirillum formosense
CCCTGGGAGGACATCGCCCCGCCCCCACCACCCGCCGCCCGCGCGCCGCGCGGCCCGGACGGCCGGTGGCGCGTCTGCACGATCGGCGCGGTCGGCATCCAGAAAGGCTACGAGATCCTGCTGGCCTGCGCCCGCGACGCCGCCGCGCGCGGCCTGCCGCTGGAGTTCGTGGTCGTCGGCTTCAGCGAGGAGGACCCGCCGCTGTTCGAGACGGGGCACGGCTTCGTCACCGGACGCTTTATGGAGGAGGAGGCGGTCGCCCTGGTGCGGGCGCAACGGGCCGACATCGCCTTCCTGCCGTCGATTTCACCGGAAACCTGGTGCTATGCCCTATCCACCGCCTGGAAAGCCGGGCTGGAGGTGATGGCCTTCGACTTGGGAGCGCTGTCCGAACGCGTCCGGGAGAAGGGAGGCGGCTATCTGCTGCCACTGTTGCTGGACCCTGCGACAATCAACGACACGCTTCTGGGTGTTCTTGACGCTCATACGCCGCATGGCGTAGCAATCGGACGGTCCGTTTCCTTTCGGCCTAATTACAGGCTAGACGGCCCAGCGGCGGATTCGGATGGTCCGAACCTTCGCTGTTCAACCTTTCAGTCCCGTGGGGGGTCGTCGATGTCCGGTAGCGTTGCGTCCGCAGAAGCCCATCCGTCCAATCAGATCAAGGCGACGGCCCAGACCCTGGCGCTCGTGCCCGGCTTCTACTCCCTGCTCGTCACGAGCGGCGGCGGAGCGACGGCTGCTGGCGACTTCCCGCTGCCCAGCGTCCAGCTCGCGGCCGCCCCCGGCAACCATCCCGATGCCGCCATCGAGATGATCGGCAGTGTGGCCGGAAACTGGCTGAGCAAGCCGGGCGACACCATCATCATCAAGGTGTCGGGCGCCCCCGCAACCGTGGTGCTGTCCTCCTACAAGCATGTCGACCGCCCGAACGCCCTCCTGTCGCTCCAGTTCGCCCGCATCGACGACACCACGGGGACGGCGTCGCCGAGCAAGGGCGTGCCGACCCACAGCGCGCCGGTTCAGGCGTCGCCCCCGGCGGTCCGCCCCCGCGCCGAGATTCTGGCCCATGTGCAGCGCCAGGGCGATCTGCGCTTCTCCGACTCCAACTGGGCCGGCGCCGTCGGGCAGCGGCTGTGGATCGAAGCCTTCTCGATCACCCCGGTCGAGGGCATCGCACCGGAGGATCTGGAGTACAAGGGCCTGACCGCGAACGGCTGGGAGACCCCCTGGATCAGCGGCGGCGGCATGTGCGGCAGCCGTGGCCTGGGCACGCCGTTGATCGGCTTCTCGATCCGCCTGCGCGGCGCCGCGGCCGAGCGCTTCGAGTGCGTCTATGAGGGCGCCTTCGTCAGCGGCTACCGCTCGCCCGCCGGCCAGAACGGCAGCCCCTGCCGCTCCGACGCGATCGGCGACGCTCTGGAAGGCGTCCTGCTGCGCTTCGTCGAGAAGCAGCGCCCCTACTGATCCGGAGCGGCTCCAGACCGATGCCCATCAAGACCGTGCTCAATGTCGGCTGCGGTCAGCGCGCCATCTCGATCCTCGGCGGCTCCCTGCCGGAGGAAGGGTGGCGGGAACTGCGCCTCGACATCGATCCGAAGGTCGATCCGGACATCGTCGCCTCGATGACGGACATGGCCCTCGTGCCCGACGGTTCGGTGGACGCGGTCTGGTCCTCCCACAATCTGGAGCATCTCGACCCGCAAGATGTGCCGGTGGCCCTGCGGGAGTTCCTGCGCGTGCTGAAGCCGGGCGGCATGCTCCTGCTGACCGTGCCCGACCTGCAGGCGGTGGCGAAGCTGGTGGCCGAGGACCGGCTGGACGAAGCGCTCTATGAGTCCAGGCAGGGCCCGATCCGGCCGCTGGACGTCGTCTACGGTTACGGTCCGGCGCTTGCCGCGGGAAACCGTTTCATGGCCCACCGCACCGGCTTCACCCCCAATCTGCTGGGACGTCTGTTGCAGGAGACGGGGTTCGAGCCGGTGGCGATCTGGCGGCGGTCGCAGGCGTACGAATTGCAGGTCAAGGCCTTCCGCCCGCCCGCACCGGCCGAGGCGCTGGAGGAGCTTGGCGCCTTCCTGCGCTCATCTGCGGGCTGACCTTCCCGGACAATGCTCATCCAGGCCCGCGGCGGATGGCGGGCCTTCCTTGCGGAATCGGCGGTACGCGATGAACTACCTCTTCGTCCATCAGAACTTTCCGGGCCAGTACCAGCACATCGCCCAGCATCTGGCGGCCCAGCCGGGCAACCGGGTGGTCTTCATCTCGCACAGCAGCCAGGCGCAGATCCCCGGCGTGGAGCGCGCGGTCTACCAGCCTTTCCGGACATCGAAGTCGACAACCCACCATTACATCCAGGAACTGGAACTGGCGGTCGTCTACGGGCAGAGCGTCTACGAGGTCTGCCGCCGCCTGAAGGCCGAAGGGTTCCGCCCCGACATCATGATCGGGCACAACGGCTGGGGCGAGACGCTGTACATGAAGGACGTCTGGCCGGACGTGCCCCTGCTCGCCTATTTCGAATTCTTCTATCACCTGCACGGGGCCGACATCGGCTTCGATCCCGCGGCGCCGGTTACCGAGAACGACGGTCCGCGGGTGCGCACCAAGAACGTCATCAACACGCTGGGTTTCGAGGCCGCCGACTGGGGCCAGACCCCGACCGGCTGGCAGTGGTCGCTCTATCCCGACTACATGCGGTCCCGCATCAGCGTGATCCACGAGGGCGTGGACACCACCATCGTCCGGCCGGACCCCGACGCCTGGCTGCGCCTGCCGTCGGGCCTGACGCTCACCCCCAAGGACGAGGTCATCACCTACGTCGCCCGCAACCTGGAGCCCTACCGCGGCTTCCATGTCTTCATGCGCGCCCTGCCGGGCATCCTGAAACGGCGGCCCAAGGCCCATGTGCTGATCGTCGGCGGTGACGAGGTCAGCTATGGCCAGATCGCCGCCGATGGACGGAGCTACCGCGACATCCTGATGGCCGAAGTCGGGGAGGGCATCGACCGGAACCGCGTGCATTTCCTGGGCAAGCTTCCCTACGGCACCTACCTGTCGGTGCTCCGCGTCTCGTCGGCCCACGTCTACCTGACCTACCCCTTCGTCCTGTCCTGGTCCTTCCTGGAGGCCATGGCGTCGGGCTGCCTGGTGATCGGCTCCGCCACCATTCCGGTGGAGGAGGTGCTGCGCGACCGGCAGAACGGGCTTCTGGTGGACTTCTTCGACGGCGCGGCCCTGGCCGACCGCATCGACGAGGTGTTCGAGCATCCCGACCGGATGCAGACCCTGCGCGACCGGGCGCGTCGGACGGCGGTGGATCATTACGACCTCCGCACCGTCACCCTGCCCCGCCACCTCGCCCTGATCGACGACCTGATCGCCGGACGGAACCCCGCAGAGAGGACCTCGAAATGAGCGCGTGGAGCGACGGCTACAACGCCGACATCGCCTACACCCATGGTGCCTACCGCGAGCTGTCGCCTGGTTACCTGTCCTACGTCTGCCTGCTGAACGGCGTCCGCCCGCCGCGCACCGACCGGCCCTTCCGCTATTGCGAGCTGGGCTGCGGCCAGGGAATGACCCTGAACATCCTGGCGGCGACCCACCCCCACGGCCGCTTCACCGGCATCGACTTCAACCCGCTGCACGTCGCCGGAGCGCGCCGGCTCGCCGAAGAGGCGGAACTGGCCAACGTCGCCTTCCATGAGCGCAGCTTCCAGGAGGTGGCCGCCGGCGGGCTGCCGGCGGAGGAGGTGGGCGAGGGGTTCGACTTCGTCGTCCTGCACGGCGTCTACAGCTGGGTCAGCCCGGAGAACCGCCAAGCGGTGGTGGACATCCTGGAGAAGACGCTGAAACCCGGCGGGCTGGTCTTCGTCAGCTACAACGCCATGCCGGGCTGGGCGCCCCTTCTGCCCCTGCAGAAGCTGATGCTGGCGCACGCCGCGGCCAATCCCGCCCGCAGCGACCGCCAGTTCGATGCCGCGCTCGGCTTCATCAACCGGCTGAGCGAGGCCGGCGCCGGCTATTTCGCCGCCAACCCCACCGCCGGGCAGCATCTCGCCACGATGGCGGGACAGGACCGCCGCTATCTGACCCACGAATACCTGAACACCCATTGGGAGCCGCTGGGCCACGCCCAGGTGGCGCAGGATCTGGCGCGTGCGAAGCTGGGCTACGCCTGCTCCGCCAACATCCCGCACAACTTCGACGAGCTGTCGGTGCGCCCGGATCTGCGGCCCCTTCTGGCGGAGATCGCCGACCCGACCCTGGCGGAGACGGTGCGCGACTTCGCCATGAACCAGGTGTTCCGCCGCGACATCTTCGTCCGCGGCCTGGACCGGTTGCCCGCCGCGGAAACCGCGGGGGAACTCCGCCGGCTCCGCTTCACCCTGACGGTCCCGCGCGAGAAGGCCGGGCTGGCGGTGCCGGTGCCGCTGGGCGAGCTGCGTCACGACCCGGGGCTCGGCCTGCCGATCCTCGATGCGCTCGCCGCGGGCACTCCGACCCTTGGGGAGATCGAAGCGTTGCCGGAGATGGCCCGGCACGACTTCGGCACGATTTCCCGCTTCGTGGCGCTTCTGGCCTCGGCCAACCAAGCCCATCCCCTGGCGCAGCCTGCGGAGGAGGGGCGACGGGCCGCCGGGCGGCTGAACCGGGCGATCGCCCGGCGCATGCTCGTCGACGAAAGCCTGGTCTTCCTGGCCGCGCCCACGGTCGGGCTCGGGGTCGGGGCCGACGTCCTGGAACGCCTTGTCCTGGCCGGCCTCCTGACCGGGCAACCGATGGATGTCCAGCCGCTCGGCGGCTTCGTGGCGGACGCGCTGCGGGCACTCGGGGGCGCCGTCTTCGCGGAGGACGGTTCCCCCATCTCCGATCCCGAAGCCATGCGCCCCCTGGTCGCCACAAAGCTGGCCGCCCTGCTGCCGCAGAAGCTGCCCTTGTGGCAGAGGCTCGGCCTCCTGTGACGGGCGGTTCGTGACGGAGGACGACGCCGATGAAGACGGCTGTGGCGCCCTCCGCCACAGCCGTCGTATGGTTCGTCTGCTTTCCGCCTCCCAGGAACCGACTGTCCAGGAACCGAAGATGAGCCAGTCCGCCGCCGACCGCGTCCGCGAAGCCCTGCTTGAGACGTCCCGGAACTTCGCGGCCTTCGCCGAGCAGGCCGAGCGGATCGAGACCGCCGCCGGGCTGATGATCGACGGGCTGAAGAGTGGCGGCAAGGTGCTGTTCTGCGGCAACGGCGGTTCCGCCGCCGACTCCCAGCACCTGGCGGCGGAGCTGACCGGGCGTTATCTGCGCGACCGCGCGCCCCTGGCGGCGGTGGCCCTGACGGTGGACACCTCCGCGCTGACGGCCATCGCCAACGACTATTCCTATGACGAGGTCTTCTCCCGGCAGGTCCGCGGCCTCGGCCGCGCCGGGGACGTTCTGGTCGGCATCTCGACCAGCGGCAACAGCCGCAACGTCGTCGCCGCTCTGGAGGCCGCCCGCGCGCTCGGCATGCGCACCATCGGCCTGACCGGCGCCGCCGGCGGGCGGATGAAGGATCTGTGCGACGTCTGTCTGTGCGTTCCGTCCACCGACACCCCGCGCATCCAGGAAATGCACATCGCCGCCGGCCACATGCTGTGCGAACTGGTCGAGAACGCCTTTCTTCAATGACCCGTCAATGACGGGCGCCTGATGGGCGGCGCCCCGGTCATACGGACGAAGCCTTCAACCGCTCCGCCACCTCGTCGGCGATGGCGAGGCAGGAGGTCAGACCCGGCGATTCCATGCCGAACAGGTTGACCAGCCCCGACATCCCGTGCGTTTCCGGTCCCTGGATCAGGAAGTCGGCCTGCGGCTGGCCGGGGCCGCTCAGCTTCGGGCGGACACCGGAATAGGCGGGCACCAGCGCGCCGTCGGGCAGATCCGGCCAGTAGCGCCGCACCTCGCCGTAGAAGGCGTCGGCACGCTGCGGGTCGACCCGGTAGTCGAGCCGGTCGTAACCGGTGGGGTCCAGCCACTCCACATCCGGGCCGAAGCGGGCCTGCCCAGCCAGATCCAGCGTCAGGTGGACGCCCAGACCGCCCTCCACCGGCACCGGGTAGACCAGCCGCGCGAAGGGCGAACGCCCCTGCCCCAGCGCGTAGTAGTTGCCCTTGGCCAGCACCCGCGGCGGCACATGCTCCGCCGGGAAGCCCTCAAGCCCGCGGGCCACGCCCCAAGCGCCGAGCCCGGCGGCGTTGACCAGCGCGCCGCAGGCGATGCGCATCGGCTCCGCCCCGCCAACCTTGAGCACGAAGCCGTCCGCTCCGCGGTGGGCGCGTTCCAGCGGGCTGAGGAAGGCCAGCATGGCGCCCGCCGCCTCCGCGTCGCCCCGCAGGGCCAGCATCAACCCGTGGCTGTCGATGATGCCGGTGGACGGTGACAGCAGCGCCCCGACGCAGCGCAGGTTGGGCTCCAGCGCCATGGCCTCGGACGCGGAAAGCACGGCGAGGTCACCCACCCCGTTGGCGGTGGCCTGGGCGTGGATGGCCGCCAGCCGGGGCAACTGGGCCTCCTCGGTGGCGACGATCAGCTTGCCGATGCGGCTGTGCTCCACCCCATGCGCCGCGCAATAGGCGTAGAGCGCGTCCCGCCCGGTCACGCACAGGCGCGCCCGCAGGCTGCCGGTCGGGTAATAGATGCCCGCGTGGATGACTTCGGAGTTGCGCGAGCTGGTGCCGGTGCCGATGGCGTCCGCCGCCTCCAGAACCACCACCTCCCGCCCGGCGCGGGCCAGCCGCCGGGCCACCGCCAGCCCGATCACCCCGGCCCCGGCCACCACGCAATCCACCCGCTCCATCGTTTCTCTCCAGTCCTTCCAAAGGGCTAGCCGCCGCCAACAAGGCCGCAAAAGCGGCCGTTTGCGCAAGAGGGATGGGAGAGGCCGCGCCCGGATGGACCACTCCCCTTCGGCTTGCCGTTCCGTAAGAGACGTCCGGACGGATAGGCCTGGTTCGCAAAAGATCATCCAGCGGATTCACTTCAACGACTGCGTTACATCTCGTAAAAACAAAAATAACCCACATGAAAAATAAAATCCTAATGCCTTAACGTCTTCACCCCAAGAGCTGATTTGGTCGTTATCTCATTAGGAATCATTGAAGACGCACCACCCATTTCTGAACTGAAGAGCTGTTTTCGCGAACACTCCTCTTTTATTCAGAAGGTGGCAGCGATGAGCACACCGGATTACACGTTCCCCGTATCGGCGATCGGGGGGAGCGGGCGTATTGAAATCGATTCATTGCTTTCCGGATACAAATGGGGTCAAGGGAGCAACCCCGGCGACGGGGTTTCGCTGACCTACTCCTTCGGTGTCGCCGGCCTCTCGGCCTATCGGGACGGCTATCTCACTCCGGACCCGGGCAGCGTCTGGACCCTCTCCGGAACCGCCCAGGCCGCGATCCGCCAAGCGATCGGCACCTGGTCGGCGGTGGCGAACATTACCTGCACCGAGGTCGCCGACAGCGCCCTGTCCTGCGGCGACATCCGTTTCGGCGGCAGCGCCTCCCCAGCGACCGCCTACACGGTCATGCCGGTGGCCAATCTGCCGGAAGGCGGCGACATCTGGTTCGGCACCCTCTTCTCCAACCCGTCCCTATCCTGGGCGCCGGGCTCCTACGCTTACCAGACTATCGTCCACGAGATCGGGCATTCCCTGGGCCTGAAGCATCTGCACGAGAGCGCCGGAGATTTCCCGGCCGCCCCCACCGGCATCGACGCCCAGCTCTTCAGCACGATGAGCTACCGGTCCTTCGTCGGGTCGCCTCCGGAACTGGGCTACTGGCAGGACCGCTTCCCCAATACCCCCATGGTCAACGACATCGCGGCCATCCAGTATCTGTACGGTGCCAACATGTCCACCAACGCCGGGGACACCGTCTATTCCTGGCAACCGGGGCAGGCCATCTTCGAAACCATCTGGGACGGCGGCGGCAACGACACCATCAGTTGGGCCAATCAGACCACGAACGCCCGGATCGATCTGCGCCCCGGCTCCTACAGCGACCTGGGGCCGGCCTGGATCTCCGGCTTCTACATGGAATCCCGGACGCTCGGGATCGCCTACAATTGCTGGATCGAGAACGCCATCGGCGGATCGGGGAACGACATCCTGATCGGCAACGAGCGGGACAACGCGCTTTACGGGGGGGGCGGCAACGACACCTGGCTCTTATAAACAACTTACGCTGCCGACGAACTGATCTGGGGAGAAGTTGGAGGTGGGCGCATTAGCACTAAAAAAAGAACATGTCGGAGTGAGAGAAGTGTGATGG
>NZ_WHOR01000259.1:0-8306 GCF_013340925.1 Azospirillum formosense
CCGCCAGCAGATCCCCGAACCCCTCGACCCGCTTCAGCATCGACTGGCGCAGCTTCAGCAGCGCGCGGTGTTCGAGCTGGCGCACGCGCTCCTTGCTCACCCCCAACTCGCGGCCCAGCTGCTCCAGGGTGGCGCCCTCCTCGCGCAGGCGGCGCTCCTGGATGATCGTGCGTTCGCGCGGGCTGAGTTCGCCCAGCGCCTCGGCCAGCCATTGCGAGCGGGTGCGGCTGTCGCGCATGCCGATCACCACCTCCTCCGGCGAAGGGCGCTGGTCGGCCAGGAAGTCCTGCCAGTCGTCGTCGGAGCCGTCGGCCACCGGGGAGTTCAGCGACTGGTCGGAGGCGGACAGGCGCATCTCCATCGCCTCCACCTCGGTCACGTCGACCTGGAGTTCGCCGGCGATCCACTCCCGCCCTTCCTTGGTCAGGCTGTTGCCGGAGCCGGTGCCGCCCTGGCTGAGGCTCTCGATGCGGGCGCGCAGGCGGCGCAGGTTGAAGAACAGCGACTTCTGCGCGGCGGTGGTGCCGGTGCGGACGATGGACCAGTTGCGCAGGATGTAGTCCTGCATGGCCGAGCGGATCCACCAGGCCGCGTAGGTGGAAAAGCGCACCTCGCGGTCCGGCTCGAACCGGCTGGCCGCCTGCATCAGCCCGACATTGCCCTCCTGAACGAGATCGCCCATGGGCAGGCCGTAATTGCGGAAGCGCGCGGCGGTCGCCACCACCAGCCGGGTGTAGGCGCGGACCAGCTCGTGAAGGGCCCGCTCGTCGCCGCCCTCGCGCCATTTGCGGGCGAGATCGAATTCATGGTCCCGCGTCAGCAGAGGCTCGCGCATGGACGCCTTGATGAAACTCAGGTTCGCGCGCTGAGTCTCGGGATCGTCGATGTAGGCCATACGTCCCTTCCTTCCCGTCTGGGCGGCCGCGTTTCAGGCTGCTCGTGCCCTGTGCTGCGGAGTCCGAAGGGACAGGCCCCCTCAGGTCCAATGATCCGTCGGTTCGTCACGGCCGGTTCGCCGTGGGGTGCCGACGGTTGGGACAACAGCCGTTCCCCTCGCCCTGTTGCACGTCATACGCAGCACAAGACGTTTCGGATCATCCGCACCGGAAGGGATTCGGTGGCGGAGGCCGAGGGGATGGGTAAGACGGTTAGGAAAAAGGGAGATGGGTCAGACCTGGAACAGGTCCAGGATCTCACCCGAAGGCGACAGGCATCCACAAACGAGGTGCCCACCCAACCCGCAATTGCCGTCCAGGGTCGCCACGCGGTCGGTCACGGCCACGCCCTTGCGGGCCGGGTCGTAGCCCCGCACGACGCGGGCGAAACCGCCGTAAGGCTCTGACATCTGGGCGAATCCGGGCGCCCCCCACCAGAAGGCGTCGCCCTGGTGGTTGAGCGGGCGGCGGGTGTCGACGCCGGCGCTGACCAGCAGCACGCCGCCCTGCCCCTGTTCCGGTCCGGTGCAGTAGGCGGCGCGGCGCAGGGTGTTGAACACATTTTCGTGACCGGGCTGCGCGTGCATCGCCTGACGCAGCCCCTGGGTCCAGCGGCCGAGCGTCATGGTGCCGCCGCGGGCCGCCGCCATGCCCTGCTCCACCGTGCCGCCATAGGCGGCCAAGGTGGCCCCCGCGCCGTGGCGGGTCATCCAGTCGAGCACCTGCTGCGGGTCGGGCGCGAACTGGAGCTGAAGCAGCTTGTGCCACATCTCCTCCTGCGCGCCGCGCAGATAGACGATGTCGCCGGCCTCCATGCCCCGCCAGCTCAGCAGCCAGGTGCGGAAGGCCAGCAGCGCGTCCACCGTCTCCAGCACCCGTTCGCCCCAGCCGACCATGTTGCCGAGATAGACGAGCCGGTCGCCGGGCAGGAAGCGCGCCGCGATCACTTCGTGCACGGCGTGGAGATGGTCCGTCTGCGCGTGGACCGAGCCGACGGCCCAGATGCGCCGCGGGTTTCGGAGATCGATGAATTTCTGCGCTTCAGACATGCCGGAGACGCTCACCCCATCCAGCGGTCACGGACCGGCCCAGAACAGGCCGGGGGCGGGAGTGTAGGCGCCGCACGGACCCGGCGAAAGACGAAAACTTAAGACAAAGGCGCGGCCAAAGCGCCGCGCCTTCATCGTCAACATCACATTTTCGAACCGGTTCCCGCCCCCGAAGCCGGGGAGCGGATCCGCACCGGATCAGGCGGCCTTCTTGAGGACCAGTTCCAGCCGCTCGGTGGCCTTGGTCTCGTCGATCTTCTCGACGGCGGCCAGCTCGCGGGCCAGACGCTCCAGGGCGGCCTGATAAATCTGGCGCTCGCTGTAGGACTGGTCGGACTGGTCGGCGCCGCGGTACAGGTCGCGCACGACCTCCGCGATGGCCACCGGGTCGCCCGAGTTGATTTTGGCCTCGTACTCCTGGGCGCGGCGGCTCCACATCGTGCGGCGGACGCGCGAACGGCCCTGCAGCGTCTCCAGGGCGACCTTGATGCGGTCCTTCGTGCTGAGGCGGCGCAGGCCGGCGGCCTTGGCCTTGCCGACCGGAACCTTGAGCGTCATGCGCTCTTTTTCGAACGTGATCGCGTAGAGCTGAACATCCATGCCAGCGATGCTGTGGGTCTCGATTCCCTCGACCCGACCGACGCCATGGGCCGGGTAGACGACGAAGTCACCGGCCTCGAAGTCAAGCTTGTTCGACATTTGGGTTGGCTCTCACTTCTCGCGATCGCGCCATTTTGCCGCCCCGGTGGAGGGGGCGAAAAAGGCCCGGTGACAACGACACACCGTGGGGATGGGGTCCTCCACGCCGCGCACTGTTGCACTGAGCCCTTGGTCGATGGGAAATCCGGCAATGACGCTGAGGCCGGCTCCGGGCGCGTATTATAGCGATGTTACGGCCGGGTTACAAAGGCTACGCGCGGGCAGCCGTCCGGATTCTGACGTTGCCCGCCGATGGCCGACCTGTCGTTTTTGCATGGCGGCAAAAGAATGCCATGCGCCGCAATAGTCCCGACTCCGCTTAGCCGCCGGCCTTCGGAGAGAAGAACTTGTCGAACTTGCCGTCCACGCCCTTCATGGCGTCGGCGTCGGGCAGCGCGTCCTTCTTGCGGGTCAGGTTGGGCCACTGCGCCGCGTAGTCGCGGTTCAGCTCCATCCACTTCTCCGCACGGCCGTCGGTGTCCGGCACGATGGCCTCGGCCGGGCATTCCGGCTCGCACACGCCGCAGTCGATGCACTCATCCGGATGGATGACCAGCATGTTCTCGCCCTCGTAGAAACAGTCCACGGGGCAGACCTCGACGCAATCGGTGTACTTGCACTTGATGCAGTCTTCCGTCACGACGTAGGGCATGATTCGTTCTCCGCTGTTCTCGCCAGTTCCGGCGGTGTTCACGCGCCGGGGTTCGAGTCGCTTCGATGGACGCTTCGACTGACGTGCTCGCGCGTGGGCACGGCCGGGAGCATGAATGGACCATGGCCCGACCGCGGCGCTTGCCTAGCACGCCGCCCGAGACGGGATCAACCCCGCCGGTTGTGTGGGCGCAAGCGACGCAGCCCCACCCTCCGAATTCCCCTCCGCGACCGCCTCCAGGAAGGTGCGCAGCGCCACCGTTTCCATGGAATCCGCACGCCGGACGAAACGGGTGGGCATGCGGGCCAGTTCCGGCGGCAGCGGGCGGGCGGTGAAGAGGCCGCGCCAGGGCTCCCGCTCCACCACGACGCGGGGCAGGACGGTGACGCCCATGCCGGCGCCGACGCAGCCCAGGATGGCCTCCAGCGCCCCGAACTCCATCACCCGGTAGGGAACCCGCCCGGCCTCGCGCATCGCCGTCTCGGCCCGCGCGCGGTAGGCGCAGCCGCGCCGGAAGGCCAGCAGGGTGTTCCGCCCGGACTCGCTGGTGATGCCGCTGGCCGGTTCGACCAGCACCAGTTCCTCCTCGAAGACGGGCTGGCTGACCAGTTCGGGATGCTCCACCGCTCCGGAGACGAAGGCGCCGTCGATGCGCCCGGCCAGCACCTCCCCCAGCATGGTTTCGGTGGGGCCGGGAACGATGGTCAGGTCGACGTCGGGATTCTCCGCGTGGAAGCGGGCGAGGATCGGCGGCAGCCGCACGGCGGCGGTCGTCTCCATCGTGCCGACGGACAGTCGCCCGCCCCGCCCCGCCGCGTCGGCCACCGCGTCGCGCGCCTGGGCGACGAGGCGCAGCACCCGGTCGGCGGAGTCGGCCAGCACCCGCCCCGCCGGCGTCGGGGCCATGCCGCGGCTGAGCCGCAGGAACAGCGGCACGCCGAGATCCTCCTCCAGCCGCTTCAGCCGCGCCGTCACGTTGGACTGGACGCAGTTCAGCGTCTCCGCCGCCCGGCTGACGCTGCCGGCGTCCGCCACCGCCTTCACCACACGCAGGCCCGCAAGGTCCATCGCAGCCTCCCCGATCCGGACGTCTCCCATCACTCACAGTGAAGCATAGCATCGAAACAAATCATTAGAAATGAGGTCTCCGTCGCGCGAAGATGGGAGCACACAGAATCGCGAGCCTACGGGAGGAAGCCATGGTCCGGGTGCTGATCGGCGGCGTGCTGGCGCTGGCCATCGCCATGGGGGTGGGGCGTTTCGCCTTCACGCCGATCCTGCCGGCGATGCAGGCGGCCACCGGTCTGGGCACCGACGCCGCCGGGCTGCTCGCCTCGCTCAACTATCTCGGCTATTTCCTGGGGGCGCTGGGGGCCGGGCTGGTGCCCCACGGCGCGGTGCGCACCGCCGTCTTCCGCACCGCGTTGATCGCCAGCGTCACCTCGACCGCCGGCATGGGCTTCACCGAGGACATGGCGGCCTGGGCGGTGCTGCGCTTCGTCTCCGGGCTGGCCAGCGCCGGCATGTTCATCCTGGGCATCGCCATGACGCTGGACGCATTGGCCCGCGCCGGGCGGGAGTCCTGGACCGGCTGGCTCTACACCGGCGTCGGGATCGGCATCGCGTCGAGCGGCCTGTTCGTCGCCCTGATGGGGGACCGGCTGGGCTGGCGCGGCGACTGGCTGTGGCTGGGGCTGGCCTGCCTGGGCTTCGGCACCCTGTCCTGGCTGTGGGTGACCGACCCGCCGAGGGAGGCCCATCACACCGCCGCCGCCGGGACGGCGGGGGGTGGCAGCCCCCTGCCCTCCGCCCCGCTGGTCCTGCTGACGCTGGCCTATTTCCTGGAGGGGGCGGGTTACATCGTGACCGGCACCTTCCTGGTCGCCATCCTGAAGACCATGCCGGAGACGGCGCAGCTGGGTGCCGCGGCCTGGATGGTCACCGGGCTGGCGGCCATGCCGTCCGGCATCGTCTGGGCGGCGGCGGGACGGAAGCTCGGCCTCTGGCGGGCGCTGATCCTCGCCCATGTCGTGCAGGCCGTGGGCATCCTGCTGCCCATCACCGGGTCGCCCGCCGCCGCGGTGGTGTCGGCGGCGCTGTTCGGCGGGACCTTCATCGGGATCGTCACCCTGTCCTTCACGCTGGGCCGGCAGTTGTCGGGCGGAGCGTCGGCCCGCGTCATCGGCGCGCTGACCGCCGTCTACGGGCTGGGACAGATCGTCGGGCCGGTGCCGGCGGGGCTGGTGGTGGCGCGCACCGGCAGCTTCGATTCCGCCCTGGTGGGCGCCGCCGCGGTGGTGCTGGCCAGCGCGGCGCTGCTCGCCGCCGGGGCCTGGATGGCCGGACGCCCCGGCCCCGCCACGGTTGCCCTGGACGCCCGGCGGGGGTAGCCTGCCCAGCATGTTCGACCCGCTTCACCCCGAGGAGTCCCGCCGCCACGCCCCCGCGACGGAGCGCAACCGCGCCCCGATCCTGAAGGTGCTGCGCCGCGTCCTGCCGCCGCAAGGCCTGGTGCTGGAGGTGGCGAGCGGCACCGGCCAGCACGCCGTCGCCTTCGCCGAGGCGTTGCCCGGCGTGACGTGGCAGCCGAGCGACCCCGACCCGGACTTGCGCGACAGCGTCCGTTCCTGGGCCGCCGCGGCGGCGCTGCCCAACCTGCGCGACCCGCTTGACCTCGACGCCGCCGCTCCCGACTGGCCGGTCCGCAGCGCCGATGCGGTGGTCTGCATCAACATGATCCACATCGCCCCGTGGGAGGCGGCGCTCGGCCTGTTCGCCGGGGCGGAGCGGCTGTTGCCCGCCGGCGCGCCGTTGCTGCTCTACGGCCCCTTCACGCGCGGCGGGCGGCACAGCGCGCCCAGCAACGCCGCCTTCGACGCCGACCTGAAGGCCCGCAACCCCGCCTGGGGCGTGCGCGACCTCGACGCGGTGGAGCGTGCCTCCACAGGCTTCGCCCTGGCCGAGCTGGTGGAGATGCCCGCCAACAACCTGACCGTCGTCCTGCGCCGCCACTAGGCTCCCCCCGATCCCCAATCCGGACCACCTCGTCCGAGGTGCGGTCTTCTGCCGCAGTTTCGCACCCGCGAGATTTGCTATTGTTTCCCTGCAGCGCTTGAGTTTGTAAACAAATTACAAATTGGGGGAAATGATGAAGCGGAAGCTGGTTCCGGACGTGGTGAAGTCGCAGGAACTCATCCTGGTGACGGAGGACACCTCCGTCCTGACCGTGTCGAAGCTGATGGCGGAGAAGAACATCGGCGCCGTTCTCGTGGTGAACCACGGCGACCTCGTCGGCATCGTCACCGAGCGCGACCTGAACAACAAGGTGCTCTCCACCCAGATCGACGCCTTCGAGACCGAGGTGTCGGCGATCATGACCCGCAACCCGGACACCCTGCCGCCGGACGCGGACGCCATCGAGGCGCTGACCCTGATGCAGTCCAAGCACTACCGCCACCTGCCGATCACCCGGGGCAAGCGCGCGGTCGGCATCGTCTCCATCCGCGACCTGTTCAAGCTCGCCTACGAGCATCTGGTGGAGGAGGTGGAGTTCCGCGACGGTCTGATGCGGACCTGACCCCAAACGGCGAACGGGCCGCCCCCGGTGCAGGGGCGGCCCGTCGAGTTCGTCTTCAGAAAGGCCGGGGCGTCAGTGCGCTTCGGCCTTCTTCCGTTTGCGGCGGGCGGCGGCCATCAGGTTCAGCGCCTCGACCAGCGTCGAGAAGGCGATGGCGAAGTACAGGTAGCCCTTCGGGATGTGGAAGCCGAAGCCGTCGGCGATCAGCGCCACGCCGACCAGCAGCAGGAAGGACAGGGCCAGCATCTTCACGGTGACGTGGCGGTTCACGAAGTCGCCCACCGGGCGGGCGGCGAACAGCATCACCGCCATGGCGATGACGACGGCGGTGACCATCACCGGCAGGTCGTTGGACATGCCGACCGCGGTGATCACGCTGTCCAGCGAGAAGACGATGTCCAGCACGATGATCTGCCCGACCACCGCGCCGAAGCTGGCGAGCTTGGGGGCGGCGCTGTCCTCCTCGTGGCCTTCCACGGTGTTGTGGATCTCGATGGTGCCCTTGGCCAGCAGGAACAGGCCGCCGCCGAGCAGGATCAGGTCGCGGCCCGAGAAGCCCATGCCGAGCACGGTGATCAGCGGTTCCGTCAGAGTCGCCACCCAGGAGATGGAGGCGAGCAGCGCAAGCCGCATGACCAAGGCCAGCGCCAGACCGAGCTGCCGGGCCTTCTGCTGCTGGTGGACCGGCAGCTTGGCCGCCATGATCGAAATGAAGATGATGTTGTCGATGCCGAGCACGATCTCCAGCGCGGTGAGCGTCAGGAGGCTGGCCCAGACCTGCGGGTCGGAGAACAGTTCGAGCATGAGGGCGGCGGGCTCCGAAAAAGTCGGCCGTTGCGGGATTATTGTGCGCAGATGAGGGTGCGGCGCCCGAATGACAATGGCCCCGCCCGCGCTTCGCCGCCGCTTTCCCCGGCTGTTCCGGCTTACTCCTCTCCGTACAGCTGGTCGAGCGCCCGGCGGTCGCGCTTGGTCGGGCGCCCGGCGCCGGGCTCCCGCGGGGCCGGCGGCGCGCGGTAGGGGTCCTGGATCGCCTCCTCCCGCACCGGCGGGGCGAGGTCCTCGTAGAGGGCCTGCGCCTCCGGCGCCGGGCCGCGCCGGCTGCCGAGCGCGACCACCTTGATGACGCGGATGTGCCGCCCCTGGGCGAAGGTCAGCACGTCGCCGGGCTTCACCGCGTAATGCGCCTTGCCGACCACCGTGCCGGACACCCGAACGCCGCCGCCGTTGCACAGCTTCGCCGCGAGGCTGCGCGTCTTGAAGAAGCGCGCGAACCACAGCCACTTGTCGATCCGCAAACGGCCCGCCGGGGTGGGGTCGGAGCCGGAGTCGGGGAGGTCGTCATCGTCGTCGAGGTCGGTCATGCGGGGCCCCCACCCTTCCCACGGCTGACG
>NZ_WHOR01000025.1:0-36210 GCF_013340925.1 Azospirillum formosense
GCATCAGCAGGAACGCGGCGCCGACGCTGAGCATCGCCGTCCGCCTGCTGATCAGCGTCGGCGCCGCGTTCCTGCTGATGCGCCCGCTGGCCATCCTCGGGCTGGACGACGCCAGCGCCCGCAGCCTCGGCGTCGCCCTCAACGCCACGCGCTTCGGCGTCATCGGGGTCGCGGTCTGGCTGGCGGCCAGCGTGACGGCGGAGGTCGGGGTGATCGGCTTCGTCGGTCTGGCCGCCCCGGCGCTGGCGCATCTCAGCGGCGCGCGGACCCAGGGCCAGAGGATGGTCGCCGCCCCCCTGATCGGCGCGCTCCTGCTCTGGCTGACCGACGGGCTGGTGCAGCTTCTGGCCGGGGTGGACGGGGAGCGGGTGCCGACCGGAGCGGCGACGGCGCTGCTCGGCGGCCCGCTGCTGCTCTGGCTGCTGCCGCGCCTGCGCATGTTCGAATGGCCGTCGCTGAACAGCCGTCCCGCGCCGTCGCGCCGCAGCCCGCACCCTTACCGGCTGATCGTCCTGTTCGCCGTCCTCGGCGCCGTTGCCGTGGGTCTCGCGCTCACGGTCGGCTACGGGCCGGGCGGCTGGACGCTGTCCACCGGCCCGCTGCTCGACACGCTGCTGGGCTGGCGCGGCCCCCGCGTGGCGGTCGCCGCGGCGGCGGGGGCGATGCTGGCCGCCGCCGGCATGCTGTTGCAGCGGGTGACCGCCAACCCGCTGGCCAGCCCGGAAATCCTCGGCGTTGGCACCGGGGCGGGGGTCGGGCTGACCGCCGCGCTGTTCCTCGTCGTGGCACCGGGCTTCGGCGTGCAGCTTGCCGCGTCGGCGGCGGGTGCCGTGCTGACTCTGGCCGCCATGCTGGCCCTGTCGCTGCGCGCCGGCTTCGGTCCGGAGCGGCTTCTGCTGGCCGGGATCGCCATGAGCGCCCTGTGCAGCGCCGTCCTGACCGCGGTCATCGCCACCGGCACGCCGCAGGCCTTCACGCTGCTGCGCTGGCTGAGCGGATCGACCAACGAGGCCGGGCCGGGCGACGCCTGGTTCTGCATCGGGGCGGCGGTGCTTCTGCTGGCAACCCTGCCGCTGACCGCCAAGTGGCTGGAGATCCTGCCGCTGGGCGACGTGACGGCGCGGGCCATCGGGTTGCCGGTGCGGCGCTGCCGCGTCCTGCTGGTGCTGCTGGCCGGGCTGCTGACCGCGTCGGCGGCGCTGTTCGTCGGGCCGCTGAGCTTCATCGGGCTGATCGCCCCGCATCTCGCCCGGCTGGCCGGGCTGGGCCGCCCGCTTCAGCAGGGGATCGGGGCCGTCCTGATCGGCGCCGGGCTGATGGTGGTGTCGGACTGGCTGGCCCGCACCGCCGCCTTCCCCTATCAATTGCCCCTTGGTCTTTTTGCCGCGCTGCTCGCCGGCCCCTATCTGGTCTGGCTGCTCGGCCGGTCCAACGCCCGCACTCCGTAATCCATTTCGTTCACCCCTCAGCCGTTCCGCAATGAGAAGAGCCATGCTTCGCCGCTTCCTCTCCTACTACCGCCCCTTCACCGGCCTGCTGGTCCTCGACATCGTCTGCGCCGTCCTGTCGGGCCTGCTGGAGCTGGGGTTCCCGATGGCCGTGCGCGCCTTCGTCGACCAGCTCCTGCCGACCCAGGACTGGCCGCTGATCGTCGCCGCCACCGTGGCGCTGCTGGCGATCTACATGGCGAACGGCGGGCTGATGGCCATCGTGACCTACTGGGGCCACATGCTCGGCGTGAACATCGAGACGGAGATGCGCCGCAAGAGCTTCGACCATCTGCAGAAGCTCTCCTTCAGCTTCTACGACAACAACAAGACCGGCCATCTCGTCGGGCGGGTCACCCGCGACCTGGACGAGATCGGCGAGGTGGCGCACCACGGTCCGGAGGACCTGCTGATCGCGGTCATGACCTTCGTCGGCGCCTTCATCCTGATGGCGGTGGTGCATCTTCCGCTGGCGCTGATCACCGCGGCCATCGTACCGGTGATCGCCTTCGTGACCAGCCGCTACGGCGGGCGGATGACGAAGAACTGGCAGTCGCTCTATTCCCGCGTCGGCGACTTCAACGTCCGCATCGAGGAGAATGTCGGCGGCATGCGCGTGGTCCAGGCCTTCACCAACGAGGACCACGAGCGCAAGCTGTTCGCCGAGGACAACGACCGCTACCGCACCACCAAGCTCGCCGCCTACAAGATCATGGCGGCCTCGATGACGCTCAGCTACATGAGCATGCGGCTGATCCTGATCGTCGTCATGCTGACCGGCGCCCATTTCGTGCTGGTGGGCGAGCTGACCCAGGGCGGGTTCTTCGCCTTCCTGCTGCTGGTGAACACCTTCTTCCGCCCGATCGAGAAGATCAACGCGGTCATCGAGACCTACCCCCGCGGCATCGCCGGCTTCCGCCGCTACACCCAGCTGCTCGACACCCAGCCGGACATCGCCGACGCGCCCGGCGCCGTCGCGGCCCCGGCGCTGAAGGGCGACATCCGCTACGAGGGCGTGTCCTTCGGCTACGACCCGGCGCGCCCGGTGCTGAAGGGCATCGACCTGTCGATCCGGGCCGGCTCCACCGTCGCCTTCGTCGGGCCGTCGGGTGCCGGCAAGACGACGATCTGCTCGCTGCTGCCGCGCTTCTACGAGGTCATGGCGGGGCGCATCACCATCGACGGGCTCGACATCCGCGCCATGACGCTGGCCTCGCTGCGCCGGCAGATCGGCATCGTCCAGCAGGACGTCTTCCTGTTCGGCGGCACGATCCGCGAGAACATCGCCTACGGCCGTCTCGGCGCCGGCGACGCGGAGATCATGGAGGCGGCGCGGCGGGCCCATCTCGATGGGCTGATCGCCTCGCTGCCGGAGGGGCTGGACACCGTCATCGGGGAGCGCGGCGTGAAGCTGTCCGGCGGGCAGAAGCAGCGCCTGACCATCGCCCGCATGTTCCTGAAGAACCCGCCGATCCTGATCCTCGACGAGGCGACCTCGGCGCTCGACACCCAGACCGAGCGGGAGATCCAGAAGTCGCTGATGGAGCTGGCGGAGGGCCGGACCACCCTGGTCATCGCCCACCGCTTGGCGACCATCCGCAACGCCGACGAGGTTTATGTCGTTGGCACCGAGGGCGGCCTTCAGCGCATCACCCACGAGGAGCTGGCGGCGCGCGGCTGATCGCGCCGCGTCCCGGGTTCCGGAAACGGTCCTCGGCGCGGCACCATTGCCCCTTCGCCCTGTTTGTGGACGTGAGTCACAGGCAGGAGGGCGACATGGCATCGCGCGCCGAGCGCACCGACCCCCGTTTGTGGGAGGCGGTGAAGGCAAGCGTCTTGAAGGGCGGCAAGGGCGGCGAGCCCGGCCAGTGGTCCGCCCGCAAGGCTCAGATGGCCGTTCAGGAATACAAGCGGTGCGGCGGCGGCTACGCGGGGCCCAAGAGCGCGGACAACAGCCTGAGCCGGTGGACCGACGAGGAGTGGGGCACGGGCTCCGGCAAGCCGAGCGGGGAAACGGGGGAACGCTATCTCCCCCGGCAGGCCCGCGAGCACCTGTCCAAAGCGGACTACCGGCGCACCAGCGACAAGAAGCGCGCCGACAGGAAGAAGGGCAGGCAGTTCTCAACGCAGCCGGACGACGTTGCCCGCAAGACGGCGCCGTTCCGGCACCATGCCGACGAGAACGCGACCCGCACGGCCCTCTACGAGAAGGCAAAGCAGCGGAACCTGCCCGGCCGGTCCCGCATGAGCAAGGAGGAGCTGCAAAAGGCGCTCTCCTGACCCGTTACGCGATCGGCGCTCTCCCGGCTTGGAGAGGACCGCGCACGGGTTACTCGCGCATCAGCGTCGGCAGGTCCATGGCGACGCGGCCGATGTCCTCGCGGCGCAGGTCACGCGCGGCCAGCTCGGCTCTGCTCAAGGCCGACAGCTCACGATAGACGGTGTAGGCGGCGGATGTCTCGAACCAGGCGCTCACGAACTCACGAACGCCCTTGACGATGCCCGACAGAAGACCGTCGTGATCGGTGTGCGAAGCGGTGGTGTAGGCCATGGTGCATCTCCCTCATGTCTGATGGAGACGACTGTACACTGGCATACCAAATACCAGATGCGCTGAGTGCGCAACGCAGCGAAGCAGCAAAATTACAGCTAGTTCAAGCATTTGCGTGGCGAATTGTTCGCCTAACCGGCTGTGCGCTTATCACACATCGCGCCGCTTCCGACCGGCTCACTCCGCACATGGCAGGGGCGACGCCGTCAGCATCCTGGCGTGTCCGGGCGGGGTGGCGTTGGACGGAATCCAATCGACAGCTGTCACCGCCTGGTGATTCAAGAGTGTCTGATGACGGACAACGCAAAGTTGTTTCCGTTGGGTTCAGAAGCAAGTCCTGGTCGAGAAATCTGAAGAAGGCGAGGGCGGACTGGTGGAGGCCAGGGAGCTTTGCGTTTGAGTCCTTGCGGTCGCGCTCCACCGTCGCGCCTGACTTCCGCCTCGTCGAAACCCTGCCGCTGGGCACCAGCTCGCTCGTCCCAGCGCCGGGAAGGGCGTGACAGCGGGTATGGTCGTAGCGGCCTCGGCCTCTTTCACAATCCCTGATTGTATATTGAAAAGTTAGAAACCAATGCATCGCGCATCGCGAAACCCCATTGACAGTGCCAAACCAATCAAGCATTTTGAATGCCATTCAAAATTAGGTCAGGCAGCAAAGCCAGGCCATGAACAGGGGCATCGGCAATGGGGTACGAATGGCAGTTTGCCATAATACTTGAGTATTGGCCGATTTTCGCACGCGGCGCCATTACGACTCTTCAGATAACGTTACTGTCTTCTGCCATCGGTTTATTCATCGGCCTCCTGGTTGGTGTAAGCCGCGAGTCATCCGGTGTCTTTATAAGATCCGTTACATCCGTCTATGTCGAGATGATTCGCGCGACTCCGGCGCTCGTGCAGATTGTCTGGCTCTACTACTGCTTCCCGATCATCTTCGGCTACCAGCTCAGCGCGATGACCTCAATCATCATCGCCCTCGGCATCCATTCCGGAGCCTATGTGTCGGAGATCGTGCGGGCCGGCATCAACGCGGTGGACACCGGCCAGTTTCTCGCCGCCAAGTCCATCGGCATGAATCACTTCACGGCGCTTCGCCGCATCATCCTGCCCCAGGCCGGGCAGAAGATGATCCCACCACTGATCAACGAATTCGCCAATCTGATGAAGCTGACGACGCTCGGCTCGATGATCGCGGTCTACGAACTTCTTCAGGAATCGAACAATCTCATCGCCACGACATACCGTCCTCTTGAGGTCTACACCTTCCTGGCGATCTTCTTCTTTATCATCACCTACCCATGGATCTGGTTGTCGCAGCGCCTGGAACGGCGCCTGAAGATGCGGGCCTGACCGATCCTCGCACGATCCTCCGGTGGAGTTCCCCCTATGCTGCGCATCACCAACCTCGGGAAGAGCTACGGCAGCGCGCGCGTCTTGAGCGGCATCGATCTCGACGTGCAGCCCCACGATGTCGTGGCGATCATCGGACCCAGCGGCTCCGGCAAGAGCACGCTTTTGAAATGCATCAACTTTCTGGAACGCTACGACGAAGGCGAGGTCCGCTTCGGCGAAGAACTGGTCGGCTACGTCGAGGCCAACGGCCAGCGGCGGCTTGCCACCGAGCGCCAGACCAACCGGCTGCGCGCCGAAATGGGCATGGTCTTCCAGAACTTCAACCTGTTCCCCCACATGACGACACTCCAGAACGTCATCGAGGGGCCGATCCAGGTCAAGGGCGTCGCGCGCGACGAGGCGGTCCGCCACGCCGAGCAGCTTCTCGCCAAGGTCGGGCTGGCCGACAAGCGCGACGTTCGTCCGACCAAGCTGTCGGGCGGGCAGCAGCAGCGCGCCGCGATCGCCCGCGCCCTGGCGATGCGCCCACGCCTGATGCTGTTCGACGAGCCGACCTCGGCGCTCGATCCCGAACTGGTCGGCGAGGTGCTGACCACCATGCGCGAACTCGCCGCCGAGGGCATGACCATGGTGATCGTCACCCACGAAATGAGCTTCGCGCGCGACGTCGCGAGCCGGGTCGTCTTCATGGAAGGCGGCCGAATCGTCGAAGAGGGACCACCAGGCAAGATTTTCACCAACCCGGACAACGCGAGGACCCGCGCGTTCCTTGCCCGCGTCCTGCATTGAAGAGGCTGAACATGTCCGCATTCCGCACGCTGATCTCGTCGCTGGTGGTTGGCGCCCTGGTGACCTTCGGCGCCGTCAAGGCCCAGGCCGCCGGCGAGGTCGAGAAGATTGTCCGGCAGGGCGAGTTGAAGATCGGCTACATCCCTTCCCCACCCGGAACCGCCAAGGATCCCAAGACGGGCGAGCTGACCGGCTTCTATGTGGACGCGGCGCGTGCCATCGCCGAGCAGATGGGCGTCCGCCCGGTCTTCATCGAGACGACCTGGGCGAACTTCGTCGCCGGGCTGCAGGCCGGCCAGTTCGACATGTCCATCGGCGCGACCTTCGCCACTGTGAAGCGGGCCACCGTCGTCGATTTCACCAAGCCGATCTTCTATCTCGGCAGCGTTGCCGTGGTGAAGAACGACGAGGCGCGCTTTGCCTCTCTGGCCGACATGAACAAGCCGGACGTGCGGATCGCCGTGGTCCAGGGCACGGCCGCCGAGGACTTCGTGCGCCGCACCATCCCCAACGCCAAGATGACCTCGCTGGCCGGCGGCAACCTGACCGCAGGCTTCATGGAAGTGGCGGCCGGCCGCGCCGACGCCAGCTTCGAGGATCTGTTCACCGCCACCCGCTTCACCGAACAGCAGCCGGGCGTGAAGATGCTGTTCAACGACCGGCCGGTGAACTTCCTGCCGATCGCCTGGACCGTCCGCAAGGGCAACAGCGAACTGCAGTCGGTCCTCAACGTCGGGCTCGACAACCTGCTGACCTCCGGCCAGTGGGACATGATCGCAGCCAAGTACATCACCGGCGGCCGCTACGTGAACGAGCCCGCCCTGCGTGAATTCCCCAAGCAGGCTCCCTGATCATCGGCCCAATCCACTGATCCGATCCCCAGCGGCCGCGGTCACCCGCCGCGGTCGCCCGAAGAACCCCCGAAGAGGACATTTCCGTCCATGCCGCAGTACCCGAGCTGGCAGGATACCCTGGCCGGCAAAACCTGGCGCACGACCCACTTTCCCCGCATCAAGGCGGACATGCCGACCTTCCTCGGCGTCCCCTACGCCATCCGGGACGAGGATCTGGCCGGCGCCGACGCCGTCATCATCGGCGCGCCCTTCGCCGCCGGCTGGGGAACCAAGTACAGCGGCGTCGACAAGGCCGAATGGCTGGCCGCCACCGTCCGGGTCCGCCAGCAGTCGATCCGCTACCGCGGCGGCTACGTGCAGGACTTCGACCTCGACATCTTCGAGCATCTGAAGGTCGTCGATTACGGCGACGTCGACATCCCCATCGAGGCCAGCTACGAGGGCACGGTCGAGCGCATCCTGGAGGCCCAGGAGGGCGTCGAGCGCAAGGTCAAGGCGGCGCTGGCCGCCGGCGCCGTGCCGATCGTCATCGGACAGAACTCGCCTTGCGCCTCCTACGCGATCGGCCGGCCGGTGGCCGAGCATGTGAAGGGGCCGGTCGGCATGATCAGCCTCGACACCCATTGGGACTGCTGGCCCTACGACTGGGCCACGATGAACGACTACGTCGCCGGCTCGACCAACTGGAAGGACAAGCTGTTCCGCGACTGCCCCAGCTACGCCATCCGCAATCTGGTCGAGATCGGCGAGCGCGGCATGCTGGAGAATCCGGACATCGTCCGCCACTACCTCCGCAACGGCGCCTGCTTCATGCCGATGTGGAAGATCCGGACGGAGCTCGGCATCCAGGGCGTCGTCGACAACCTGCGCCACGCCTATGACGGCACCGCCGGCGTCTACGCCCATTTCGACATGGACGTGCTGGGCGGCGCCGGACCGACCGAGGGCGACGTCTTGGGCGAACTGGCCGAGCCGATCGGCATGACCGACTATGAGGCGATCCGCATCGCGCACGAGGTCGGCAAGCGCGGCTGCGACGGGCTGTCCTTCCTGTGTATCCCGCCGGGTTCGGCGATCATGTACCGGGTCATCGTCTACGCGGTGACCTACTTCCTGGCGGGCCTCGCCATGCGCAAGGCCGGCCAGACCGGGACCTGACGAGTCTGGCGGCGGGGAGCGGCGCCCGCTCCCCGTCCTCTTCTCCACCGTTTCCCTTCCTACGAACTTTGCGAAGCGCCCCGTCCGTCGGCGGCGGAGGCGCTGGGATTTCCGATCGATGCTCAACGTCAATGGCGACGCCGTTCTGACGACCCTGCGGACCCTGGCGGGATTCGGCACGGTGGGGTCCGGCGTCTGCCGGCCCGCCCTCTCTCCGGCGGACCTGGCGGCCCGCCGCTGGCTGGCCGGCGAAATGGAAAAGATCGGTCTCAGGGCGACCATCGACGCGGTGGGCAACCTGTATGGCGCGGCCCCCGGCGCCGGCCGGTCGGTGCTGATCGGTTCCCATTCCGACAGCGTGCCGACCGGGGGCTGGCTGGACGGCACGCTCGGCCTCGCCTACGGGCTGGAGATCGCCCGTGCCTGGATGGAGGCTCGCCCCGGCGCGCCGGTCGGCATCGACCTGATCGACTTTTCCGACGAGGAGGGCCGGTTCCTGAGCTGCCTGGGCAGCCGCTCCTTCTGCGGCGACCTGCCCGGCCTGCCGGTCGGATTCGCCGAGGACGCGGCCACCGCCGGTCTGGACGCCGTCCCGCCGATCCGTCTCGACCCGCAACGGCACCGCGCCTTCTTCGAGGCCCACATCGAGCAGGGGCCGCGGCTGGAGGCCGCCGGTCTCCCCATCGGCGTGGTCACCGGGATCTTCGGCATGCGCCGTTACGCCGTGCGGTTCGATGGCCGCGCCGACCATGCCGGCACCACCCCCATCGCGCTGCGCCGCGACGCCGCCCGCCTGCTTTACCGCTTCGCCGACGCCTGCCATCACCGCTTCCGCCAGTCTGGTTCGACGGACAGCGTGTGGAACCTGGGCAAGGTGTCGCTCCAGCCCGGTGCCGTGAACGTCGTTGTCGAGCGGGGGGAGCTTCTGCTCGAATTCCGCGACCTCGACCCGGTGGCGCTGGACAGCCTGAGCGCCGCGCTGGCGATGCTGGTCGACGAGTTCGACGGCCAGGAAGGGGTGCGGGTTTCGCTGGAGGAGGCCGGGCGTCTGGCGCCGGTGTCGCTGGACGCCACACTTCAGGGGTTGGTTGCCGACGCCGCCAACGCCCGCGGCGCCGGGTCGATGCCATTGCCGAGCGGGGCGATCCACGACGCGATGGTGCTGGCGCGGAGCGTCCCCACGGCCATGCTGTTCGTGCCGAGCATCGGCGGCCGGAGCCACACGCCGGTGGAGGACACGCGGGCGGAAGACATCGTTCTGGGCGCCCATGTGCTCGCACAGGCCGTTTCCGCCTGCGCCGAGAGCCTGTGAACGGACCCTCCCGGCACCGCATCGTTGTGGCGGAGGTTGGTCCGGGACGATAGGATGGCGGCCTTCGGAGACTGCACCGGTGCACTTCGGCACGGTTTTCGGGAAAAAGGGCGCGGAGCGTGAAAGTCAGGGATGATGCAGGACGAACTTCTGTCCGAAAATTTTGGCAGACGGCTCCATGAGCTGCGCGTGGCGCGCAAGATGACCCTGTCCAGCTTGGCGAAAAGCTGCGACTGCTCGGTGGCGCTGCTGTCGAAGATCGAGAAGGGCAAGGCCCGGCCATCGCTCAACACGCTGCACAGGATCGCCACGGCGCTCGACACCAACATCGGAAACCTGCTGCCGACCGAGCGGGCCCAACCGGCGATCATTGTTCGGAATGGGGATCGTCCCATTCTGTCCGACGGTTTGCTGCGCGGGCGGGACGGTGTGCAGCTCGAAGCCCTGTCCGTGCTCGCCCCGGGCAGTTCCTTTCAGGTGAACATCCATCATGTGGCCGTCGGGGGACGTTCCGATGGCTGCATCACCCATCCGGGCGAAGAATTCGTCTATGTGCTGTCGGGTGAGATCGACCTGATCCTGGGCGACGAAACCACCCGGATGAGCGCGGGGGATGCCGCTTTCTTCGCGTCCGAGATTCCCCACGGCTACGCCAATCCGGGGACCGTTCCGGCCGCGGTCCTGTGGCTCAACTCTCCGCCCACCTTCTAGGGCAAGGCGGGGAACTGCCTGCTCCTTCATCATCCCATTTGGTTCCTGGCGATAGGGTGTGGTTCCACGTCGGGCAGACGGTGCGCGGTGATCTGTCCCCAGGGTGGTGGACGCCTCTCTTGGATTGCATGATCCGCCAGGAGGTGTTGGATGGGACAGGGCAATCGGCGGTTCTTCACGCCGGAGGTCAAGGCACAAGCTGTCAAGCTGGTCATCGAGGGGAGCGCCCGATCAGCCAGATTGCCGGCGATCTCGGGATCGGAGAGAGCCTGCTGCGCCGCTGGCGCCGCGAGTATGAAGAGCAGACCACTCTGGCGCCGAGCGGCTTGACCACCGCGACAAACAAGAACTCCTTGGAAGGGGAGGTCCGGCGTTCGCGACGTGAGAATGAGCGTCTGCGTCAGGAGCGCGAGATCTTAAAAAAGGCGGTAGCGACTTTCTCGGAGGGGCCGAAGTGAGGTATCGCTTGATCGAGAACCATCGGTCCCAGTTCCGCGTTCGCTGGATGTGTGCGGCCTTGGGTGTTTCGCCAAGCGGCTGCTATGCTTGGTGAGGCTGATCGGAGAGTAAGCGGGCGCAGATCGACCGGGCTCTGCTTGGCCACATCCGCGCCATTCATACTTCCAGCCGGCAAACCGATGGACACCGGCGCGTACAAGCCGCGTTGCGAGCCGATGGCCGTGCCGTCGGGCGGCACCGGGCCGCCCGGCTCATGCGCGCCCACGGCCTGCGCCCAAAGACGCGGCGGACGTTCCGCGCCACCACGGCTTCCAAGCACAGCCATCCCGTGGCCGCCAACCTGCTGGACCGGCAATTCACGGTGGCGGCACCCAACCGAGTGTGGACCGCGGACACCACCGACATTCCTACGGCTGAGGGGTGGCTTTACCTGGCCATTGTGTTGGACCTCTTCTCACGCCGGATCGTCGGCTGGGCGATGGACGCCACGATGAGCCAGCAGTCGACGTCGCGGGCGCTGACCATGGCCATTCAGCGCCAGCGTCCCGGTCCTGGACTGGTGCATCACTCCGACCGCGGCTGTCAGTTCGCTGCCGCCAATCAGGCAGCCTGACCCAACTCGGGCGTCCTCCAACCTGGGGACAGATCATCCTCGACCGGCCCGTCAGCTGCTTCCGCGGCCGGTCAGCGTCAGCTCGACGGCGTGGGTCGGTTCCGGCGGCATCTCGCCGCGCATCCTCTGCAGGATCATCAATCCGGCTTGGCGGCCGAGGTCGCGGCTGTCGATCCCGATGGTGGTCAGGCCGGGCGGCAGCTCTTCGGCGATGTCGTTGTGGCCGAAGCCGAGGATGGCGATGTCGTCGGGCAGGCGCATGCCCAGCCGGCGCGCTTCCAGCAGCGCGCCGGTCGCCAGCAGGTCGTTGGCGCAGAACACCGCCTCGACCTCCGCGTTGCGCGACAGGAGGTCGCCGAGCGCGCGGCGGCCGTCGACCATGCTGCTGACCCCGTCGACGGACAACTCGGCGACGATGTCGAGGCCGGCGGCGCGGGCACCCTCGCGGAAGCCGGTGAGCCGGAGGGCGCCGCGGCCGCTGCGGCGACCGATGAATCCGACGCGACGGTAGCCGCGCTCGGCGAAATGCTCGGCCGCAAGGCGGCCGCTGTCGATGTTCGAGAAGCCGACCAGCATGTCGATCGGGTCGCGGGGATAGGCCCAGGTTTCCATGATCGGGATTCCCAGCGCCCGCAGAGCCCGCCGGTTCTCCTCGATCTCGATGACGCCGGTGAACATGACCGCCGCCGGACGCATCTCGCGCAGCGACTGGATCATCGTCGTCTCCTTGGCGTAGGAGTAGGAGGTCTGCCCGATCATCAGCTGGTAGCCCTGCGGCTCCAGGACCTCGCCGCAGCCCTGCACGGCGAGACAGAACTGCTGGCTCTGCAGGTTCGAGAGGAAGGCGGCGACGATGTTCGACTGGCCGGACCTCAGCGCGCGGGCATGGGGGTTGGTGGCGTAACCGGTGCGCTCCACGATCTCCAGGATCTTGCGGCGCTTGACCTCGGCCACCTTTTCCGGATGGCGCAGGGCGCGCGAGACGGTGATCGGCGAGACTCCGGCAAGCCGGGCGATCTCGACGATGCGCGGCGGCGCCGCCCCGTCGCGGCCCCCTTCCTCGACCAGCCCCCCGTTGCTGGATGGCAACGGCTCCGCTGCCCGGAGGCGGAGGACGTCGTCGATGGTCGGCGGCCGCTTTGCCGCACCGGTGTCACTCATGCCGCCCGTCTCCCGTCTGTTGGTCCGCGGTTGTCAATCCGCGGTCAGGCCGCGCGCGCCAGGATGCCCGCCTCCTCGACCGGACGCGCCACCTGGATCAGGCAGTCGCCGGCCTCGCTGTCGCTGTGCAGGCGCCGCGAGATGACGATGCCCGCCTCCTGGAAGCGCAGTTCCTCCTCCGGCTGATCGAGGCGCGTCAGGTCGTGGAACCAGCCGGCGAGGTCGCCGGCATCGACCCGCGCCCCGACGTCGACCGCCGGCTCGAACCAGCCGCGCCGCAGCGCGTAGATCGCCTGCCGGTGGCTGTCAAGCTGAAGCAACTGCATGGGCGCCGGAGCCGGCCCGGACGCCGCGAGGACCGGCGCGTCGGTCAAGCCGACGGCGATCAGCAGGTTGTCGATGGCGCGGGCGGTGTAGGCCATGGTCTCCGGCGTCACCGTGCCGCCGCCGCCGAACTCGCCGCTGATGCCGATGACACCGGCCCGCGCCGCCGCCGCCATCGAGGTCGGCGCCGTGGCGCCGTTCTCCGCCACGAAGCCGTAGGGCATGCCCAGCGCCTGCATCAGCTCCAGGGCGCGGCCCAACCGGTCGGGCGTGCCCTGCCGCTCAATCAGGGCGCAAGGCAGGTGGGCCATCGAGGTGCCGCCGGAATGCAGGTCGAACACCACGTCGTGGCGCGGAAACAGCTCATGCTCGAGGAAATGCGCCAGCCGGAAGGTCGGGGAACCGGCGGGGTCGCCGGGAAAGGCGCGGTTGAGGTTGCCCTCGTCCAGCGGCGAGCGGCGCCGCGCCGCCATCACGGCCGGCGCGTTGGTGGCCGGCAGGATCGTCACCTCGCCGCGGATGCGCGCGGGATCGAGACGGCGGAACAGGCGGCCCAGCAGCAATTCGCCTTCGTACTCGTCGCCATGGTTGCCCGCCATCAGCAGCACGCGCGGACCAGCCCCGTTGCGCACGCGGCAGACCGGGACCTTCACCTGATAATAGGGGGAGCGGTCCACAGAGAACGGGATGCTGAGGAAATCCAGCGACTTGCCGTCGGCGGCGAAATCGAGCGCGTGGTAGAGGCCAGTGTGCATTCCAAAAACCTTGTGGCCAAAAACCTTGTGGCGGAGGGGCGCCTCAACAGCGTTTGCCAGGGCAGTGTTTGCCATGGCAGCGGCTGCCCGGCGCCCCCTCCGGTTCGCCTAAGAGGCCCTTCAGAGGGCGGCCAGCGCCGTCATCTCGACACGCAGGTCCGGGTCGGCCAGCCGCGCCTCGGTGCAGGCGCGGGCCGGCGGGTTGGCGGGGTCGATCCAGGCGTCGTAGACCTCGTTCATGGCGTCGAAGTCGGTGATGTGCGGCAGGAAGACGTTGACGGCGACCAGCTTGGACTTGTCGGTGCCGGCCTCCTCCAGCAGGGCGTCGATCTTCGCCAGCACGTCCCGGGTCTGCTCCCCGATCGAACCCTTGCGGTTGTTGGCGACCTGGCCCGCGATGTGGACCATGCCCTGGCAGACGACGGCCTGGCTCATGCGCGAGCCGACCTGGAACCTCGTGATCATCGAATGAAACCTCTTTTGCGATGCCGAACGGCGGATTACATCTGCGGAAGCGTCTGCTTTTCCTTGAACCACTTCATCTGAAGGGCGCTCAGCTTGCCGTTCAGGCGGTTGTAGAACAGGAAGGTGTTGATCCAGTTGACCATGTCCTGCTCGCCGTGGCGGACAGCCACATGGGCCGGCGACTGGCGGATCAGGAACTTAAGCTCGACATCCTTGCCGGGATTGTCCTCCGAGACCTTCAGCGCGATGGCGCTGTTCTCGGCGAAGGCTTCGACCTGGCCGGCCAGATAGGCGGCGATGGCGCCGGGGGTGTCCTCGAAACGGACCAGCTTGGCGCCGGGGGCGTTGTCGGTCAGCCAGATGTCGAGCGTCGAGCCCTTGGCGACGCCGATGCTGCGGCCCTTCAGCTCGGCCGGATCGGTGGCGGTGGCCATCCCCTTCAGCCCGTAGACGCCGAGATTGACCGCGGCATAGGGCTGGGAGAAGGTCACCTGCTGGGCGCGCTCCGGCGTCGCGCCGGCGGCGGCGATCAGCACATCCACCTTGTTGGCGAGCAGGCTGGGGATGCGGTTGGCGCCGGTCACTTGGACCAGATCCAGCTTCACGCCCATGTCGGCGGCCATCAGCTTGGCAAGGTCGATGTCGAGGCCGGCGGCCTCGCCCTTGGCGTCCTTGAAGCCCCAGGGGGCGGCGTCCATCAGCACGCCGACGCGCAGCTTGCCGGCCGACAGCACGTTCTGCAGGGCATCCGCCTTCGCGGCGGACGGCAGGGCGGCGGAGGACAGGGCGACGGTGGCGCAGACCGCCACGGCGGCGGCAAGGGTCCGGAAGAGTCTCACGACATTGCTCCTCTGTTCTGGTCGGTGTCCGGCCCTCAAGGGGTCGGTGAAGGGGGGCGGTGAAGGGGGACCGGTGATGGCTCAGCGCGCGGAGGCGATGAAGCTCCGCAGCTCGGGGGTGCGGGGATTGGCGAAGAGCTCCGCCGGCGGCCCCTCCTCCCAGACGCGGCCCTGGTGCATGAAGACGATCTTGGAGGCGACGTTGCGGGCGAAGCCCATCTCGTGGGTGACCAGGACCATCGTCATGCCCTGCCGCGCCATGTCCTCCATCACCTTCAGAACCTCGCCGACCAGCTCCGGGTCGAGGGCCGAGGTCACCTCGTCGAACAGCATCAGCTGCGGCCCCATGGCGAGGCAGCGGGCGATGGCGACGCGCTGCTGCTGCCCGCCCGAGAGCTGGGCCGGATAGGCGTCGATCTTGTCGGCCAGCCCGACGCGGGCCAGCACGTCGAGCGCCAGCGCCCGGCCCTCCGCCTTGGCGATCCGCTTGTTGAGGATCGGGGCCAGCGTGATGTTGCGTTCCACCGTCAGGTGCGGGAACAGGTTGAAGGCCTGGAAGACGATGCCGACGCGCTGGCGGAAGCCGCGCAGGTTCGGCATGTCGGTGCGCACCGACTGGCCCTCCACCGTGATCTCGCCGCCGTCGATGCGCTCCAGCGCGTTGATGCAGCGCAGCAGGGTCGATTTGCCGGAGCCCGACTTGCCGATGATGGTGACGATCTCGCCCTCGTCGATGCTGAGCGAAACCCCCTTGAGCACCTCGATGGAACCGTAGCTCTTGGTAACGTTCTTGATGTCAACGAGCGCCATTGAGACGGGCCTCCAGGGAACGCGCCCACAGGGTGAGCGGCAGGCAGGCGGCGAAGTAGATCGCCGCGACGATCGAGTAGACCAGCAGGGGCTGGAAGGTGGCGGCGCTGACCAGCTGGCCGGCGCGGGCGAGTTCGACGAAGCCGACGATGGAGGCCAGCGACGTGCCCTTGATCAGCTGGACGAGGAAGCCGACGGTCGGCGGCAGCGCCATGCGGAAGGCCTGCGGCGCGATGACGTAGCGGAACTGGTGCCAGGTCGACAGGCCGAGGCAGGCGGCGGCCTCCCACTGCTCGTGCTTCACCGCTTCGATGCCGCCGCGCCAGATCTCGCCCAGGAAGGAGGCGGTGTAGACGGTCATGGCGATGCCGACGGCGACCAGCGGCGGCATCTCCACCCCGAGGAAGACCGGCATGCCGAAGTAGAAGAACATCAGCAGGCCGAGCAGCGGGACGCCCTGGACGAGCTGGAGGAAGGCGGTGGCGGTCCAGCGCAGCGCGCGGCGGGCGCTGGTCCGCATCAGGGCGAGCCCCAGCGCCAGCGGAGCGCCGAAGGCGAGCGCGATGAGGACGAGGACGCCCGTCCATTGCAGCGCGCTGAGCAGCGACAGGAAGTCGGCGAGGGAAAAGGAACGCATGGCCGGTGTCTCCGTCAGCGCCGCACCGGCCAGCGGAAGGCGAGATGCCCCACCGCGGCGAACAGCAGTTTGAAGATCATCACCAGGGCGAAGTAGATGCCGCAGATCACGGCATAGACCTCGAAGCTGCGGTAGGTGCGTGTCTCGATGAAGCCGCCGGTGTGGAACAGCTCCTCCGCCGAGATCTGCGAGGCCAGCGAGGTGCCGAGCAGCAGCAGGACGAACTGGCTGGTGAAGGCGGGGTAGACGCTGCGCAGGGCCGGCGGCAGCACGACGTGGCGGAACACCTGCCAGCGGGTGAGACCCAGGCACTGCCCGGCCTCGACCTGGCTGCCGGGAATGGCGTCGAGACCGGCGCGGACGATCTCGGTGCAGTAGGCGCCGAAATAGAGGCCGAGCGCGATCGCCGCCGCCTCGAAGGCGCCCATCCGCAAGCCGAAGCCCGGCAGCACGAAGAAGACCACGAACAGCTGGATCAGCGACGGCGTGTTGCGGATCAGCTCGACGTAGCCGCGGATCGCCCAGCGCACCGGGCGCGGCCCGCTGCGCACCGCCGCCGCCCCGGCGACGCCGATGGCGGTGCCGATCACCGCGGCGACCAGGGTCAGCAGCAGCGTGTGCAGCGTGCCGTCGATCAGCTGGTCCTGGTAGCGCAGGAGTTGCTGGAAATTCAATGTCTGCATGGCGTGTCGGGCCGCCTTGGATCAGCCGAAGAAGGTGCGGTAGGCGCTGCGGACCCGTCCGTCGGCGCCGAGGCCGAACAGCACGCGCCAGCGGTCGATGCAGGTGCAGGGGTGCGAGATCCCGAATTCGACAATGTCGCCAACCGCGAGATCATGGCGGGCCGGCACGGCGACGAAGGCGTGCTGGTCGTTCAGCCGGGTCACCCGCAAGCCCTCTGCGGAGAGCGCGGTGCCGTCGCGGTGGACCCGCAGGGGCCGGGGCAGGCCCTGGTCGAAGGAGGCGTCGCGCATGCCGAAGCCGCAGATGGCCAGTTCCGGTTCCGGCCGGGTCAGCACCTCCGCCCACAGGCGCAGGGCCGGGCGGAAATCGGCCGCCGTGGCGCCGCCGCAGGCGAACCCTTGCCGGGCGTCGAGCGCGCCGAGCGCGCGTTCGTAGACGCCGTGGTCGTGGAAGAAGATGGCGCCGCTGCGCAGCACCAGCGTGGCGTTGCCATCGGCTTCGGCGACCGGCGCCAAGCCGGCGACCACCATGTCGAAGAAGGCGGACCCGCCCGCGGTGAGCAGCAACGGCCGCTCCGGCGCCAGCGCGCGCACCAGCGCGAAGGCCTCCGCCGTGCGCCGCATCAGGGCGGCGATGTTGGCGGCGGTCTCGGCCGGATCGGCGGTGGCGACCGCCCCTTCGTAAGTAGCGATGCCGTCGAGGACCAGCAGGCCGGGATGGCGGACGACCGCGGCGAGGATCGCGTCCACCGCCGCCCGGTCGCGGGCGCCGGCGCGGCCGGCGCCGACCTCGACCAGGACGGGCAGCCGCCGCCCGGCGGCACGCGCCGCGGCGGCGAGCGTCTCGACGGCGGCGGGGGAATCGGCGAAGGCGCGCAGGTCGGCGGCGGGATGGGCGGCGAGCAGCGCGCCCAGCCGCTCGCCGCTGGCCCGGCCACCGATCTCGTTGGCGAGGATCAGCCGGGTCACGCCGGCGCGCAGCAGAACGGCGGCCTGCTGCAGGTTGGCGACGGTGGCGCCCCAGGCGCCGGCCTCCACCAGGGCGGAGGCGATCTGCGGGGCCATCGGCGTCTTGGCATGGGGAGCCAGCGCCACGCCGTGACGGCGCGCATAGGCGAAGATCAGGTCACGGTTGGCGGCGAAGGCGTCCTCGTCGAGCGTCAGCACCGGAAGCGCCATGTCGCCCGCGGCCGGCCTCCAGCCCTGGGCGCCGACATCACGCAGCCGCAGCGGCGCCGCTCCGGGCGGCACCCCCCGGATGCTGTCGTCTAAAGGGCTGTCGAGCAGGGCATCGAGAAACAGGCTCATGGGGCAATCCTGACCAGCCAGAGGAGGGCAAGGCGGTGAACGCTGATGACAACGTTGTCATACCGCCGTTTTGCCTAAATGACAACGTTGTCATAACGGCTCGGTGAAATTTTAATCTTCCACGAGCGGTGACTGGGCTGACGCCACGACCTTGTTGCATCGCGACGGCCGGTTGCTCGACTCGAGGCGTGGCGGTAGAAGGCCAGCCCATCGCTGCCGTCTCGGCTTGATCATGCCGTTCAACGCCAACGCATCCCGCCGCCAACGCATCCCGAAGCAGCGGCATTGGGTTTGCAGCTGGCCGGAGTCCGATGCGGGGCTTCGGGCACGCGGCAGCCTGACGCTCTGGTTCACGGCCGAGGCCGGCGCGCCAAGATCGTGCGATTGCCGGTTGTGCTGGCCGCCTCGGCCGGAGCCATCGACCTTCTGGTCGACAGCATGGGCGTCAAGCTGTGCGGGCCGGGCGAGTGGCTGGTCGAAAAGCACGGAACCCAGCGCCGACGCGCCTGGAAGAAGCTGCGCGTCGGCGGGGATGTGGCCAGCGGGCGGATCATGGCGGCGACCCTGACCGACCACGACGTCGATGACGGATCATAGGTCGGTCCTCTGCTGGACCAGATTGACGGGCCTCTTGCCGCGTTCATGGGCGACGGCGCCTGCAACCAGACCGGCGTGGCCGCAGCCGTGGCGGAGCACACGCCGGACGCCGCGGTGATTGTGCCGCCCGCTCCACGGCGGTGCCGAGTGCGACCGCTGAAACCAATCCAACACAGCGCGATCAGCACCTGCGGTCCATTGCCGAGCACGGACGCATGGCGTGGCAGAATGCCTCCCCCGGTACAATGTCCGCGCGCTGGTCGAGGCATTCTTCAGTCGCTGGACACGCGTCATTGGCGACGGTTTGCGTTTCCGCACTGAGGATCGGCGGAACGCCGAAATCGCCACCGCGGTCCGGATCCTGAACCGCATGCTCGACCTCGGACGCCCGGGCTCCGTCCGCGTCACGTAGCCAGGACGCCGGGAAAGGGCTTCACGCGACCGGATTTGCCTCGCTGCAAGAAAGTTGCGCCACCTCATATTTCAAACAAGACCGCACGCATCAGAGCCTCCAACGAACCCGGTGCGGTTCAACCGCGCTGCCGGGACCAGCCTCACGCAACGCGCTTGCCGAAGTTCAGGCAGGGCCCGCCCGGTGACGAGCAAGCCCCTGCGCGGTCATGCCGTTTCGTTCTGAGCGCACTGGACAGACCGCGAATCCCGGCGATCGTCTTCTGCTTCGCCGATGGAGTCGAGGTGGACATGGCCGGTTTCGGGCGCCCATGCTTGACAGACGACACCTCCGAAGACCATCACCACGACGCAGGCGACAAGGGCGGTTCCCACGCCATAGGTCTGCACGACCAAGGGCAGCAGGAACGTGCTAAGCGCCGAACCGAACCTGCTCGCCGCGACCGCCAGCCCGACACCAGTTGCACGCAAATGCGTGGGAAACAGCTCAGGCGGGTACATGAACTCAAGATTGGCCGCGGCCGACAGGGTCAGAGCGAACAGAGCAAAGACGATGATGACGCCCGTCGATCCCAGGACATTGACTGATAGCAGCAGCAAAAGTCCGGCACCAATATAGAAGGTCGAGATTAAGAAGAACCGGCGCGACAGCCTGTCGATCACTACCATCCCGATGATGGCGCCGAGCATCAAAAACGTGTTGTAGACAAGGCTGCCGCTGTACTTGTCGGTAACATGAAGGGCCTCCATGATCTTGGGCAGGAATGTCCCCAAGGCGAAATAGGGGATAACTTGACACACGTAGAAGATGCCGCCTACCGCCGTGCGCCGACGCCATTTTGGGGAGAACAACGCGGCCCATTCTCCGCCTCGCTTCCGAACCTCCGTCGCGACCTTTGGCAGCGCAACATCGGGACCAAGCTTCTTCAAAATGATTTGCCGCGCTTCCTCGACCCGTCCTCGTTTGATCAGCCAAAGAGGCGATTCCGGGATGCTCATTCGAAAGAGGAAGATGCACAGGGCGGGAGCGGAACTGATAGCCAGCATGTAGCGCCACGCGTCCGGCCCGGTGTCGCGGATCAGGAAGCCGGCGACATAGGCGACGGTATAGCCGGCCGCCCAGGCGATCGCCATGAGGCTAAGCAGCCTGCCTCGAAACCGGATCGGCGACAGTTCGGTCACCAGCGACTTGCTGACGACGTAATCGGCGCCCAGAACGAACCCCAGCATCAGGCGCAGAGCCAGCAGATGCCACGGTTCAGTGGCAAAGAACTGCGCCCCGGAAATGGCTGCGGCGAAGAGCATGTCGTAGGCGAAGATGGTCCGGCGCCCGATCCGATCGGCCACGATCCCCGTGATGAGACTGCCGACGAACAGACCGGCCAGAGCGGCGGCTCCCAGAAGCCCCATCTGCAGGGCGGACAGTTGCAAGGGGCCCGCGGCGATGGCGACGGCGATGCCGATGATGCCCAGTTCAAACCCATCGGCGAACTGTCCTCCACAGCCGCTGAAGCCGATATGGAGGTGGAACCGGCGGAATGTCACTTCCTCGAAGGGCACGGATTTCTCAGTCGTTGCCATGGTCATGTTTCCTCCCCTTCCTTGCTTATTCGCCGGTCAGGGCGGTGGCGGCGCTGTGCAGGATCGGCTTCACTTCATCGTCAGTGAGGAGCCCCATTTCGAGCGCCACCTCGAGAAAGGCGCGCTGTTCGGCAAGCGCGGTGCGGACGATCTCCGACACTTGCGCGTAGCCAAGGGTTGGTACCAGCGCCGTTGCCAAGGCGCTGGATGACAGAAGATGCTGATGAGACGGCGTCTCGTTGCCGATCAAGTCCCGCACGCAGCGATCAAGGAAGATGATTGCCGACCGAGTGAGGAGATTGATGCTGTCAAGGAGGCGGTCACAGACCAGAAGCTCATAATGGTTGATTTCGAGAAGACCCTGCTGGCAGGCCAAGGCGATCGCGGCATCATTCCCGGTGACGGCAAACGCGACTTGGCAGACCGCCATCGGGATCACCGGATTCACCTTTCCCGGCATGATCGAGGAGCCGGCTTGGACCGACGGCAAAGTGATCTCGCCGATGCCGCCTGCCGGCCCTGAGGACAGGATGATCAGGTCGTTGGCGATCTTCCAAAGCGAATTGGCGGAATTGCGCAATTCGGCGGACAGGCGGGCGCAGACATCCATGTTCTGCATGCCGTCGAATGGATTGCCTGCCGGGTTCACATCGGCGCCGGTCAAAGCGCGAAGATGCTGGAAGACGGCGGCCTTGTACCCTTGCCGCGCGCCAAAGCCCGTACCGATGGCGGTGCCGCCCAGCGGTACCGTCAGGAACTGCTGGCGCAGCATGTCCAGCTGATCGGCATGGCGAGCGATGACTGCTGCGTAGCCGCCGAACGCTTGGCCCAACGTCATCGGCTGCGCATCCTGCAGGCAGGTCCGGCCGAGCCGCAGCAGCGTCGCATACTCGCGTTCCTTTTGGCGGAATGCCCCAGCGAGTTGCCGCAGCGCCTCCGGTGTTTGCGCCAAGGCCCGGAAAACGGCGAGCTTCATGGCTGTCGGAACGACGTCGTTCGTGGACTGCCCAAGATTGACGTGGTCGTTGGGGTGGACAGCCGTATGATCGCCTGCCGACCGTCCGGAATGCCTGGCAGCAATATTGGCGACGACCTCGTTGACGTTCATGTTGGTCGACGTTCCGCCGGAACCTTCGAGCATGTCGACGACAAGATGATCATCGTGCTTGCCGGCTTTGATTTCCTCACAAGCTGCGAATATCGCCTCCGCCTGCTCCTGGGTCAGCGCGCCGATTTCAGAATTGGCGCGTGCCGCCGCCTGCTTCACCGTGGCGATTGCATGAATGAAATCGGGGTGCGAGGCGATGGAACGTCCGGACAGAGGAAAATTTCCAAGTGCTCTAAGCGTATTGATGCCATAGAGCGCCTCCTCTGGCAGATCCATTATTCCAATGCCGTCTTTCTCGGCGCGCATTCTCATGGTGCCGCGCTCCGTCCTTTTCAGTTTATGTTAGTAACACTGCTCATCAGAGAGCATAGCAGTCGGGAAATCATCATGTTTCCGACTCCATTACACAAACTGAGGCCTATCATTAGCGATGCTGATTGTAGGGCTCATGCGGACGGACGGGCTGTCTGATCCCGGTTGGAATTGGAGGCGGACCCGGACGGGATGGCTTGCCCAGCGTGACGGGACCATGCATCCTCACCGGCCCCATCTAATGAATGGAGCGAGACTATGCGCCCCAAAAGTGGCGAGTCGTACTCCAGCATCAATCTTTGGGATCTGCATGTGTTTCAGGTCATTGCGGAGAGGCGCAGCACGACGGCTGCAGCCGAGCGCCTTGGCGTGACCCAGTCTGCGGTGTCGCAATCCGTCGCCCGGCTCGAGCGTTGGCTCGGGACGGAGTTGCTGGACCGGTCCTGCCGGCCGATCCGCGTCACCCATGCAGGGGAAATCCTCAAGCTGGGGGCCGCGAACATTCTGCAGAATGTGCGTCAAACAGCCGAGGAGGTGCGCGCGGGAGCACAAGGCAGCGTGCCGCTGCTGCGTCTGGGACTGATCGATTCATTTGCCACCACGGTGGGGCATGAGCTGGTGAAAGCGTTGAGCCACCGTGTCGAGCAGCTCCAGGTTTGGTCGGGCATCACGCCAACACTCACCTCCGAGTTGCTGAACCGGTCGGTCGATGTCATCGTTTCGAATGATCCCATGCCGGCCCATTCGGAGTTGGCGTGCCATTGTCTTTTCCGGGAGGCTTTGATCGCTGCCGTCCCCAGCTCCCAGGCGGAGCGCTTCAAAGCGCTGTCCCTCAGCGAGATGTGCGCCGATCTGCCTCTGGTGCGTTTCAGCGGACGCTCCTCCCTGGGGCAGGCCGTGGAATATTACCTTGGCCAGCGCAAGCTGAACCCGCGCAGGGTGATGGAGTTCGACGCCAGTGAAGCGGTGCTCCGTATGGTGGCCGGCGGCCTCGGTTGGGCCATTGCAACGCCATTGTGCTTTTTGCAAGCGCATCCCCAGACCCTGGACGTGGCGGTTCTGCCATTGCCTCCGCCGCAGGCCTACCGTCGGGTCTATCTGGTTTACCGCAGGAACGAGCTGACGCTGATCATGCCAGACATCATCAGGATATGCCGGGATTGCGTCGAGAAATCGATCCTACCGACGGCGCGGCGATTGGCTCCCTGGGAGACTGTGGCATGGGCGGAGGACGATGAGGCGTCGGCGCGGTGATTTTCTCTCGTTCGGCGGCGCCACGCCCGCCGAGGCCGCCGAGGTCGCTACGCACGCCGGGCTGGGGCATGCCCCAGCCCGGCGTGCCATCACAGCCCGCTTCGGGCATCACAACTCACAGAGACTCTCCCAATGACCGGAGGAAACTTCGGTCTCAAGTCACGGCCTACGCGCCGATCAAGGGATTTGAGGTGATGCGGGCGCTCCGCAAAGGTCAAGCGTTCAGCTTCAACATCGCCCGTGACATGCGGGGCCATGCAGTTCATCAGCCAGCAGCTCGAACCTATCGCGTTGCCCTCCATCTCCTCCAAGCGCGCGGCGACCGCGCACAGGCTGATGGTCGGGTCACAATTGGGTGTTTCCATCCGATCGTGACCCGCATCGGTCGGTTACCAGGTGAGCTTGAAGCCGGCGGTAACGGCGTGGGCGGTCGTGTTGTCGGAAAGCGTGGCGTCGTAGTCCGCGTAGAACTTGAGGCTGGAATCCAGCACAGCGGCGATCCCGGCCCCGAGCACGGCGGCATCGCGTCCGGTTCGCGGCGACTGGACCGTGAAGCCGGCACCGCCGAGGCTGGCCGTCGACGTCACGGCGTCATCCAGGAACTCATGATCCCAGCGCGCCCGCAGCTCCGGCTCCAGCTTCATGCCACCTTCCGTCGCGAAACCACGCCAGACCCGCGCGCCGATGGAGCTGCGCACGGCATTCTTGGACAGGTCGTCGGCACTGAGGTTGAGGGCGTTCGCCCCCGTTTCGGTGAAGCTGTTGCGGGTGATGTGGTCCCAGCGGATACCCACCGACGGTTCCACGTTGTAGGCGTCGAATTTCAGCCGATAGCCGGTCGTCAGTGCCGCCGACAGGTCGTTTCCGTTGTAGTCGGCCACCGCGGTCCGGTTCAGCGAACCGAACGAAATGCCGCGCTTGCTGTCGTAATGGTTGAAGGCATAACCGACGTTGCCATCGACGAACAGCGCGTCGTTGGTCCAACCGCCGTAAAGAACGGCCTGATAGCTGTCGGCCTCGGTCCGTCCGCCGCCGTCGCGGGCCTTGACCTCGGTGCGGGCGTAACCGAAGCCCATGCCCAGGTTGAACCCGGACAGGACTTCTCGGTCGATGCCGACCATGGCGCCGCCGCCGCGGGTCGAGAAGCCAGCCGCGCTGCCGTCGCCGTTGGTGTCGCTGAACGCGCCGAAGGCACGCGCCCATGTGGACCAGCCCGCCTGCGCGTTGCCGGCGGCCAGACCGCTGCCATTCGCCGCCGGGTCATTGCCAGCGGTGCCGCCCGCTGCCTTGGCGCCCTGGCCATCAGCGACGAGCTGGAAACCGCTCAGCGCCTTCTGGGAGACCCGGGTCACGCTGTCAGGGCGCTCGCGCAACGCCGCTTGGCGGGATGCGACCACATCGCCGAAACGCCGCCGCGTGCCGAGATCCGCCGCCGCGGCATCGGCATGGATCACGCCCGACACCTGATCCAACGCCACCGTCACGTCGGGAGCGCCCAGCGGATAGAGCGCGTCGAACACAGTCTTGACGTCGCCGGTCGGCTTGGTCCCGGCCGCCGGGCGGATCGCGTCGATCGCAGCGCCCGCGGCCGCCTGGTTGCGGGTCTGGGAGGTGCCGGTCGCGGCCAAATTGCCGTAGCTGGTGGGGGTGACGTAGAGGTCGACCGCGGAGGTGGTGCCCGTCGCGTTCGCGTTGTACACCGTATCGAAACGCGTGCCGGGCAGAAGCCCGCTGCCGGGCTGGGTCAGCCGGGCAAACGAACCGTTGATCCCGCCTTCGGCAAAGACCACGTTCGCGAACCGCGTGCCCATCGCCGGGTTGTAGCTGTTGTTGGCCGAACCGGTCAGGCCGCGCAGCTGCGGGGCGATGGTGGTGCCCGAGCCGACGGTGAAGCTGTTGCCCGTTCCCAGCACGATCACGCGGGAATAGTTGCCCGCGCCGGTGCCGGTGCCGGTGCCGTCGATGTCGAGCACCAGCGAGGCGCCGTTGCCGAGGGTCTGGGACGCGCCAAAGGTCAGCGTACCCGGCGAGTTGCCGGGGCGCAGGGTGCCAAGGATGGTGCCGGGGGCGGCGATCAGGCCGGTGCCGCGCAGCACGCTGTTGGGCTGCACATAGAGGGTGCCGCCGCGCAGCACGCCGTTGATCGCCACCTCACCGCCGCCGGCGGTGTCGGCGATGGTCAGTTGGCCGGCATTGGTGAGGGTGCCGCTCAGCGTGACGGTGTTGCCGTTGGCGTCGATCGTCCCACCGGACGCCTGGATCGTGACCGGCTGGGTCAAAGTCGCCGTCGCGGTCGCCAGCAGCTTGCCGCCGGCAAAGGTGATCGTTTCCCCACGGGCTTGGCTGTCGGCCTGGGTGAAATAGCTCTGGGACACGTCGATGACGGTCGGGACGACCGGTTGAACGGGCGTTACCGGCGTTTCAGGAGTTACGGCGGGCGGCGGGTCCGGATCGACCGGCACCGTCACGGTGCAGACGTGCTCATTGATCTGAGTGCAGCCTGGACCGTCGAACGTGAGGGTGACGGTGTACGGGTATGTTCCGGCTGTCGTCTGATTGAAGGCGACGAGGACGCTGTAGGTGGTTCCTTCCACAAGAGAAAGAGTGGGGAAGGATGTGGTGTTACCGCCGCTGAAGTTGCTGATGAAGAACTGGGAAATCGGCGTGACGGGAGGGTACGTCGTGGTGGGGGTGTATGTGCCCGTCAGAAAGAACGTGGTATTGACAACGCTGGTTGTCGTTGACGTCGCGGAATACGTGCCCGTTGTCGTGACGGTGAACGGCAGCAGCACATAGATCCATTTGAAACTGCTGCTGTATGATGTGATGTTGGTGTTGGTGCCGGATAGAATTGCCGGAGCATACGTAAGCGTGCCGCCCGGCGCCGTGGTGAAAGTGTACGATTCCGCCAGCGCCGCTTGGGACAAGATTGACAGAGCGGCGCTTGACAAGGCCAGCGTCCGGAATGTTGTCCTTGGACGGCTAGTTCGCAGCGAATTATCCGTGATCTGTCGGCTCAACCCAGTATCTCCTTATGTGGCCATCTCTTTTTATAGAGAATGACTTTTGGAAAAAACGGACGTGAAGGGCGCAGACTTGTTGCAGCGCAGTTCTTGCGTCAAAATGATGAAGAAATTCACTTAAGTTTGAGTTAAAGAAACTTCAATCTTTGCTTGTATGTTGCGGCCCGAGATTTTGAGCGATTCCGGGGCCCGATTTCCGGTTCTCCCGCACTTTGCGTGAAGGCAACGCTCACGCTGCATGAAGGGTGTGATCGGTCCCCAGGTTGGAGGACGCCCGAGTTGGGTCAGGCTGCCTGATTGGCGGCAGCGAACTGACTGCCGCGGTCGGAGTGATGCACCAGTCCAGGACCGGGACGCTGGCGCTGAATGGCCATGGTCAGCGCCCGCGACGTCGACTGCTGGCTCATCGTGGCGTCCAACGCCCAGCCGATGATCTGGCATGAGAAGAGGTCCAACACAATGGCCGGGTAAAGCCACCCCTCAGCCCTAGGACTGTCGGTGATCTCCGCGGTCCACACTCGGTTGGGTGCCGCCACCGTGAATTGCCGGTCCAGCAGGTTGGCGGCCACGGGATGGCTGTGCTTGGAATCCGTGGTGGCGCGGAACGTCCGCCGCGTCTTTGGGCGCAGGCCGTGGGCGCGCATCGAGGTGGTGCACAGGATGGCGTTGCGTCGGGCACGACCAGCATTGCCAGCCAGTTTGGCGCCATTCTGCGCAACCTGCGGACGGCCCAAGGCCTTTTCCAGGAGGAACTCACGTTCCGCGCCGGAATGAGCGTGCCTTATCTCAGCGATTTGGAACGCGGCCGTTCCAATCCGTCGCTTGCCATGGTGGTCGATTTGGCGTGTGCTCTGGCGACGCACCGGTCCGTCATGCTGGCCGGCTTGATCATTGAGGGGGCGCAGAGCCGCCGCGGCGCAAGCGTCCCAAGGACTGATGGGGCAGGGCGCCAGCCCCAGTTCCACGCGTAGGAATTGGGCTTCATGAAAAGGGCGGACCCGGTTGGATCCGCCCCATTCTGCGTCTGTTCTGTCAAGCACCAGATTCGCTTGATCTCAGCCTTTCTCAATCAATGAGTGAAACGTCTCAATCATAGAGTTCGGTTTCTCAAGCTTTGCGTTAACGACCAGAATTACTTACACATCCAGGTTGGCGACCTTCAGGGCGTTCTCCTGGATGAACTCGCGGCGCGGCTCCACGATGTCGCCCATCAGGGTGGAGAAGACCTCCTCCGCCTGATCGGCGTGGTTGACCTTCACCTGCAACAGCGAGCGCTTGGTCGGGTCCAGCGTGGTTTCCCAGAGCTGGTCGGGGTTCATCTCGCCCAGGCCCTTGTAGCGCTGGATCGTCACGCCGCGGCGGCCCAACTCCATCACCGTGTCGAACAGGGCGACGGGGCCGGTCAGGCTGCGGCTCTCCTTCTGCTTCTCGAAGGCGCGGCCCGGCTCGGCGTAGACGCGCTTCAGGTCCGCCGCGATGGCGTCCAGCTTGCGCGCCTCGGCGCTCTTCAGCAGGTCGGCGTCCAGATGGTGGCGGTGGGTCACGCCGCGGCGCGTCCGCACCAGCGCGTAACCGCCCTGGAGCAGGCTCTCGCCGCGCCAGCCGCCTTCCACGTCCAGCGCGTTCAGCCGGGCGGCCACCGTCTCGGCCGCCTGCTGCGCCTGGGCGGTGTCCTGCGACAACGCGACCGACAGGGCGCCGCTCACCGCCGCCGATTCCACCACCGACAGGTTGCCGGCCTTGCGGGCCAGCGTCTCGATGTGCAGGCGGGCGCCGCGCGCCTGCTCGACCATCTCGCGCAGCGGCTCACCGTTCAGCAGGGAGCCGTCGGCGGGGCGCACGGACAGGTCGCCCAGCGCCGCCTCGATCAGATACTCTTCCAGCGCCCGGTCGTCCTTCAGGTACCGCTCCTTCGCGTTGCCGCGCTTGATGCGGTAGAGCGGCGGCTGGGCGATGTAGAGATAGCCGCGCTCGATCAGCTCCGGCATCTGCCGGAAGAAGAAGGTCAGCAGGAGCGTGCGGATGTGGCTGCCGTCCACGTCCGCGTCGGTCATGATGATGATCTTGTGGTAGCGCGTCTTGTCCGGGTTGAACTCGTCGCGCCCGATGCCGGTGCCCAGCGCCGCGATCAGCGTGCCGATCTCGGCCGAGGACAGCATCTTGTCAAAGCGCGCCCGCTCGACGTTCAGGATCTTGCCGCGCAGCGGCAGGATGGCCTGGAACTGGCGCGACCGGCCCTGCTTGGCCGAGCCGCCCGCCGAATCGCCCTCCACGATGAAGAGTTCGGACAGCGCCGGGTCGCGCTCCTGGCAGTCGGCCAGCTTGCCGGGCAGGGAGGCGATGTCGAGCGCGCCCTTGCGCCGGGTCAGCTCGCGCGCCTTGCGGGCGGCCTCACGGGCGGCGGCGGCCTCGACCACCTTCTGGACGACGCGCTTGGCGTCCGCCGGATGCTCCTCGAAATACTGGGCGAGGCATTCGCCCACCACCGCCTCGACCACCGGGCGGACTTCGGAGGAAACCAGCTTGTCCTTGGTCTGGCTGGAGAATTTGGGGTCGGGCACCTTCACCGACAGCACGCAGGTCAGCCCCTCGCGCGCGTCGTCGCCGGAGAGGTTGACCTTCTCCTTCTTCGCGATGCCCGACTCGTTGGCGTAGTTGTTGATCGCCCGCGTCAGTGCCGCGCGGAAGCCGGCGAGGTGGGTGCCGCCGTCCTTCTGCGGGATGTTGTTGGTGAAGCAGAGCGTCGTCTCGTGGTAGCTGTCGTTCCACTGGAGCGAGCATTCCACGGTGACCACGCCGCCATGCTCGGTCGGGCGCTCCGCCTTGATCGAGATCGCCGGCTTGTGCAGCGGCACCTTGGAGCGGTCGAGCCAATTGACGAAGGCTTCCAGACCGCCTTCGTAATGGAGGTCCTGAACCTTCGGCTCCACCCCGCGGGCGTCGGTCAGCACCAGCCGCACGCCGGAGTTCAGGAAGGCCAGCTCGCGCAGCCGGTGTTCCAGGGTCGCGAAGTCGAATTCGGTGTTGGTGAAGGTGTCCTTGGACGGCAGGAAGGTGACCTCGGTCCCGGAGAGCGGCTTCTGTCCGCCGTTGCCGTCATCCACCATCGGGGCCGCGCCGATGTCGGCCAGCCGCTCGTCGGCGACGCCGTGGCGGAAGCGCATGAACCATTCGCGGCCGTTGCGCCAGATGCGCAGCTCCAGCGTCTCCGACAGGGCGTTCACCACCGACACGCCCACGCCGTGCAGGCCGCCCGACACCTTGTAGGAGTTCTGGTTGAACTTGCCGCCGGCGTGGAGCTGGGTCATCACGACCTCCGCCGCCGACACGCCCTCTTCGGAGTGGATGTCGGTGGGGATGCCGCGGCCGTTGTCGCGCACCGTGACCGACCCGTCGGCGTTGAGCTGCACCACGACCGCGTCGCAGTAGCCGGCCAGCGCCTCGTCGATCGCGTTGTCCACGACCTCGTAGACCATGTGGTGCAGTCCGGAGCCGTCATCGGTGTCGCCGATGTACATGCCCGGACGCTTGCGCACGGCGTCCAGCCCGCGCAAGACGGTGATCGATTCCGCGCCGTAATCCTGCTGCGGGAGGTCGTTCTTCAGTGCTTCCTGTGCCATGGCTCGACTATAGCAGACTGCGTTGGGTTTCGGCGGAATACCGTTGTTCGGTGGGCGATTTTCTGGGCTTTTCAGCCCTTTTTCGCGGGCCTTTTCGGGAGCTAGGCCGGGGTCACGGTCGCATCCTCGATGTGGAAGCGTTTGGCGGCACCGCCGAGCGGCCCGAAGACCGAATCGTCGGTGCCGGTCATCCAGGCCTGGGCGCCCAGCGCCAGGATCTCGTCGAACAGCGCCTCGCGCCGTTGCGGGTCCAGATGGGCGGCCACCTCGTCCAGCAGCAGCAGCGGGGCGGCCCCGCGCTCCGCCGCCAGGAGGCGGGCGTTGGCCAGCATGATGGCGATCAGCAGCGCCTTCTGTTCCCCGGTGGAGCAGAGCGCCGCCGGCATGTCCTTCTGGGCGTGGCGCACCGCGAGGTCGCTCTTGTGCGGTCCCAGCGTGGCGCCGCCGCCGTCCGAATCGGCGCGCCGGCTGTCGCGCAGCGAGCGGCGCAGCGCGTCCTCGGCGGCCAGAGCCGGGCCCTCGTCGAGCCAGCGCTCCACCGTGCCCTGGACGGTCAGGTCGGCGCCGGGGAAGGGGCCGACGGCCCGCCCGCAGGCGGCGCGCAGTCGCTGCACCACGTCGCGGCGGGCGGCGGCCACGGCGACTCCGGTGGTCGCCATCTGGTCCTCCAGCCCGCCCAGCCAGCCCTCGTCGCCGTTCCAGCCGCGGTGCCCCTCGCGGAGCAGGCGGGCGCGCTCGCGCAGGGCGTGCTCGTAGCGGCTGAGCCGGCCGGCGTGGGCGGGGTCGAATCCGAAGACGAGGCGGTCGAGGAAGCGGCGGCGACCGCTGGAACCCTCCAGGAACAGCCGGTCCATCTGCGGGGTCAGCCAGACGACGGCGACATGCTCGGCCAGCACGGTCTGGCCCTTGGCGGGGTGGCCGTCCACCCGGACGACGCGGCGGTCGCGCTCGGCGCCCGACGCCGCCTGGGGGCCGATCTCGCGGCCGGTGCCGATCTCCACGGGGCCGGTGGGGGTGTCCAGAACGGCGGCGACCGCCCAGCCGGCTCCCGTGCCGGAGCCGATCCGCTCGACCTCCGACAGCTTGGCGCCGCGCAGGCCGCGTCCGGGGGCGAGGAAGCTGACCGCTTCGAGCAGATTGGTCTTGCCGGCGCCGTTCGGCCCGGTCAGCACCACCGGGCGGTGGTCGGGCTCCAGGCGCGCGCTGTCATAGCCGCGGAAGCGGGTCAGGGTCAGGCGCGTCACCGCCAAAGCGGCCGGAGTGTCCACCACCGGGGCGGGATAGGGCGAAGTCTGTCTGGCGTCGAGCAAAGCGTCCGATCCGGGATGCGGGGACCGGGCCGCCGCACCCCGTCAGACACGGGGTCCGGAGCGCACCGGCCCAAAGAGCGCCGATCCGTCCGGACCGGTCACACACGCATCGGCATCAACACGTAAAGGGCGGTGGAGTCGGCGACGTCGCGCACGATGGTCGGCGAGGCGGCGTCGGCCAGCGAGAAGCGCGCGCCCTCGCCCTCGATCTGCTGCGTGATATCAAGCAGATAGCGAGAGTTGAAGCCGATTTCCAGGGGGCCTTCCTGGTAATTGACCTCCAGCTCCTCGGTGGCGCTGCCGGCCTCGGGGCTGGTCGCGGACAGGGTCAGCGTGCCGCGGGTCAGCGACAGCTTCACGGCCCGGCTCTTCTCGGTGGAGATGGTGGCGACGCGGTCCACGGCGGCGGCGAACAGCTTGGCGTCCACCTCCATGGTCTTGTCGTTGCCGACCGGGATGACCCGCTCGTAATCCGGGAAGGTGCCGTCGATCAGCTTGGACGTCACCACCACCGAATCGAAGGCGAAGCGGATCTTGTTGTCCGACAGCGACAGCTCGATGCGGTCGGCGGCCTCGTCGATCAGCTTGCGGATCTCGTTCACGGTCTTGCGCGGAACGATGACGCCGGGGATGCCCGCGGCCCCCTCCGGCAGCGGCATCTCGACCCGCGCCAGACGGTGGCCGTCGGTCGCCACGGCGCGAAGCACCGGCAGTTCGGCCCCGCCGGCCTTGGCCTTGGCGGCGTGCAGGTAGATGCCGTTGAGATAGTAGCGCGTCTCTTCGGTCGAGATGGCGAAGCGGGTGCGGTCGACCAGCGCCCGCAGGTCGCCCGCCGTCAGGTCGAAGCGGTGCGGCAGGTCGCCGCCGGAGAGCTGCGGGAAATCGTCGACCGGCAGGCAGGACAGCTTGAACTGCGACCGGCCGGCGCGCAGCGTCAGGATCGTGCCGTCGCCGCCGATGTCCAGCTCCACCTGGCTGCCGTCGGGCAGCTTGCGCACGATGTCGTACAGCGTGTGGGCCGGGGCGGTGGTGCCGCCGGCGCGGGTCACCGTGGCCGAAACCGTCTCGACGATCTCCAGGTCCATGTCGGTGGCGGCCAGCGACAGCTCGCCGTCGCTCGCCCGCAGCAGCACGTTGGACAGGATGGGAATGGTGTTCCTGCGCTCCACCACGCTCTGCACATGACCAAGGGACCGGAGAAGGGCGGCGCGTTCGATGATGATGTTCATGCTGGTCGTCGTCTCGGCAGGTCGTGTTTTTTTGCGATTCGCAGGCGTACCCATGCCGGTCCGGCCGCAATCCAGCGGGCCGGAACGGGGGAGCATGATACCACAACGTCGGTTTTGCCGAACCAAATTCGTTCGGCGCGGCCGGACGGTCGCCGGAAAGGACGATTCCGGCCCATCCGGAGGCCCGTGACGCCCCCGCGGGGTGCCGCCGTAGGGGGGAATGCGGCCGGGGCGGAAGGGCGCGCGATTCGCGTCGCCGCGACTCTACCGCCCGCTCTCCGCCGCGAACTGGGCGTCCAGCCCGGCGCGGTAGTCCGGATAGGCCAGCGCCACGCCGAGCTGGCGCTTGATGCGGTCGTTCTTCACCCGGCGGCAGTCGGCGTAGAAGCTGGCGGCCATCGGCGACAGCCCGGCCTCCGCGAAGGGCACCAGCGGCGGCGGTTCCACGCCCAGCAGGCCGCAGGCGTAGCTCACCACCTCGTGGGAGGGGGAGGGCAGGTCGTCGGCGACGTTGTAGACCGCGCCCAGCGTCGGCTTGTCCATCGAGGCGCGCAGCGTCGCCGCGATGTCCTCCACATGGATGCGGCTGAACACCTGACCGGGCTTGTCCACCCGCCGGGCGGTGCCGTCGCGCACGTTGTCCAGCGCGCTGCGCCCCGGCCCGTAGATGCCGGCCAACCGGAAGAGATGCATCGGCACGCCGTACTGACGGTAGAGATTCAGCCAGCCGCGCTCCGCCTCGACGCGGCGCTTCTGCCGCTCGCCGGTCGGGCGCAGCCACGCCGCCTCGCCCACCCAGTCGCCCTTGGTGTCGCCGTAGACCCCGGTGGTGGAGAGGTAGCCGGCCCAGTCGAGCGTCCGCAGGTCCGCCAGATCCATGGCGTGCTGATCGAGCACCGGGTCGCCCCGCTCGTCGGGCGGGACGCTGACCAGCAGGTGGGTGGTGCCGGCCAACGCGGCGCGGGCGTCCTCCAGCGGGCGGCCCCGGTCGAACAGGAACGCCTCGACGCCCTGCGCCTCCAGGGCGGCGCGCTTGTCCTCGCCGCGGCAGGTGGCGGCGATCCGCCAGCCCTCGGCCCTCAGCCGGTCGGCGAACACGCGGGCGGTGAAGCCCAGGCCGAAGACGAACAGACGGGGTGAAGCCATGTCTTGCGGGGTCCTTGCGTCGGAAGCGGCAATGACGGAGTGTAAGGCCGCCATGAACCGACGCAACGCTTACCTCATCACGGCCGCGCTGGCGCTCCTCTCTGTCAGCCCCGCCTTGGCCGCTCCCGCCGTCGATCACAACCGGGAATTCCAGGCCTGCCTGACGCTCGCCGAGAAGCGCCCGACCGAAGCGCTGGAGAGCGCGCAGACCTGGCTGAACCGCGGCGGCGGCGACCATGCAAGGCTGTGCCAGGCGCTGGCGCTGTTCCACAAGGGCGACTTCACCACCGCCGGGGCGCGGCTGGAGGAGTTGGCTCCGGTGCTGGGCAAGGACGACCCGAAGGCCGGGGCCTCGATCCTCGGGCGGGCCGGCTGGGCGTGGCTGCGCGCCGGCGACAACGTGCGGGCGGAACGGGCCTACAGCCGCGCCCTGGCGCTCCAGCCGGACGACGTGGACCTGCTGATCGACCGCGCCATCGCGCGGGCCGAGACGGAGCGCTTCTGGGACGCCGTGGCCGATCTGGACGCGGCGTTGAAGAAGGACCCGCGGCGGCCCGAGGCCTATCTCTACCGCGCCGCCGCCCACAAGGCGCTGGCCAACGACCGGCAGGCCATGGCCGACATCGACCGCGCGCTGGAGTTGCGCCCCGGCGATCCCGACGCCCTGCTGCTGCGCGCCAACATCAAGGCGCAGGCCGGCAACCTGCCGGGCGCGCGGGAGGATTGGAGCCAGATCGTCCGCAACACGCCGAACAGCGCGGCGGCGAAGACGGCGCAGGCCAACCTCGACCGCTCCGCCAGGGCGCCGGCTCCCGCGCCGGCGGCGAAAGGTGACGCGAAGGGCGCGGCGGCCCCCGCAAAGCCCTAGTCTCTGTATGGTCGCTGCGCTCATTTCACAAGGCTCCTGCGACATTTAGCCCGCTGGACGGATGCGAACGCTTCGCAGGATCATTCGCGGCGAAGAGGGGCGGACAGGAACGCGCCCCCCACCTCCCGGTGCGATCAGGTGCAGCCATGAGCGGTCATCCCACCCCCGGAACGGGCCAGTCGCCCGGCGGACGGCATTTGGGCGAGTTGAAGAAGGGCGAGCGCGCCCGCGTGACCGGCGTCGATGAGCGGGGGGTCGTCACCACCCTTCCCGAAGGGGAGCTGGAGCGGCGCATGATCGAGATGGGGCTGGTCGAGGGCTCCCAGGTCGAGGTCCTGCACGAAGCCTTTCCGGGCCGCGACCCCATCGCCATCCGCGTGAACGAGCACACGCTGGCGCTCCGCCGCGCCGAGGCGCGCGCCGTGCTGGTGGCGCCCGCCGTCTGACGCGCTGCGCCGCTTCCTTTTTCAGAACGACTCCCTTCAAGGACATCCGGCCATGTCGGTCCTGGACTCCGCTCTGCCGCCGCGCATCGCGCTGGTCGGCAACCCGAACTGCGGCAAGACCGCCCTGTTCAACGCCCTCACCGGCTCCCGCCAGAAGGTGGCGAACTACCCCGGCGTCACCGTGGAGCGGAAGATCGGGCATTTCGTCAGCCCGCTCGGCCGCCGCGTTCAGGTGATCGACCTGCCGGGCACCTACAGCCTGCGCGCCCGCTCCCCCGACGAGGAGGTGACCCGCGACGTCGTGCTCGGCCGCTTCTCGCACGAGGACAGCCCCGACCTGCTGGTCTGCGTCGCCGACGCCACCAACCTGCGCCTGAACCTGCGGCTGGTGGTGGAGCTGAAGCGGCTGGGCCGCCCGATCATCCTGGCGCTGAACATGATGGACGCGGCGGAGAAGCGCGGCTGCCGCATCGATGCGGCGGCCCTGTCCGCAGCGCTCGGCGTGCCGGTGGTGCCGACCGTCGCCATCCGCCGCGGCGGCGTCCAGCCGCTGCTGGAGCAGATCGATGGGGCCATGGCCATGGCGGCCGATGCGGCGGAGAACCCCGCCCCCTGCGGCTGGAGCGAGCCCTCCTCGCGCGACTTGCGGGCCTACCACCAGGAGGTCGAGGGGCTGCTGGCCGGCTGCGTGGCCAACGCCGGCCTGCCGCCGCTGGCGACCCGGCGGGTGGATGCGGTGCTGCTGCACCCGGTGTTCGGGCTGGCCTTCCTGTTCCTCGTGCTGTTCCTGATGTTCCAGGCGGTGTTCGCCTGGGCCGAGGCGCCGATGAACCTGATCGACGGCGCGGTCAGCGGGCTCAAGGACTGGGTGGCCGCCACCCTGCCGGACGGGGCGCTGCGCAGCCTGCTGACCGACGGGATCATCGCGGGGGTCGGCAGCGTGGTCATCTTCCTGCCGCAGATCCTCGTGCTGTTCTTCTTCATCCTGGTGCTGGAGGCGACCGGCTATCTCGCCCGCGCCGCCTTCCTGCTGGAC
>NZ_WHOR01000260.1:0-8291 GCF_013340925.1 Azospirillum formosense
GAAGGAGACTTCCCCGGCACCGGCGTATGCGGTGGGCGACGCGGGGACCGCGCTGCGGGAGGACGGGACGTTGCCGGAGATTTCCCCCAGGCAGGGGGTGACGCACACCGCGATTCCGGTGGAGGGACGGCCCTTGACCCCCTCCCAACCTCCCCCCGCTTCGCAGGGGGAGGAGCTCCATCCCCGCCCCTGCGAAGCGGGGGGAGGTTGGGAGGGGGTCAAGCGCCGTCACTCCACCGGAATCGCGTTGTGCGTCACCCCATGCCTGCGGAAAATCTCCGGCAACGTCCCGTCCTCCAGCAGCGCGGTCACCGCGTCGCCCACCGCATAGGCGAGGTCACGGGAGTTCTCCTTCACCGCCATGCCGATGTCCCAGTTCGACGCCATCATGCCGGGGAAGGTCACCGGGGTGATCGGGAAGCCGGCGGCGCGGTCGCCCAGCGCGGCCTCGACCTGGCTCTGCGTCGCGACGACGGCGGCCACGTCGCCCTTGACCAAGGCTTCGACCGCCTCGGGGATCGTCATGTAATGGACCAGACGCTCGCGCAGGCGCCCGCCGAAGGCCCCCAGCAGGTAGAAGTCGGGGATGCTGTCGATCTCCACCCCCACCGGCTCGTCGGGCAGGGAGGCCAGCATCGGCTGGGTCATGCGCATCGGGTTGCGGGCCAGCGCGAAACCCTCCCGCTGGTAGGGGCCGAACAGCACGGCCTCCGGGTTGCGCAACCCGAACTCCTTCTGATAGGGCACATGCATCATCACGTCGGCCACGCCCCCCCCGACGACCGGGCCGCGCCACACCGCGTTGCGCAGGTCGTCCGACACGGCCTCCCCGGCGGTCAGCTCCATGAACTCGACGCCGACGCCCAGCCGCCCGGCGATGGCGCGGGCGAGGTCCACGTCCACGCCGACCAGGGTGCCGCCCTTGCGATAGGAGAAGGGCGGGTTGTCGCGATAGACCGCGACCATCAGCCGCCCGGCGGCCACCACGTCGTCCAACGGGCGCGCGCCGGCGCGCCGGGGGAGGACCCCGGCGGCCAGCGCGGCGGCGGCGAAGGACAGCAGGTGGCGCCGCGTCGGAAACGCCGTCATTCCTCGTGCACCGTCTCCAGCCACGACCGGATCGCCCACAGCGCCTCCTGGCCCAGCGCCTCGCCAAAGCGCGGCATGTAGGTGACGCCGTTGCGGATCGAGCCGTTGGTCACCCGCTCCTTGAACCACTCGTCCCCGGCGTCGCCCTTTTCCAGATAGCGCAGGTCCGGGGCGATGCCGCCCGACACCGCGCCCAGCCCGTGGCAGCGCGCGCAGTTTTGGTTGAAGGCGGAGGCGCCGATCTCGATCGCCCGCGGGTTGCCGCGGTAGGGGTTCGCGTCGCGCCAGTCCTCGCCCAGCTTGTCGAGGCCGGTGGTGTCCACGGCCTGGGGGGTCACGTCGCCATGGGCGAAGGCCGCCGTGGGGACAACCGTGGAGGCGACGGCAGCCGCGCCGGTCAGGAAACCGGCCATCGCAAGCCGGAGAAGCCGTGCGTTCATAAGGGGCGTCCTCATTCAGAAAAATGCGAAGGGAGCGTTGTCCGTTGCCCCGGAGCATAGCGGGCGGTCCGTGCGGCCAATAATTGGACTTTGGTAGCAACCGTGCGTCGAGCCCGCCGCGATCGGACCGAAACGACGTTTTCCGCCCGCGCAATCGTACCAAAGTTGCATTCCGGGACGCCGCCCGGCGGGGATACCCTGGTCTCCCGAAACCAGGCGAGTGCAAACCCGCGATGCGTTTCAGCCTTTGGTTACCCTCCTTGATGCAGATCGCCTTGCTGGCCGGCGGGCTTTGCGCCTCGCCGGCCGCCTTTTCGCAAGAGGCGGCGCCAGCGGATGCTTCCACCGTCCGCATCGCCTACCTGACGCAGGAGGTCGAGCATCCCCCCGCCCTGTCCAACCTCGACGACCCGCCCGCCGACGAAGGGCTGGCCGGCGCCCGTCTCGCCGTGGCGGACAACAATTCCACGGGCCGCTTCCTCAAGCAGGGCTTCGCGCTGGAGGCGGTGACCGTCCCCATCGACGGCGACCCGGCGCAGGCGCTGCGCGACCTCGCCGCCGCCGGGCACCGCATCGTCGTTTTGGACCTGCCCGGCGAGACGCCCGGCGCGCTGGCCCGCCTGCCCGAGGCGGCGAACCTGCTGCTGTTCAACGCCGGCTCGACCGACGACAGCCTGCGCAACGCGCTGTGCGCGCCCAACCTGCTGCACACGGCGCCCGACCGCGCCATGCTGGCCGACGCGCTGGCCCAGTATCTGGCGGTGAAGCGCTGGACGAAATGGCTGCTGATCGTCGGCACCCGGCCCGAGGACCGGCTCTACGCCGCCGCGGTGAAGCGGGCGGCCAAGCGCTTTGGCGCCGAGGTGGTCGAGGAGAAGACCTGGAGCGAGGACCACGACGCCCGCCGCACCGCCCAGGCCGAAATGCCGGTCTTCACCCAGGGCAAGCGCCACGACGTGGTGATCGTCGCCGACGAGATCGGCGACTTCGGCGACTATGTGCTGTACCGCACCTGGGAGCCGCGCCCGGTCGCCGGCACGCAGGGCCTCGTCCCCACCAACTGGCACCGCGCCCACGAGGCGTGGGGGGCGGCCCAGCTCCAGTCCCGCTTCAAGGCCGCCGCCCAGCGCGTCATGTCGCCCCGCGACCACGCCGTCTGGACCGCCATCCGCGCGGTGGGCGAGGCGGCGACCCGCACCCGCTCCACCGACCCGGCGGCGCTGGCCGCCTACATCCGCGGGCCGGACTTCACGCTGGCCGCCTTCAAGGGCGTGCCGCTGTCCTTCCGCAGCTGGGACGGGCAGTTGCGCCAGCCGGTGCTTCTCGCCGCCGACCGCTCGCTGGTGTCCGTCTCGCCGCAGGACGGCTTCCTGCACCCCAGGACCGAACTCGACACGCTGGGCCACGACCAGCCCGAAACGGGCTGCCGTCGCTGACCTTTCCCAACCGCTTCCGCCGATAAGGACGCCGCATCGATGACCACCGCCCGCTCCCTTCTCCTCGCCGCGCTGCTGGCCGGCTGCGCCGTTCCTGCTTTGGCGGAGACCGTCTATGTCTCGAACGAGAAGGACAACACCCTGTCCATCATCGACGGCGCGACCCTGACGGTGACGGAGACGGTGAAGGTCGGGCGGCGCCCCCGCGGCATCACGCTGAGCGCGGACGGCAAGCATCTCTACATCTGCGCCAGCGACGACGACACGGTGCAGGTGATGGACCTCGCGACGAAGAAGATCCTGCACAACCTGCCCTCGGGCGAGGACCCGGAGCTGTTCGCCCTGCACCCCGACGGCAAGCACCTGTTCATCGCCAACGAGGAGAGCAACGTCGTCACCATCGTCGAAGTGCCCAGCCGCAAGGTCGCCTATCAGGTGGATGTCGGCGTGGAGCCGGAAGGCATGGCGGTCAGCCCCGACGGAAAATGGGCGGTGAACACGTCGGAGACGACGAACATGGTCCATTGGATCGACACGGAGAAGCGCGCCGTCGTCGACAACACGCTGGTCGACGCCCGCCCGCGCTACGCCCAGTTCAGCAAGGACGGCAGCCGCCTGTGGGTGTCGGCGGAGATCGGCGGCACCCTGTCGGTGATCGACACGGCCAGCCGCAAGGTGGCGCAGACCATCCGCTTCAAGATCAAGGGGGTGCCCCAGGACCGCATCCAGCCGGTGGGCATCAAGCTGACCGACGACGGGCGCTACGCCTTCGTGGCGCTCGGCCCGGCCAACCATGTCGCGGTGGTGGACGCCCAGACCTTCGCGGTGAAGGACTACCTCCTGGTCGGCCGCCGCGTCTGGCAGCTCGACCTGTCGCCCGACCAGAAGCGCCTCTACGCCACCAACGGCGTGTCGGGCGACGTGTCGGTGATCGATGTGGACAGCCTGAAGGTCGTCAAGTCGATCAAGGTTGGCCGCTACCCCTGGGGCGTCGCGGTGAAGGGCTGACGGAATGGAAGCCCCCGCGCTGTCGGTCGAAGGGCTGAGCTACGCCTACGGGCGCGGAACCTTCGCGCTGAAGGATGTGTCGCTGGCGGTCGGGGCAGGCTCCTTCACCGCCCTGCTCGGCCCCAACGGGGCGGGCAAGACGACGCTGTTCGCTCTGGTCACCCGCCTGTTCGAATCGCCGGGCGGCACCATCCGCATCGGCGGCGTCGACCTGCGGCGGGAGCCGGCCCGGGCGCTGGGCCGCATGGGCGTGGTGTTCCAGCAGCCCACGCTCGACCTCGACCTGACGGTGCGGCAGAATCTGCTCTATTTCGCGGCCCTGCACGGCATCCCCCGCCGCACCGCCGAGGCCCGCGCGCGGGAAGCGCTGGAGCGGCTGGGCATGGCGGAGCGCATCGGCGAGACGGTGCGGGCGCTGAACGGCGGGCACCGCCGCCGGGTGGAGCTGGCCCGCGCCCTGCTGCACGAGCCGGCCCTGCTGGTGCTGGACGAGCCGACCGTCGGGCTGGACGTCCCGGCGCGGCGCGCCATCGTCGAGCATGTCCACGCCCTGTGCCGGGAGCGCGGCATCGCCGTCCTCTGGGCCACCCACCTGATCGACGAGATCGGCGAGGGCGACCGCGTGGTGGTGATCCACCGCGGGCAAGTCCGCGCCGCCGGGCCGGTGACGGAGGTGAACCGCACGACCGGGGCGGACACGCTGACCGAGAGCTTCACCCGGCTGACCGCGAAGGAGGCGGCGTGACGGCTTTTGCCCATTACGCGCGCGCGCTCGGCGGGATCGTCGGGCGCGAGGTGCTGCGCTTCGTCCACCAGCGGGAGCGCTTCCTGTCGGCCCTGGTCCGCCCGCTGCTCTGGCTGTTCGTCTTCGCGGCGGGCTTCCGCGCGGCGCTGGGCATCGCCATCACCCCGCCCTACGAGACCTACATCCCCTACGAGGTCTACATCGTCCCCGGCCTTGCCGGGATGGTGCAGCTGTTCAACGGGATGCAAAGCTCGCTGTCGATGGTCTACGACCGCGAGATGGGCAGCATGCGGATGCTGCTGGTCAGCCCCCTGCCCCGCTGGTTCCTGCTGACGGCGAAGCTGCTGGCCGGGACGGCGGTGTCGATCCTCCAGGTCTATGCCTTCCTCGCCGTCGCCTGGGTCTACGGGGTGCAGGCGCCGCCGCTCGGCTACGTGACGGTCCTGCCGGCGCTGGTGGTCAGCGGGCTGATGCTGGGGGCGCTGGGGATGCTGCTGTCCTCGGCCATCCGCCAGTTGGAGAATTTCGCGGGCGTGATGAACTTCGTCATCTTCCCGACCTTCTTTCTGTCCACCGCGCTCTATCCGCTGTGGAAGATGCAGGAAGCGGGGGAGCTTCTGTATTTTCTGTGCACCGTCAACCCCTTCAGCCAGGCGGTCGAGCTGATCCGCTTCGCGCTGTATCTGGACGTGAACCTGCCGGCCCTGGGCTGGACGGTGCTGGCGTTGGCGGTGTTCCTGGGCGGTGCGGTCTACGGCTACAACCCGGCGCGGGGGTTTCTGGCGCGCAAGGCGGGCGGGGAGTAGCGTTTTCCCCCTCCCCGACCCTCCCCCGCTGCGCGGGAGAGGGAGTTTGTCCCCTCCCTCGCCAAAAGCGGGGGAGGGTTAGGGAGGGGGCACGGCTACCCCAGCAACCCCGTCATCACCGCCCGCAGCTGCGCCGGCCGCACCGGCTTGTTCAGCACGTGACAGCCCTTGGCCTGCGCCTCCTCCACCACCTCGGCGGTGCGGTTGGCGGTGATCAGGACCGACGGCAGATCGGCCCCGCAGCGCTCGCGCACCCGCGCGATCTCGGTGAAGCCGATCACCCCGTCGTCCAGGTGATAGTCGGCGAACAGCACGTCCGGCGCCACCGCCCCCAGCCCGGCCAGCGCTTCGTCGCCGGACGCCGCCGTGGCGACGCTGCACCCCCAGCCTTCCAGCAAGGCGCGCATGCCGGCCAGCACCGCCGGCTCGTTGTCGATCACCAGGACCCGCGTGCCGGCCAGCCGGTTCGTGGCGGTCTGCACCGGCGCTTCCAGCGCGCGCACCGGGCGGGCGTAGCGCCCGAAGGGCACCGTCACCGCGAAGACCGACCCACGCCCCGGCTGCGACCGCACGGTGATGGGATGCTCGAGCATCCGCGCCACCCGCTCCACGATGGCGAGGCCGAGGCCCATGCCGCGCACCCGTTCGTTGGCGCAGGGCGTGTCAAGGCGTCGGAATTCCTGGAAGATCTCGCCCAGCTTGTCGGCGGGCACGCCGGGACCGGTGTCCCACACCTCGATCCGCAGGCCCTCGCGTGTCCGCCGGCAGCCGATCAGCACGCGCCCGGCGCCGCCCTTCGTCCCGCCCTTCGCCCCACCCCGTGCCTGGGTGTAGCGCAGGGCGTTGGACAGGAAGTTCTGCAGGATCCGGCGCAACAGACGGATGTCGCTGCGCACCACGGCGTGGCTGGGAACGACGCGGAGGTCCAGCCCGCGCTCCTTCGCTACCGCCGCGTATTCGGTGGCCAGCGCGCCGAACAGGCTCTTGATCGGGAAATCGGCGATCTCCGGCCGCACCGCCCCGGCGTCCAGCTTGGAGATGTCCAGCAGCGCCGACAGCAGATCCTCCACCGACGCCAGGGCCACGTCGATGTTGTCGACCAGCCCGCGGTTCGGTTCCGGCTGCTCCAGGTCGCCCAGCGCCGAGACGAACAGCCGCGCCGCGTTCAGCGGTTGCAGCAGGTCGTGGCTGGCCGCCGCCAGGAAGCGCGTCTTGGACAGGTTGGCCTGCTCCGCCTCCGCCTTGGCCAGCCGCAGCGCCTCCTCCGCCGCGATGCGCTCGGCGATCTCCTGCTGGAGCTGGCCGTTGAGCCGGGTCAGCTCGGCGGTGCGCTCGACGACGCGGCGCTCCAGGCTGTCCTTGGCATCGGCCAGAGCCTCCGCCGCCATGCGCCGCTCGGTGATGTCGTGGATCAGGCCGAAATAGCCCAGCACCTCCGGCTTGCCGCCGCCGCGCCGCTCGCCGAAATGCGGGATGTAGGTGGCGACGGCGTAGCGCGGCGCGCCGTTCTCGCCCGGCAGCTCCAGGTCGAAGGTGACCTCCTCGCCGGCCAGCGCGCGCAGCACGTAGGAGCGGCGCACCTCGTAATAGAGGTCGCCCAGCGCCGCCCACATGGGCTGCCCCTCGATCTCCTCGCGCTTGCGGTTGAACCAGCCCTCGTAGGCCTTGTTGACGAAGCGGAAGCGCTGCTCGGCGTCGACATAGGCGATCAGCGCCGGCACCGCGTCGGTGACCAGCCGGATGCGCTCCTCGCTGTCGCGCAGCGCCTGCTCGGCGCGCTTGCGCTCGGTGATGTCGGTGAAGGTCAGGACGAAGCCGCCGCCCGGCATGGGGTTGCGGCTGATTTCCAGCACCGTGTCGTCCAGCCAGGGCTGCTCGACGAGGCAGCTCGGCATCATCAGCGCCTTCAGCGACAGGCCGCGGTCGCCCAGCGCCGCGTGGTGCAGCACGAAGTCGGCGAAGCCCGCCCCGCGCTCCGCCACCTTGGCGGGCAGGCGCAGCAGGCCGGTGAAGCGCTCGTTCCAGGCGACCAGCCGCTGGTCGCGGTCGTACACCCCGACCCCCTGGGCGATGTTGTCCAGCGTCGCCTGGAGCAGCGCCGACTTCTCAGCCAGCTCCCGCTCGCGGCGGCGGGTCTCATGCTCCTTGATGTCGGTGATGTCGGTGTAGACGCCGACCACCCCGCCGTCGCGGGTCCGCCGCTCGTTCACCTGGACCCAGCGCCCGTCGGCCAGCCGGTAGACGTAGGGACCCTTCAGCGCCCGGTGCTGGGCCAGCCGCTCCGACAGCCAGCGGTCGGGCCGCGGGTAGGCGTCGGCGATGGTGCGCGACGAGGCGGCCAGCTCGGCGATCTCCTGGAAGCGGATGCCCGGCAGGATGCGGTCGCGGATCTCCGGCCACAGGGCGAGATACTTGCTGTTGCACAGCACCAGCCGGTCGTCGGCGTCGAAGATGGCGAAGCCCTCGTTGACCGACTCGATGGCCTCCGACAGGCGGCTGCGCATGGTGTCGGCCAGCTCCTTGGCCCGGGCCAGCGCGCGGTGGCTGTCCTCCAGCTCGCGCAGGGCGCGCTCCAGCTCCAGCGTGCGCTCGCGCACCTTCTGTTCCAGGACGATGGCGGTCTGGAACAGGGAGAAGGCGCCCCCCTGCACGTCCATCGACCGCTCCACCCGGTCCATCAGCACCTGGTTGATGCGGCGGAGCTTGGCGTTCTCGCGCTCCAGAGCCTCCAGCCGCTTGTCCTGGTCGGGTGGCGGGAGGGTCGCGG
>NZ_WHOR01000261.1:0-8194 GCF_013340925.1 Azospirillum formosense
CCTGAGAGAAGGGGAGCGCACGGGCGTGCGGGGCAGCGCGCCACGGATGGACAACGCCCCCCCCCCCTGCGTGGGGGGGGGGGGGACGGGAGGGGTGGGCGCGTGACAACCAGAGGAAGGGGGGGGGCGCGGGGGGGCCCGACGCGGCGGGGGCCGGGGGGGGGGGGGGGGCGCCCCCCCTCGCCCCCCGCACCCCCGCCCCCCCGCCCCGCCGCAGGGCGGTCAGGGTCAGCACCGCCTCCACCGGCTCTGCCGTCTCGTTCAGCAGATGGATCGCCAGCCCGTTCACCCCTTCGTCGGTCAGCAGGATCTGCACGGGCCGGAAGGCGCGGCGCAGCGCGTGCCACGCCGCCTTCGGCACGCCGCCGGACCCGACCACGCCCCAGCCGGCCCCCGGCCAGACGTCCTGGAACATCCAGACCAGCCCGCCCGCGCATAAGGAGCCGACCCGACGCCATTCCGCGAAGACGGCCTCCATCACCTCCCCCGTCACGGCGCGCGACAGCCGCGCGTAGCGGTCGGGGTCCTCGTAGCGCAGGACCATCGGATCGCCGCCATACAGCATCCGCAGGTAATGGTCCCGCACATCCTCGAAATCCCAAGGCGCGCCGGGGTCGCGGGGCACGCGCGCCTTCCAGCGCGGATCGTGGACCGCCGGAACACCGGGCAGCGCCCCGGCCTCCGGCATGTTGGCGAAGGCGAGGCATTCGGAGGCGAAGCGAACATTCGCCCGACGCGCGTCCTCCAGCGGGCGGAGATAGGCCCCGACGCCGTAGTAGTGGGTCACGCCCGCGTCGGCGGCGAAGGGCAGCGGTCCGCCGGTCGGGGAGTTGGTCACGTAGGGCACGTCGGGCCGCCCCCGTTCCGTCTCCTCCCGCAGGACGGTGTCGAACAGCGGCTGGCTCCAGCGCTCGCGCGGCAAACCGAGCATGGCCGCCTGCTGCTCCGCCTCGCTGCCGCCGCACAGCACGGCAAGCGACGGCGCGGCCTGCACCCGGTCGAGGAACTGCGCCGCCTCCCGCCGGGCGACGTCGAAGAACGCCTCATCGGCCGGATAGTCGAAGTTGGCGAACATGAAATCCTGCCAAACGAGAATTCCCATCTCGTCGCACAGGTCGAAGAAGGCGTCGGCCTCGTAGGTGGCGATGCCTGGAACCCGCAGCATGGTCATCCCGGCCTGCCGTGCCAGTTCCAGCCAGGGGGCGTAGGCGTCCCGCGTCCCCGGCAAGGCCACGATGTCGGGGCTGCTCCAGCAGGCGCCGCGGCAGAAAATCCGCTCCCCGTTCACGCGCAGGGCGAAGCCCTCGCCGGGCTCGCGCTCGATGCGCCGGAAGCCGGTGCTCCCCAGGTCGACGCGCTCGTCGCCCACCACGGCACGCACGGGGTGGAGCGCCGGCCGACCGTGGCTGTGCGGCCACCAGGGCGCGACCTCCGGCAGGCGGACGGCGCCGCGCAATTCCCCCGGCCCGGTCCAGCGAAGCGGAGCCCGCATCTCCCCCACTTCCAGCCAGCCCGGCGGGGGAGCGGACCCGGTCCACTCCGCCGCCAGCGTCAAGGACAGGCGGCCGTCCCGCCCCTCCAGCATGGCGCGCATGTCCGCCGAGCGGACGCGCAGCGGACCATCCTCCGTGATCAGTTCCACCGGCCGCCAGGGGCCGACGGCCGGCACGGGCGGGCACCAGCCGGGCATGTGGCCAAGCAGCGTCGTCCGCACCGCGCGCAGCCCCGCCGGCTCGGCCAGCCGAACCGGCCAGCGGCCCCGACCTTTCTGCGCCCTGAGCACCGGGTTCAGGGCGCGGAAGACGATGCGCAGCGCGTGCACCCCGTGCAAGGTGACGGGAACGTCGTGGCGCTGGAACATGCTGGCGCTGCTCAGAATGCGCTCCCCGTCCAGCCAGACCTCCGCAACGGTGGCGAGGCCATGGAAGCGCAGGGTGCAAGGCCCGTCACCGGTCAGCCGCGTCCGGTACCAGACGTCGCGGTCGTGCAGGGGAAGCGGATCGCCCAGACGGTAAAGCCCGGCCTCGCGCAACGCCTGCGCGACGGTGCCGGGCACCGGGGCGGGCAGCCAGTCCCCCGCGGGCGTTCCGCCCGGCTCGGTCACGCACAGTTCCCACCCCGTGGACAGGGGCGTCACGCTGCGGCCGCTCACGGCATGAAGGCGCGCCATGGTCGGTCACCCGTAATGGCGGAGCAGCGCGCCAAGCGCGCCGTCGTATGCGCGCTCCATCGCCTCCAGCGGCGGCGCGTAGTCGCCAAAGCGCCGCCGGTGCACGCCACGCGCAAGTTGGAACTGAAAGGCTTTGGCGGTGGCGGAAAGGCTGGCGCAGGCCTCCGCCGCGTTCGTCGGCCCGCCGATCCAACGGACATGCATCCCGAGCAGTTCGAAGTTCGCTCCCACCTGCCGCAGCGTGTTGAAGGCGTAGAGGTGAAAATAGTCCATGGGCCGGGCAGCCAGACTCTCCAGATGCTCCGGCAGGGCGGCGCGGAAGGCGGCGATGGGGTTGCCCGCCGGGCGGCGGCCCAGATGGCGGGACAGCAGGGTGCGGGACGCCTCCATTAGGGTTTCTCCCTCCAAGGCCGGACCGCTGCGCTTCACGAACTCCACATAGGGAAACAGAGGGGCGGGGGCGAACAGGCCGTCGTAATCCTCCCCTTCCAGCATGAAACGCCCGGCGTTGTGAATGTAGTCGAGCCGCCGCGCGCCCGCGTCCATGCCGAGAATCGCGATGGTCGTCTTGACGTGCTGCGCGCGGTACGACGTTCCCCGCGTGTCCGGCAGATGATAGCCGTCCACCTCCACCAGAACGGGACGACCGCGCGTCACCTGCACCGCCGCATGGGTCTCCACCCGGTCGTAGAGGGCGAGTTCCTGCACCTCCAGCCCGTAGAGGCGGCGCAGGTCTTCCGGCGGCACCTTGAAGAAGGTGAACTGGTCGCCTTCGAAATCCTGGGCGACGGTGAAGGCCAGGGAGGCCATCGGCTCCATCCCCAGCGCCCGCAGCAGCCCGAGCCACAGGTCGGTGTAGCAGTTGGTCTCCGCCCAGTCGCGGTCCGGCCTGTCGAGCGGATGCTCCATGCCCGGCCTCCCCTGCCCGCTCAGCCCCAGAGGACGGCGCGCACGGCGGCGGGCCACGCCTTCACGTCCAAGCCGTGATGGCGGAACAGCGCCAGCGCCACCCGCTCCATCCCGAAGCCGACGCAGGCCGTATGGGCAACGGCGCCGTCCGGCGTCCGCAGGTCCCAGAGCAGCCCGAAATGGTCCTGGTGGTAGTTGAAGCTGAGGCAGGCGGTGGGCTGCTCGACCGACGCGATGGGGATCAACAGTTCGAACTTCAGCCCCTGGTCGCGTTGGCTGACCGCCAGCATCCGCCCGGCCCGCCCGAAAAAAGGGTCGTTCGCCAGATCGACGGCCACCGGCAGGGCGAGCGATTCCATCAGCGCCCGCCCCCGCTCCACCCAACTCTGCCGGAAGGCCATGACCTGCTCCGGCGTGCCGGCGCGCACATATTCGCGCATCCGGAACAGCTGCATCCGCGCCGGGTCCAGCGACGGTTCATGGCGGAAGCAGTAGGAATAGACATCGACCAGCGCGCCGTCGGCGGGCAGCGGCCCGCGCTCCGCGATGGTGGGGTAGACGGGGTAGCAGGCGGCAGGGGTCAGGACGACGTTGGTCGCCATCTGGGCGTCGGTCCACTCCTCCCCCTCCTCCAGCCGGCGCAGCAGGGATTGGTGGGCGCGCTCGTCACCCTTGAAGGCGTGTACGGTGCCGGCCAGATGCGGGAAGCTCTTCAGATAGCCGCTCTGTTCGAACTGGTGGCGGGCCACCCCAGGAGGGAAGCGCATGACGTCCGCCCCGTCGCCGCCGCCCCAGGTGGTGATCAGATCGTTGAAGCGATCCACCACATCCTCGAAGACTCCGCTGCGGCCGTACAGCCCGTCGACCCCTGTGGGGATCAGCAGCCCGGCCGCGATCAGCGCGTCGCGGAACGCCGCCTGCCCATTCTCCACCGGTGTGCCCTCTGCCCGCATGTCCATCCGCCGCATTCCGTTCCGAGAAAGCCTCAGCCGAAGAGAGAACCGTTGTCCCTGTGCGCCAGCAGCAGGTTCGCGGTGTTGCCCAGTATCCGGTCGTTGTTGATCATCAGCGGCGCCGAGTGGGCGTCGCGCAGATGGCGGCACAGGCTGTAAGGGCTGTCGTTGCGGTAGGCGGCCAAGCCGCCGGCCAGCATCGCCTGCCCCACAATCCGCACCACCATCTCCGCCGCTTCGGTCTTCAGCGTGTTCATGGCGACCGCGAAGCCCGGGGCGGTGAGACGGTCGGGATCGTCCGCCACCTCCTCGAAGCGGGCGAGCGCGCCGCGCACCAGGCCGCGCATGGCCTGAAGGCCGGCGGTCGCCTCGGCGAGACGCCGCGCGCCCGGTGGCGGGGTGCCGGGACGCTTGCGCGCCTCCGCCCGGATGAAGGCGGCGGCCCGCGCCACCGCGTCGGTCGCGATGCCCAGCCAGACGCTGCTCCACAGGATGTGCGTCACCGGCAGCATGGTGCGGGCGGAGATGTCGGCATAGGGCAGCGGCAGGATCTGCGCCCGCTCCGCCTCCGCCACCAGCCGGTAGCCGACGCTGCGGGTGCCGCGCATGCCCAGCGTGTCCCAGCCGCCGATCTCCTCCAACCGCGCCTGCCCGCGCAGCACAGGCACGATGACCTGATCGGAGGGCGGCGAGTCCGCCGCGCGCCGCGCCGTCACCAGAATCGCGTCGGCCTCCGCCCCATAAGAGATGACCGTCGCCTGCTTTTCCAGCCGGAAGGCGCCGCCCGTCTCGCCCTCTACGGAGCAGACGCTGGAGCGCACGTCGCCTCCAATCCCGGCCTCGGTCGTCGCGGAGGCGAGAAGAAGCTGCTCACCGGCCAACCGCTCCAGAAAAGCGCGATGCCAGTCGCTGCCCTGCCCATGGCGCACGAGGCAGGCCACCTGGATCTGGTGCATGGCGTAGATCAGCCCGCTGGACGGGCATTTCTGGGCCAGCGCATGGGCCACCGCCGCCGCATCGGTCAGACCGCCGCCGCCGCCGCCGAAATCCCGCGGCACCATCAGGCCGAGCAGCCGCGCCTCTTTCAAAGCGGTGAAACTTTCCTTGGGAAAGCGCGCCTCGCGATCCACGCTGTCGGCGTGGTGCTCCGCGATGGCGGCAGCCTCTGCGGCGACCGCCGCCGGACCGTCCGGCGCGGCCGCCCTCATCCGGCCCCCGTCCCGCCCGGCGCGCCGTCCAGCAAACCGGCAACCGCGGCACGGATCGCCGAGATGCTCTCGAAGGTGCGGCGGCGCAGCAGATGTTCCGGAAACTCGATGCCGTAGCGCTCCTCCAGCGCCAGCATCAGGTTCACCGACCCGTGGGAGGTCAATCCGGCGGCGTAGAGGTCGTCCTCGTCGGACAGGGTGGAGGCATCAGTAGCCAGCCAGCCGCTGTCGGCCAGAAGCGCCCGGATGTCGGCGGCGCTGACCGCCGGGGCATCACCGCCCCGCGGCGCCGTTCCAGCCGCGATCTGCCAATCCGGTTGGCGCATGCTCATTCCTCCTACCCCCATTCAACCTCTGGCTTTCCCTGTGCCGGGACAACGCCACAAAACCTTAATTGTTCTGCGTCTTCCTCTGCTTTTCCGTATGTGTCGGGTGCTTTTCGGATGCTGGCCGCTCCTCTTGCTTAACACCTGTGGCGATTGCCGTTTCCCCGAACGGCTCTAATTTGAGCGACGGTTCATCCAACAACCAGGATCGGGAGATCACTATGGCTGTGCGGCAATCGGATGCGGAATGGCGGGGAAACCTTGCCCAGGGATCAGGCACGATGCGGCTGGGCAGCGGCGCGTTCGAAGGCGCCTACTCCTTTCCGTCGCGCTTCGAGAATGGCACCGGCACCAACCCTGAGGAACTGATCGCCGCGGCCCACGCCGGCTGTTTCTCTATGGCGCTGTCCGCCGGCCTGTCGAAGGCCGGGCACACGCCGACACGCGTCCACACCACCGCCCGCGTCCATCTGGACAAGTCCGGCGAGGGCTTCGCCATCACCAGGATCGAACTGGACTGCGAAGCCGAGATTCCCGGCATCGACTCCCAGACCTTCCAGCAGCAGGCCGAAGGTGCGAAGAAGAACTGCCCGGTGTCCAAGGCCCTGGCCGGAACGGAGATCACCTTGAACGCCCGGCTTCTGTAACCGTGTCCGGCCCGGCGGCCTGCAAGGGGGCAACGACCGTCGGGCCGACACCGCCCATTAACCTCCGCCGTTGGAATTTGCCACATTGGCATTGCAGGAACGAAGCGTTGGATCGGCGGGAATGCGCTATTTGACAATTTGCTGCATTTACAAATCCGGGCATTCACAAAATCGTTAATCGACAAAACTCCACCCACTCGGGCGACGCGACATAATCTGCCTCGATTTTTGCAAAGAAGCTGCCTCTCTACCTTTCACTACATAAATAATCATGAATTCAACGCCTATTTTTTGACGCTCACAGCAAAATTAGGCAAAAATTATGTTATGATTTTTTGTGCCTTTATGCGTTTTATCTTGGCGGTCATGCGGAGTACCCGTTATGATCGGATGGTGTAAACCATTCGTCGTAACGCTTACGCCCCGATCGCAAGGTGAATCGCCCATGCCGCCGTCTACCCTCGAGTCGATCCGTCAAAGCCTGATGTCGGGCGGGCGCCTGCCGACGATGGTCGCCGCCCCCATCGCGCTCGGCGTGTCGCTGGCTGCGAACGCGGCGCCGATGGACACACTGTCGACGATCCAGAACCAGACCTTCGAGCCAACGGCCGGCAACATCCTCATCACCAGCACCGGCGGCGTGGTCGACAGCGGCGCCGGCAACGTGTTCACCGATCTGCCTACCGGCGTGTGGGTCAAGGCAGACAACGGATGGACCCTGACCAACCAAGGCACGATCAAGATCTCGGTCGAGACCAACTTCTATCAGGCCGATGGCATCTACGGGCAGAACTACGGCACCGTGATCAACTCCGGGCTGATCAGCGTGCCGAACACCTACACCGGCATCCTGTTCGCCGGTTCGGCGAACAATCGGAAGTCGGCCATCGAGAACACCGGGACGATCATCGGCAACTGGTCCGCCATCGAATCCGCTCATGCGATCAGCCTTACGAACGGCTCCACGAGCAACGGCACGGCGCTGATCAAGAGCGTAAGGTCGCCGCAAGCGTTTTCACAGGTGGATTACCCTGCGATCAACGTGTATGGCCTGACCACACCCAGCGTTATCACCAACTACGGCACGATCGTCGGAAACGTCGACGCGCTTTCCGTCAGCGGCGTTTCGACCATCGTCAACCATGGAACGATCGCCGCCGGCAACGGCTTCAGCGCGATCAAGACATATGCGTTCGGGGCGGGCAGCTTCATCAACCTGCAGGACGGCAGCGTGCTGGTCGGCGGCATCCAGGCCGATGGACAAAACCAAGTCCTTCTTCTGGAAGGCAGCGGCACCCTGTCCGGGCCGGTGTCCGGCCTGACCACGCTCAACATGAGCGGAACGGAGTGGACGCTGGGCGGCGTGAGTTCGGCCGCCGCCACCAACGTCCAGACCGGCACGCTGCGCGTCAACGGTTCCCTCACCACCGGGCTGCAACTCAGCAGCGGCACGACGCTGACGGGAACCGGAACGGTCGTCGGCGACGTGACCAGCCCGTCCGGCACGACCGTGACGCCCGGCGGCTCCGGCGCGCCCGGCACACTGACCGTTACCGGCAACTACACGCAGCAGAGCGGCAGCACGTTGGTGATCCGGACGACCTCTTCCGCAGCCAGCAAGCTGGCGGTCACCGGCACCGCCACGATCGGCGGCGACCTGTCCGTCACCTCCACCGGCAGCGGCTACGGCGACAGCACGACCTACACAATCGTGACCGCGACGGATGGTGTGTCCGGCGCCTTTACCACGATCACCGGCAGCGACGCGACGCTGACCCCGACGGCCACCTTCGACACGGCGGGAAAGCGGATTCAGCTGACCCTGACCAAGGCGACGCCGCAGCCGGATCCGGATCCGAACCCCAACCCCAACCCTGATCCGCCCCCGAATACCCACCCCCCGCCCCCCCCTCCCCCGAGCGGCGCCATCGCCGGCTCTCATACCCCACTTACCCTGGCGCCGGCCTACCCCCGTGAATCT
>NZ_WHOR01000262.1:0-8189 GCF_013340925.1 Azospirillum formosense
CCGCCCGCCCCGCTCAGCGGCGGCCGGCGCCCGGCGTCCAGCCCCTCGCCGAGGTCGAGAAGCAGCCGGGCGCACCCGATCATCGCCAGGAAGCAGGCCGGCCCCTTGTTCCCCAGACCCGACAGGGCGCGCAGCCGAACCTTCCGTCCACCCCCCGTCATGGCCTCCGTCATGGCCCCCGTCATCGCAGCGTCACTTGACATCACGCCCCCGTTCCGCACTGTGCCTATCCCTCGCCGCCTTCCTGAATAGCGCGACTTCCGGTGCCATGACCACTCAGACGCCTGCTCTCCTGATCGACGATGCTTCCCGCCACTATGCCGGGACACCCGCCCCCGCGGTGGACGGCGTGACCATCGACGTGGCGGCGGGGGAGTTCCTCGCCCTGCTCGGCCCGTCGGGCTGCGGGAAAAGCACGCTGCTGCGCATGGTCGCCGGGTTTGAGCGATTGGACGGCGGGCGCATCACGGTCGGCGGCCGCACCCTGTCCGGCCCCGGCACCCACGTCCCGCCGGAGGAGCGGCGGATCGGCCTCGTCTTCCAGTCCTACGCGCTGTGGCCGCACATGACGGTGGCCGGCAACGTCGCCTACCCGCTGGAGACCGCCCGCGTTCCCCGCGCGGAGCGGGACCAGCGGGTGCGCGCCGCGCTCGACACGGTCGGGCTGTCGGGCTTCGACGCGCGCCACCCCGCCGAGCTGTCGGGCGGCCAGCGGCAGCGCGTGGCCCTGGCCCGCTGCCTCGTGATGAGCCCGGAGTTGGTGCTGCTGGACGAGCCGCTCGCCAACCTCGACGTGCATCTGCGCGCGGCGATGGAGGAGGAGTTCGCCGACTTCCACGCCAAGACCGGCGCCACCATGGTCTATGTCACACACGATCAGGCGGAGGCGATGGCGCTGGCGACGCGCATCGCCGTGCTCGACCACGGGCGGCTGGCCCAGGTGGCGGCACCGCGCACGCTCTACCGGGAACCGGCGACGCGCATGGTCGCCGGCTTCGTCGGCCAGGGCGCGGTGGTGAACGGTGTGGTGACGGGTCCGGTCGCCGACGGCCGCGCGCGGGTGCGGCTGTTCGGGGCGGAGGCGCTGGTCCGCTGCCGCCCCGAACAGCCGGAGGGGCCGGCGCTGGCCTGCCTGCGGCCCGAGGACCTGGAACCGGCCACGGACGGCCCCATCGCCGCGACCGTGGTGCGCGCCGCCTACAAAGGCGGCTTCGTCCTGGTCGAGGCCGAACCGCAGGCCGCCCCGGGCGTGCGCCTGCTGCTGCGGGTGTCCGGCGACGCCCAGGTCGCTCCGGGCGAGGCCCTGCGCCTCGCCGTGCGCGACGGGTGGGTGGTGCCGGAGGGCCCGTCTCAGGAACGCCTCACCCCCGCCAGGGAATGATCCCCGCCGGCAGCCGCCGCCCCAGCCAGCCGACCGCCAGCAGCACCGCCACGACCACCGCGATGGTCACCACGCTGAGCGCGGCGGCGAGCGTCGGGCTGCCGCCCTCCTCCAGCGCATAGACGACGACGCCCAGCGTCTCCCGCCCCTGCGACCACAGCAGGATCGACACGGTCAGCTCGTTGAAGGCCGTCAGGAACACCAGAACCCCGCCCGCCGCCGCCGCGGGCGCCACCAGCGGCGCCACGATGGTGCGCAGGCGGCGCAGCGGGCCGGCGCCGCAGGCGCGCGCCGCCTCCTCCATCGCCGGGTCCAGAGCGGCGCAGGCGGCCTGGGCCGGGCGCAGGGCCAGCGACAGGAAGCGCGCCAGATAGGCCGCCAGGATGATCCCCAGCGTGCCGTAGAGGCTGACGCCCAGCAGCGGCAGCGGCTTCAGGAAGACCAGGATGCAGCCGATGGCCAGCACCACGCCGGGCACCGCGTGCGGCAGTTCGATCAGCACGCCGACGGCGCGGACCAGCCGCCCGCCCTTTCCCGGCCCGGCCATCGCATGGGCCAGCGGGATCGCCAGCAGAACCAGCAGCAGCGCCGCCGCCCCCGACAGGACGAAGGAGTTGGTGAAGGCCCGCCCCACCTGGTCGAGCCCCAGCACCGTCGCGTAATGCGCCAGCGTCGCCGTCTCCGGCCCCAGCGGCAGGCCGTAGACGCGGATCAGGCTGGTCGAGGCCAGAGCCGCCAGCGGCGCCGCCAGGATCAGCGCCACCACGGTCCAGCAGAGGATTTCCAGGGGGCGCCGCGCCCGGCCCAGCCGCAGCACCGCCGCGGGCGCCGAGCCACCGATCACCCGCGCATCCACCCGCGCCTGGAGCGCCATCTGCGCGGCGATGCCGACGCAGGCGATCGCGCCGATCAGCACGGCCAGCACCGCGACCTCCGGCAGGACGGACGGGCCGAACCCGGCCAGCCGCCGGTAGATCAGCGTCGGCAGCACCGGAATTCCCGCCGGAATGCCGAGCAGCGCCGGTACCCCGAAATTGCCCAGCGCCGCGACGAAGGACAGGGCCAGCCCGGCGGCCAGCCCCGGCAGGCTGAGCGGCAGGACGATGGTGCGCAGCACCCGCCCGCGGCGGGCGCCCGCGGCCTGCGCCGCCTCCACCAGATCGCGCGGCACGGCGCGCAGGGCGGCGCGCAGCGCCAGGAAGACCAGCGGCGCGTGCTCGATCCCCATCACCAGGATCATCCCGGCGGAGGAATAGACCGGGTTCGGCGTGCCCGGCGCCGGGGCGAGGCCCAGCGGCTTCAGCAGCGGGCTGCCCGACCCGGCGAGGTGAATCCACGACAAGGCCACGATCTGCGCCGGAATCATCAGCGGCAGGATCAGGCAGAAGGCCAGCGCCGTCTTGCCACGCAGGTCGGTCAGGCCGCAGAGCAGCGCGAAGGGCACGCCGAGCGCCGCCGCCACGACCGTGGCACCCGCCGCGATGGCGACGCTGTTCCCGGTGGCGCGCCACGTCATCTTGGACGTCAGCACGCGGCTCAGCGCCGTCAGGTCTCCCGCCGCCATCGGCCCGGCGACCTCCCACACCAGCCGCAGGATCGGCAGCAGGACGATCAGCCCGGCCAGAGCGAACAGCAGCGGCGCCCCGGAAACGGAAAAACGACCGGCGGCGTGGAAAGGCCGCCGGTCGTTGAGCGTTGCAAGACTCATCCTTAGCCGCCGAACAGGTCGGCGAAGTCCTTCTTGTTGGCCTCGTCGTCCTTCAGCGCCTTGGCCGGGTCATAGGGCATCAGCGAAATGAAGGAGGTGTCCGGGAAACCGGCCGGCGGCGCCACCCCCGGCAGCGCCGGCAGGAAGCCTTGGCGGGAGGCCAGCTCCTGGCCCTCCTTGCTCAGCAGGAAGGCGATGAAGGCCTTGGCGGCCTCGGGATTCTTGCTGGTGTTCAGGATGGCGACCGGCTCGGTCACCGCGCTGACGCCCTCCTTGGGGAAGACGAAGGCGACGGGCGCGCCCTTGGCCTGCTCGCGGATCGGCAGGTAGTCGACGATGACGCCGTACAGCTTCTCGCCGCTGGCCACCGACTTCAGGATGCCGCCGTTGCCCTTGGCCGCGGTGGTCCCGTTGGCCTGGAGCTTCTCGTAGAAGGCCATGCCGAGATCCGGCTGTTCCTTCACGGCGGCCATGTGGATGGCGGCGGCGCCGGAATAGAGGGGGCTGGGCATCACGGTGGTGCCCTTGGCCTCCGGCTTCAGCAGGTCGAGCCAGGAGGAGGGCTTCATCGGCGCCGCCGTGTTGTAGGCGATGCCGGTGGTGATCAGCTTGGTGGCGAACCACGTGCCGTCCGGATCGTGGGTGCCGGGGCGGTAGCCCTGGACCGGCGCGTCCTTGTAGGCCAGCAGGCGCTTCTCCGCCTTCAGCGACTCCATGGTCACGGCGTCGGCGATCAGCAGCAGGTCGGCCTGGGGGCTGCCCGCGGCGATCTCGGCGCGCAGCTTGTTCATCAGCTCGGTCGTGCCGCTGCGGACCCATTCGACCTCGACACCGGGGTTCTTCGCCTTGAAGGCGTCCACCGTCTGCTTGGCGTCGGCTTCGAGCTGCGAGGTGTAGAGCACCAGTTTGCCGGCCGGCTTGTCCGTGACGGCCTGGGCGGCGGCCTGGGCGGGCAAAGCCAGCAGAAGCGCGCTCGCCGCGGCGGCGATGGTCGTTCCGATGGCGGCGAACGCCGCGGCGAGGTGTGTGCGCTTGGCCTTCATGTCTCCCGTTTCCCTCTCTGGTCGTCTCCGCCGGTCCGGATCCTCATTGAAGTGCCCCGGTATGCGGACGAAGGCCTTTGTTTACGCCAGAACCATGACAGCCGCGTGACGGTGGCCGTTCCAGACGCTCTTCAGCGTCATACCCGATTGGGGCGGCACAGGGAAAGGGGACGGCCCGCGGAAGGGGGATCGGCGGGCACGGGTTCCTCCTTGCAGAGGCTCAGCGCCTTGCGGGTGGCCTCCAGTCGATCGGCCGAGCGCGCCACGGCGTTGGCGCTCTTGCGCAGGCGGTACAGGCTGCGCACCATGCTGTCCACCGCCGCACCGCGAAGCTGGGCGGCGCGGGCCGCGGGCATGTTCTCTTCGCCCGGCACGGCGTACAGGGGCGCCGGCTTCGTCACCAGCAGGGTGGAAACCTCAAGCCGCATGGCGTTGTCGCGGACCGCGTGCACGCGGTGGACGAGATCGGCCAGCGAGATGTCGCGGCACAGGCCACGGCACCACAGGGAACCGGTTTCCGACCGCATGCAGAATCCGCAGCCCGCCTCCTGGCGCCACAAGCGCTTCGCGGTGTGTACCGGCATGCTCCACCTCGTTGCTCCGGCTCCAGAAAAGCGCTGGAAGGGGCCGTGAGGCAAAACGTCTTTGGCAATACCGCTCTGTGGGGAGGCCGCAGCGCCCCTTCTTCGAACGGAGTCGCGCAAAGGGCTTGGAGGACGGGCCATTCGGCAGCACCCTTACGAACGACAGCCCAAGCGACAGGAGCGCGGACCGTGACCAGCGAAGCCCCCGACCGGCCCATCCTTCAAATCGAGTATTGCCGCCAGTGCCGCTGGATGCTGCGCGCCGCCTGGATGGCGCAGGAGCTTCTGACCACTTTCGAGGAGGAGTTGGGCGGCGTCACCCTGATGCCCGGCACCGGAGGCATCTTCGAGGTGCGGCACGGCGCGGCGGTGGTCTGGTCGCGCAAGCAGGAGGGCCGCTTCCCCGAGATCACCGAACTGAAACAGCGGGTGCGCGACCACATCGCCCCGGACAAGCCCCTCGGCCACGCCGACCGCAAGCGGCCGACGGAGCCATGAGGGCAAACGTTTAGCGGACGGCCTTCACGTCGGTGACGGCCACCGTCTGCTTGGGCGGCGCGGCGCCGAAGCCCTGCTCCAGCAGTTCGGCGACCTCGCGGTCGCGGGAGGCGGCGGTGGTGCCGCCCAGGACGACGGCGACCAGACGCTGGCCGTTGCGGCTGGCACTGCCGGCGAGGTTGAAGCCGCTGAGGTTGATGAAGCCCGTCTTGATGCCGTCGTAGCCTTCGACCCGGCCGAGCAGCCGGTTGTGGCCGGGCACCACCGCGCCGTTCCAGTCGAAGCGCGTGCGCGAGAAATAGGCGTACTCCCGCGCCGGGCGGGACACGATGGCGCGGGACAGGCGGGCCATGTCGCGGGCGGTGGTGCGCTGCTCCTTGTGCGGCAGGCCGGAAGCGTTGCGGAAGGTGGTGCTGGTCATGCCCAGCGCCTGCGCCTTCGCGGTCATCATCTCGGCGAACTGCTCCTCGCTGCCGCCCAGCGCTTCGGCGAGCACGACGGCGACGTCGTTGGCCGATTTCACCGTAAGGGCGAGGATCGCGTCCTCCACCCGGATGGTCGAGCCGACGGCAAGGTTCAGGCGCGACGGCTTCTGGTTGGTGGCGTGGCGCGACACCGGCAGTTCCTGGTCCAGCCGCAGCGTGCCCCGCTCCAGCGCCTCGAAGGTCAGGAGCAGGGTCATCATCTTGGTCAGCGACGCCGGGTAGGTCAGCGTGTCCGCGTTCTCCGAATCGAGGACCCGGCCCGACTGCGCGTCCATCAGCACATAGGCGTGCACCGGACGGAAGACGGCGGCGCCCGCCACGGTGCCGGCGGCGGCCCCGGCGGCGACGCGTCCCGCGCGGCGCGCCTTGCCCGTGTGGTGGACGGCGGCCTTGCGGACGGCGGCCTTGCGGGTGGCCGATTTGTGGACGGCGGCCTTGTGCACGGTCCGGACGGCGGCGGGCTTCGCCGCGGTCTTGGACGCTGCGGCCTTCTGGGGCGCAGCCTTGGCGGCCGTCTTGGCGGTGGGCTTGGGCGCCTGCTTGTGCACCGTCTCCTGGGCCGCCTTGGCGAGGGCGTCCGCAGGGTTGAAGGCGACGGGCGTGGCAACGGCCAGGGAAAGAAGCAGCGGCAGGACGAAACCGTACGGCGAACGCGGCATGATGGCGACCGGATGGAGAGATGGTCGCCTCCTGTACCCTGAAAGCGGTTAACAAAAAATGTGTCGAATCTCTGGAGCCTTGTGTGATTTTGCGGTTCCTGCGGGAGCGGCGCCGTTTACCAATCAGCTGGTACCATTCGATCACGCACGGCTCGCCCGTTGCCTGTGTCTCAGCGGCAACTCTGCTGTGCACATTGTGGCACAGAAGCATCATCCGGCGCGATGTCACTTGTGCCGCGCCGCCGCGGGCGTCAGATGTCTTATGCCGAAAGGGCGCTGGTTCCAGCGTGTCGTCCATGCGACCTCACGTCTGGACAGAGCCTTTCGTTAGCCGTCTGTTCATCGCCGCGTGGGATGCTTCGATTATGCTGACGACCATTCGCACCTGCGCCCGGCCCGCCCTCGGAGCGAGGGTCGCCGCGTGCCTCCTCGCCGGGCTGCTCGCCCTGCCCGCGCAGGCCGCGCCGTCCACCGCTTCGGGCACCTCTTCCACGGGCCGGGATGTCGTGGGAACCTGGATCGCGCGGATCGACCAGCGCGCCGCCGAACTGGAAGCCATGCCCCGCGTGCAGCAAACGCGCGTGGGCTATGGTTCCGTCCTGAAGAAGGGCGACGGGGGCATGGTCGATGTGGTGGCACCCGGCCCCGTGCGCCCGTCCGACGTGCCGGAGGGCACCGCCCCCGCCGCCGGAACGGCGCCGACGGTCGTCGTGACTCCGCCCGCCGAACCGATCCCGCAGGCCGATCCGTCGGCGACGCCCGGCAACGCGCTCAGCGGAACGGCGACGCCCGGCACGGTGGTGGAGGTGCTGCCCCCGCCCCCGGCCCTGACCATCCAGGTGCGGGCGCGCACCGCCGACCGCGTCGGCCGCCTGTCCACCCGGCTGATCGAGCTGGGCTTCCTGAACCAGGAGCAGTGGACCGAGACCTTCGACGACACGCTCGAAGTGGCGGTCCGCGCCTTCCAGCTTTCCGAAGGGCTGATGCAGGACGGCAAGGTCGGCGAGGTCACGCGCCAGGCGCTCGACCGCACGCCCAGGGAGGCCGCCAAGCTGATGCGCGGCGCCACCGCGTCGATGCGCGCCTTCCAGGCGTCGGTTCCGGACACGGTGATCCTGGTCAACCTGCCCAGCCAGACCGTGACCTACATCGAACGCGGCAAGCTGAACTTCACCATGCGCGCCGTGGTCGGCCGCCCGTCGCGCCAGACCCCGCTGCTCCAGGACCGCGTCACCAGCGTGACGATCAACCCGACCTGGACCGTGCCGCCGACCGTTCTGGTCGAGGACAAGCTGCCGGTGCTGCGCAAGAAGGGCAACACCGGCATCAAGGACGCCGTCGTCTATCTGGACGGGGTCGAGGTCGTGCCGGAAAGCATCAACTGGTGGCAGGTGACGCCGGAGCGCATCCGCATCGTCCAGAAGCCCGGCGACGACAACGCCCTCGGCCGCTTCCGCTTCAACCTGACCAACGGCGACGGCATCTTCCTGCACGGCACCAACGACCCGCGGCTGTTCGAGCGCGATCTGCGCGCCGCCAGCTCCGGCTGCGTGCGGCTGGCCGACGCGCGGATGGTCGCGGAAACCCTGCTGCGCCCCGCCAAGCTCGATTCCGCGGCGATCGAGCGGCAGCTCGACAGCGGCAAGACCAAGACGGTGTCCCTGCCCAACGCCGTCCCGGTCCGCTTCGTCTACTGGACCTCCACGGTGGAGACGGACGGCACCGTGCGGGTGCATCCGGGCATCTACGACGACGTGCCGACCAGCTCGTCCGCTCCGTCGGCCAGCCAGGCTCCCGCCGCCGCGGGAACCGTCTCGGCCCCGCGCCGGGT
>NZ_WHOR01000263.1:0-8159 GCF_013340925.1 Azospirillum formosense
GCGGCGTCTGTCCGCGGTCGTTCGCCAGCTCCGGATCGGCGCCGTGGCGCATCAGGTTGCGGGCCAGCTCGGCGTGGCCATGGTAGCTGGCCAGCATCAGCAGGCTGTCGCCCTTGTCGTTGCGCAGGTTGGCCGGCAGGCCCATCTCCAGCAGCTCGGTCAGCTCGGCGGTGGCGCCGGACCGCGCCCAGTGGAACAGCTTGCCGGCGAAGGCGATGGTGTCCTCGTCGAGGTCCGGGCGCGGCCCCCGTTGCGGCTCCCCCTGCGTTTCCATGGCGGCGCCCCCCGGTCAGGATGTCGGCTCAAACCGGGGAAACAACCGCCGCAGCACTTTGTTGCGCCGTCTCGTCGCGCGCCTCCTCCAGCAGCCAATCGCGGAAGGCGGTGACCGCGGGACGGTCCTGCATCCCCTCCGGGCAGACGAACCAGTAGCTGCCGGACGACGCCTCGATCTCCGGAAAGGGCAGGACGAGCCGCCCAGCCGCCACATCCTCGGCGCACAGCATGCGGTCGGCGACGGTGGCGCCCATCCCGGCGGCGGCGGCCTGCATCGCCGGGTCCATGGCGTCGAACACCGCGCCCTGGCGCAGCGCCTCGAAGAAGGGCAGCCCCGCCGCGGCCAGCCAAGCCCGCCAGTCCTGCCCCTCCGAACAGCCGTGCAGCAGCGGGATGGCGCCAAGGTCCATCGGCACCCGCAGCCGCTCGGCCAGGGCCGGCGGACAGACCACGGTCAGGCGTTCCGGCAGCACCTCCACGGCGGAAAAGCCGGGCGGCACCTCCCGGCAATAGGGGATGGCGGCGTCGAACTCCTGCGGGTCGAACTCCAGCCCGCTGCTCCAGGCGACGGTCACCCGCACCTGCACGTCGGGGTGGCGCGCCTGGAAGCGGACCAGCCGCGGCATCAGCCAGCGGATGCCGAAGGAGAAGGCCACCTTGATCCGCAGGTCCCGCCCCCGCGCCGCCAACCGCGCCGCCGTGCCGGCGATGCGGTCGAAGGACTCCGACAGCACCGGCAGCAGGGCGCGCCCGTCGTCGGTCAGCTCGACCCGGCGGGTCAGCCGCCGGAACAGCGGCACGCCCAGCCACTCCTCCAGCCCCATGATCTGCCGGCTGACGGCGCCCTGGGTCACGCACAGCTCGTCCGCCGCCTTGGAGAAGCTCTCGTGGCGGGCCGCCGCCTCGAAGGCGCGCAGGGCGTGAAGGGGCGGCAGGGCACGCCGCATGGGACGCTCCATGGATGAGTCTCGCTCATCCATCTTATGAGAAAGCATGGTTTGTCGTCCACGCGGCTAAGCGCGATTTTCCGGCTTCGAGGAATGACCGACCGGCGGGAGGGCCGCATGACGAGCATGAGCGGAACGCACGACAAGCGGAGCGGCGGAGCGACCGCCGGCCCCACCGCCCTCTCCTGGCTCGACCGCCTGAACGGTTGGCGGGAGCGGCGGGCGCTGCGCCGCGCCCTGGCCCGCATGGACGCGCATCTCTGGGCCGCCCTCGGCTTCGACGAGGCGGCGGCGCGCGAGGAGATGGACAAGCCGTTCTGGAGGCCGTGATCTCCGGCTACTCCATCGGCTGGCTACTCCATCGGCTGGTCGAGCGGGCGGCCCATCGCTCCACCCGCCGCCGCGCCCAGGGCGCAGCCCAGCGCCACGGCCGGACCGGTCGCCGGCAGGGCGGCCCCGCCGGCCCAGCAACCGAGCGTCAACCCCCCCACGGTATGCCGGTTCTGGTACAGCAGGGCGCCGCCCAGGATGATCGCGCGCTCCGCCCCGTCACGCAGCCCGCCCGCGCTGTCGGACAGCCAGCCCCGCCACTCCGACGCGGGCGACGCGGCCTGGGCAGCCGGTGCGGCCATGAGCGCGAGCGTGGCGAAACAGGCCGCGGCGAGGGGGCGGCTTGTCTTGTATCGCATGGAAGGCTCCTTCTCTCCGGGCCGTGAGGATACGCCATCGCGGCCGGAACGCCGTCCCGAAAGGAGGGAGGAGCGGCCGCCGGCCGGGCTACCCCTTTCGCCTCGCGCCTGTAGTAGATACTTACTGCCACGCCAACAATCCGCAACACTAACATTCACGCTGGAGCCACCAACCGGAACGGAGCCAGCCCCCATGGCCAAGGCCATCCACATGATGATCCGGGTCCTCGACGAGGAGCGGTCGCGGGACTTCTACGCCCGCGCATTCGGCCTGGAATGCGCCGACCGCTACGCCTTCGACGGCTTCACCCTGGTCTATCTGCGCAACGCCGAGAACGACTTCGAGATCGAGCTGACCATCAACCACGGCCGCAGCGAACCCTACGCGCATGGCGACGGCTACGGCCATCTGGCCGTCTGCGTCGAGGATCTGGACGGGGAGCACCGGCGCTTCACCGCGCTCGGCTACGGCCCCAACCCGATCAAGGAGTTCGCACGCGACGGCGCGCTGATGGCCCGCTTCTTCTTCGTCCAGGACCCCGACGGCTACAAGATCGAGGTCCTCCAGCGCCACGGCCGCTACCGCTGACACCAGGCGCGTGCGGCACTCAAAGCAAAAATCACAAATGGTCTTGGGAGGAAGCGATGCGTTCTCCGACGAGCACAACAGCAAAACCCGCCCCCAATCACACCATGCACCGGCGCGCCTTCCTGGCGGCCTCGGCCACCGCCGCCGCGGCGACGGCCATCCTGGTGTCGGGCGGGGCGATCCTCTGCCCGCGCGAGGCCTGGGGATATGAAACCAAGGCTCTGGCGCCCGACACCATGCGCTCGCTGATCCGGGTGTCGCGGGACATCTACCCGCACGACCGGCTGGCCGACCGCTTCTACGCCGTCGCCATGAAGGCCCAGGACGAGAAGGCGGCCGCCGACGCCGCCCTCAAGGAGCTGTACGAGTCCGGCATGGCGAAGCTCGACCGGCTGGCCAAGGCCAAGCACGACGCGCCCTACGCGGAGGTCGGCTGGGAGGCCGACCGGGTCCGGCTGCTGCACGAGATCGAGGCCGATCCCTTCTTCCAGACGGTGCGCGGCGGGCTGGTCACCGGGATCTACAACAACCAGGAGGTCTGGCCGCTGTTCGGCTACGAGGGCGAGAGCGCGGCCAAGGGCGGCTACATCGAGCGCGGATTCAACGACATCGAGTGGCTCTGACCACCGTTTCAGGAAGGATGTTTCAGCCATGGCAGCGAAATTCGACCTGAACGACGACAGCGTCGTGGTGATCGTGGGGTCCGGGGCCGGCGGCGGCACGCTGGGCACGCAACTGGCGCTGAAGGGCATCAAGACGGTGATCCTGGAAGCCGGCGGGCGCCACAACATGGAGGATTTCCAGAACGACGAATGGGCCAGCTTCGCCCAGATCTCCTGGCTCGACCCGCGCACCACCTCGGGGAGCTGGCGGGTGTCGCGCGATTTCCCCGGCCTGCCGGCCTGGATCGTCAAGGCGGTCGGCGGCTCCACCGTGCACTGGGCGGGTGCGGCGCTGCGCTTCCAGCCGCACGAGTTCAAGACGCGCACGACCTACGGCGAGGTCGCCGGCGCCAACCTGCTCGACTGGCCGATCACGCTGGAGGAGCTGGAGCCCTGGTACGCCAAGGCGGAGGACCGCATGGGCGTCACCCGCACCAACGGCATCCCCGGCCTGCCCGGCAACAACAACTTCAAGGTCCTGAAGGCCGGCGCCGACAAGATGGGCTACACGGAGTGCCACACCGGCAACATGGCCATCAACTCACAGCCCCGCGACGGGCGCGGGTCCTGCCAGCAGATCGGCTTCTGCTTCCAGGGCTGCAAGTCCGGGGCGAAATGGTCGACCCTGATCGCCGAGATCCCCAAGGGCGAGGAGACCGGCAAGCTGGAGGTCCGCGCCAACGCCCAGGTGCTGAAGATCGAGCATGACGCCAAGGGCAAGGTGACCGGCGTCGTCTACGCCGACAAGGACGGGGCGATCCAGCGCCAGAAGGCCCGCATCGTCGCGGTGGCCGGCAACTCCATCGAAAGCCCCCGCCTGCTTCTGAACTCGGCGTCCACCCTGTTCCCGGACGGTCTCGCCAACTCCTCCGGCCAGGTGGGGCGGAACTACATGCGGCACATGACCGGCTCGGTCTACGGCGTGTTCGAGAAGCCGGTGCGCATGTACCGCGGCACCACCATGGCCGGCATCATCCGCGACGAGGCGAAGAACAAGCCCGACCGCGGCTTCGTCGGCGGCTACGAGATCGAGACCCTGTCGCTCGGCCTGCCCTTCATGGCCGCCTTCCTCGACCCCGGCGCCTGGGGGCGGGAATTCACCTCGGCGCTCGACGGCTACGACCATATGGCCGGCATGTGGCTGGTCGGCGAGGACATGCCGCAGGAGAGCAACCGCATCACCCTGCACGCCGACAAGAAGGACAAGTACGGCATGCCCGTCCCCAACGTCCATTTCGACGACCACCCCAACGACGTCGCCATGCGCCAGCACGCCTACCGGCAGGGCATGGCGCTGTATGAATCGGTGGGGGCGACCCGCAGCTTCCCGACACCGCCCTACCCGTCCACCCACAATCTGGGCACCAACCGGATGAGCGAGAAGGCGAGCGACGGCGTGGTCAACAAGTGGGGCCAGACGCACGACGTGGCGAACCTGTTCGTCTCCGACGGCTCGCAGTTCACCACGGGCGGGGCCGAAAATCCCACCCTGACCATTGTCGCGCTGGCGCTGCGGCAAGCCGACTACATCGCCGGCCAAATGGCCAAGAACGCGATCTGATCGCTGTTCTGTCCCATTATTCGGGACGCTTCGCGGATTACAGCCCCTCTCTTCCGGACGGAGGAGGGGGGCACTCTTTTGCGCTCAGGCCGTCTCGCGTTCTTTTTCCGGAGCGGGAAAAGAGGCCGCAATTCCCACCGGAAGGACGGCGGCGGCCACCGCGGCGAAATCGGTGCGCGCCTCCCGCTCCAGTTCTTCCACGCAGGGGCGGTGGCCCTTCACCTCCTGGGCGTAAGTCAGACAAGCGCAGCGCAGCAGGCCGGCGAAATTGCGCCGCTCCACCCCGCGGGCCAAGACTTCGTCGTGCAACTTTGACAAGAAGCGCCCCAGCGAGACGCCCTGCATCGCCGCGATTTCCTCCAGCGCGTCCCAGAAGGCCGCCTCCAGACAGACGCTTGTCGAATGACCGCTGAGGCGGACGCGCCGGGTTACCATGCGGAAGCGCTCCGGGTCCTGACCGGCAAAAATTCGGCACATCCCTCGTCTCCTTCCAAACTTCCCCGACTCCTTGAATGCACTATGACCTGAAAATCCGTCATGCGCATTAATTTCCGAAAGATGGAACCCGTCCAGGTCGAATGAAGAGAGGAAAACATCACCAAATCCGTGTGCATCGAACAGCACTGGAAACGCGCGGTCTTCCCCGAATACCACCCCCGCCCGCTGAAATATGCGCTTACCTCAGCCAACCCGGCGCAAAAGAACGAGCGTTGAAAAATCGGGGAACCGTTTCCGCAGCGCATTTCTGTCACGGAACCCACCCCTGCCGACCCCGTTATTGGTTTCCGGTTTTCGACGCCATTCCGCTGCGCCGCAAAAATCCACTGTATTCGTGGCGAATTCCCCGGCGGCAACCCGACGACACGTCACTGAAGAGAGGATGGAATCATGAGTTGGGCCGGCCAACACCAGTTCCCAATCGGCAGAAACCGAAAAAGAACACGTCCGACCGCCGACTCTCCACACTCCGATCTCACCACCCAGCCCTCGCAGACCCTGATCTGCTTCTCGCACCTGCGCTGGAGCTTCGTTTATCAGCGTCCACAACATCTTATGTCGCGATTCGCGCGTGACCACCGCGTGCTGTTCGTCGAGGAGCCCATCCACAACGACACGCCCGAGCCCTGGCTGGACGTGCGCGAGGATGAGGGCGTCCTCGTCCTGGTGCCCCGCCTGCCCGCCGACATGGATGGCGAGGCGGCCGTCACCGCCCAGCGCCGGCTTCTCGACCGCTATCTGGCCGAGGAGGGGGTAACCGACCCGATCCTCTGGTACTACACGCCGATGAGCCTCGGCCTGTCCGGCCATCTGCGCGGCGCTCTGGTGGTCTACGACTGCATGGACGAGCTGTCGGCCTTCCACGGCGCGCCGCCGGAACTGATCGAGCGCGAGCGGCAACTGATGGCGCGGGCCGACGTTGTGTTCACCGGCGGCGTCAGCCTCTACGAGGCCAAGCGCACCCTGCACCCCAACGCCCACGCCTTCCCCAGCAGCGTCGACGTCGCCCATTTCGCCGCCGCCCGCGGCATCGTCGAGGAACCCGCCGACCAGGCGGCCATCCCGCACCCGCGGCTCGGCTTCTACGGCGTCATCGACGAGCGGCTGGACATCGCCCTGCTCGACGCCGCCGCCGCGGCCCGGCCCGACTGGCAGTTCGTCCTGGTCGGCCCGGTGGTGAAGATCGACCCGGCCGACCTGCCCCGCCGCCCGAACATTCACTATCTCGGCCCGAAGAGCTACGACGACCTGCCGCACTATCTGGCGGGCTGGGACGTCGCCCTGATGCCCTTCGCGCGCAACGCGTCCACCCGCTTCATCAGCCCGACCAAGACGCCGGAATATCTGGCCGCCGGGCGCCCGGTCGTCTCCACCTCGATCACCGACGTGGTGCGCGGCTATGGCGACAGCGGCGTCGTGCGCATCGCCGACGCGCCGGAGGATTTCGTCGTCGCCGTCGAGGCCGCCCTGGCCGACGCCGCCGACCCGGAGCGTCTGCGCGCCACCGCCGACCACGTCCTGCGCGACATGTCCTGGGACAAGACCCAGGGCCGCATGAAAACGCTGATGGAGCAGGCACGCCAGCGCGGACGCGCCGCGCCGCCGGCCCACCGCCCGGCTCCCGCCATTCATCCGGCCAAGCACGTCAACGGGCGCGCCGCCGGCCGCCGTTCCGGCTTCGATTACCTGATCGTCGGGGCGGGCTTCGCCGGCAGCGTTCTGGCGGAACGGCTGGCGGCGGGGCTGAACAAGCGCGTCCTGCTCATCGACCGGCGTCCGCACATCGGCGGCAACGCCTACGATCACTACGACGACGCGGGCGTGCTGATCCACCGCTACGGCCCGCACATCTTCCACACCAACGCCAAGCCGGTCGCCGACTATCTGTCGCGCTTCACCAAGTGGCGCCCCTACGAGCACCGCGTCCTGGCGCGGGTGGACGAGCGGCTCGTCCCTATCCCGATCAACCGGACGACGGTCAACCAGCTCTACGGGCTGGACCTCGACGAGGCCGGGGTCGCGGCGTTCCTCAAGAGCCGGTCGGAGCCGGTGGCCGACGTCCGCACCTCGGAAGACGTGGTGGTCGGCGCGGTCGGGCGGGAGCTGTACGAAAAGTTCTTCCGCGGCTACACCCGCAAGCAGTGGGGCCTCGACCCCTCGGACCTGGACAAGGCGGTCACCGCCCGCGTGCCGACGCGGACCAACGACGACGACCGCTATTTCGGCGACAGTTTCCAGGCGATGCCGCTGAACGGCTACACGCGGATGTTCGAGAGCATGCTCGACCACCCGAACATCAAGGTGATGCTGAACACCGATTTCGACGACGTGCGCGACGAGATCGCCTATGACCGCATCGTCTTCACCGGCCCCATCGACGAGTATTTCGGCCACCGCTTCGGCAAGCTGCCCTACCGCTCCCTGACCTTCCGGCATGAGACGGTGGATCAGGAATGGTTCCAGCCCGTCGCCGTGGTGAACGAGCCGTCGGAGGCGGTGCCCTACACCCGCATCACCGAGTACAAGCACCTGACCGGGCAAAGCCACCCGAAGACCAGCATCACCTACGAGTACCCCTCCGCGCAGGGCGATCCCTACTACCCCATCCCCCGCCCGGAGAATCAGGAGCTGTTCCGCAAGTACCAGGCGCTGGCCGACAACACGCCGGACGTGATCTTCCTGGGGCGCCTCGGCACCTACCGCTACTACAACATGGATCAGGTGGTGGCGCAGGCGCTGGCGGTCTACGCCCGCCTGGAGAAGGAGGAGCAGCAGAGCCGCGGCCTCGCCGCCGCCGCGCGGGCCTTCGGCTCGCTGGGCGCGGAGCGGGAGGTGCGGGTCGCGGGGATGGGGGATTAGGAGGAGCGCGCGCACTCTTGCCCCCACCCTTCCCACGGCTTGCGCCGTGGGAAGGGTGCTGTCTCTTATAAACACCTC
>NZ_WHOR01000264.1:0-8158 GCF_013340925.1 Azospirillum formosense
GCGGGCTCGGCTTCGCCTCGGGGACCGGCGGCTTGGGCGCCGACGGCTTCGGCTCGCCCTTGTCGACGCGCGCGGCCTGGGTCACCTCGCCCATGTCCACGATCTCGATCGGGATGGACTCGGGGATGTCCAGCTTGCGATCGCTGGGCGGCATGCCGAGCACGAACAGCGCGACCAGCGCGACGTGCAGCGTTGCCGAGGCGATCAGGGGTTTGCGCATGGGTCAGCCTTCAACTCGCCGTGGCGTCTCAGCGCTGCGCCGAGCCGCCGACGCGCGGCCCGGTGGCGCCCGGCCCGCTGGGCATCTCGGCGACCAGCCCGACCTTCTTGAAGCCGGCGGCGCTCATGGTGCCCATCACCTCCAGCATCTTGCCGTAGGCGATCTTCGCGTCGCCGCGCACCAGGATGCGGGCGTCTGGGTTGTTGTTGGTGACGGCGATCAGCAGCGGCACCATGTTGGCCGTCTCCACCGCCGTCTCCTGCACATAGACCCGGCCGTCGGACTGGACGGTCACGAACAGCGGGTCCTTCTGCGCCTCCAGCGGGGCGGCGTTGGTCTTCGGCAGATCCACCGGCACGCCGACGGTCAGCAGCGGTGCGGCGACCATGAAGACGATCAGCAGCACCAGCATGACGTCGATGAAGGGCGTCATGTTGATGTCGGCCATCGCGCGGTATCCGCGGCGGCGGCCCCGTCCGTGGCCGCCCTTTCCTGCGAGCTGGGCTCCCATGTCAGGCGGCTCCCCGCTCCTCGAGGTGGCGCGACAGGATCGCCGAGAACTCGCCCGAGAAGGTCTCCAGCCGGTCGGCGTAGCGGCCGAGGTCGGTGGTGAACTTGTTGTACGAGATCACGGCGGGAATGGCGGCCACGAGACCCAGCGCCGTGGCGAACAGCGCCTCGGCGATGCCGGGGGCGACGACGGCGAGGCTGGTGTTGCCCGACGCGGCGATGGAGGTGAAGGAGTTCATGATGCCCCACACCGTGCCGAACAGGCCGATGAAGGGCGCCGTCGAACCGACCGACGCCAGGAAGGTCATGTAGCGCTCGGCGCGCAGCATCTCGCGCCCGATGGTCACCGACATGACGCGCTCGACCCGCTGCTGGAGCGAGCCCTTCATGGAGCCGATGCCGCGGTCGGCGGCGTGGCGCCACTCGCGCATGCCGGCGGCGAAGGTCGCCGACATCGGGTCGGCCGGGTTCTGGCCGATGCGGTCGTACAGCGCGTCCAGCGAGCCGCCGGACCAGAAGCTCTCCTCGAAGGCGTCCGCCTGCGCGTTCAGGCGGCGGATGCGCATCAGCTTCTCGATGATGATGGCCCAGCACCACACCGAGGCAACCAGCAGCATCAGCATCACGATCTTGACGATCATGTCGGCCTGCCAGAACAGGCCCCACATCGTGATGTCGTGAGCCTTCGCCGCGGCCCCGACCACCTGGGCGGAATTAAGATCCATCGCAGTCAGTCTCGCTTCTGCCTTTTGTACAAATCGATGAGCGCCTCGCGGACCGGCGCCGGAAGGCGCGCGGGACGTCCGGCCCGGTTACCGGCCAAATTGATCATCGCCAGCTGAATCTCCGCCCGCGCGAGGTCACGGCCGTCGCGACGGGCAAGTTGTGCAACTGCGAAGGAGGCACCGCCGGTATCGGTGATTCGCGTCACCACTTCAAGCGTATCCTCGAGCTTTGCGGGAGCGACAAAATCGATCTCCGCCCGTCGTACCGCAAATGACACACCGTCGCTTTCGGCCAGTCCGGCGTTGGTGAATCCGGTCAGCCGCAGCATCTCGGTGCGCGCCCGCTCGAAGAAGCGCAGGTAGTTGGCGTGATAGACCAGCCCCCCGGCGTCCGTGTCCTCGTAGTAGACCCGCAAGCGCAGCCTGTGCTGCGCGTTCTCGTCAAACCAGCCCGAGAGATTTGCCGTCCCGGCGCCGTCAGACATCGCCGTCCTCCGGGTCCGGGTTGGCCTCCGACAGCCGGTCCAGCAGGTCGAACTGGCGGGTCGGCGCCGACGGCGGGTTGAGGCCCAGATAGCGGAAGCCCTGGTCGGTCAGCATGCGCCCGCGCGGGGTCCGCTGCAGGAAGCCCTGCTGGATCAGGTAGGGTTCCACCACCTCCTCCAGCACGTCGCGCTGCTCGCCGAGGGCGGCGCCCAGCGTATCCACGCCCACCGGGCCGCCGTTGTAGTTGTTGGCGATGATGCCGAGATAGCGCCGGTCCATGCTGTCGAGGCCGAGCCGATCGACCTCCAGCCGGGTCAGGGCGGCGTCGGCGATGCGGGCATCCACCTCCGGCACGCCGGCCACCGCGGCGAAATCGCGCACCCGGCGCAGCAGGCGGCCCGACACGCGCGGCGTCCCGCGCGAGCGGTTGGCGATCTCCCGCGCGCCTTCCGGCGTGATCAGCATGTTGAGCACGGCCGCGGCGCGGCGAACGATCAGCTCCAGCTCGTCCGGCTCGTAGAACTGCAGCCGCACGGGGATGCCGAACCGTTCGCGCAGGGGGCGCGTGATCAGGCCGGACCGGGTGGTGGCGCCGACCAGCGTGAAGGGCGGCAGGTCGATCCGGATGGACCGCGCCGACGGGCCTTCGCCGATGATGAGGTCGAGCTGGAAATCCTCCATGGCGGGATAGAGCACCTCTTCCACGGCGGGATTAAGGCGGTGAATCTCGTCGATGAAGAGGACGTCGTGCGGCTGCAGGTTGGTCAGCAGAGCGGCGAGGTCGCCGGCCCGCGCGATGACCGGACCGGAGGTCGCGCGGAAGCCCACCCCCAGCTCGCGCGAGACGATCTGGGCCAGCGTCGTCTTGCCCAGGCCCGGCGGGCCGAACAGCAGCACATGATCCAGCGCCTCCCCGCGTGCGCGGGCGGCCTGGATGAAGATCGACAGGTTCTCGCGCGCCTGCCGCTGGCCGATGAACTCGGCGAGCGAAAGCGGGCGGATCGAGGCTTCGCCGGAATCGCCGGCGCCCCGCCCCGGCTGCACCAGCCGGTCGGGATCGGAGCCGTTCTGGTCGGCGGTCATTGGCTGAGTTCCTTAAGGCCATGGCGGATCAGCTCCGACACGCCGGCCCCGTCGCCCAGCTTGCGCCCGGCGGCCACGACGGCGCCGAACGCCTCCGACCGCCCGTAGCCGAGGTTGACGAGGGCCGAGACGGCGTCCGCCATGACCATGTTGTCGGGGCCGCCCGCCCCCGGCGCCGCCTTGCCGCCCGCCGCCGGGGCGGTGGAGGCCGAGGCGCCGAGGGTAAGGTTGCCCACCTTGTCCTTCAACTCGTTGACGATGCGCGCGGCCACCTTCGGCCCCACGCCGTCGGCGCGGGTGAGCGCCGTCTTGTCCTGCGCCGCGATGGCGCGGGTGAGCTGGTCCGGGTCCAGCACGCCGAGGATCGACAAAGCGAGGCGCGAGCCGACGCCCTGGATGGTGGTCAGCAGCCGGAACCAGTCGCGCTCGCCGGAATCGGCGAAGCCGTAGAGGGTGATCCGGTCGTCGCGGATGAAGGTCTCGACGACCAGCGCCCGCCGCTCCCCCACCGCCATGCGCGACAGCGTGCGGTTGGAGCAGGCGACCTGATAGCCGACCCCGTTGACGTCCACCACCACCCAGTCGGTCCCGACCGAATCCACGACACCGGTGAGCTTGGCGATCATGGAAGTGACTCCCTGCCGGACGGTTGGCGCCGCAGAATGGTTGTTTCGTCGAGACGGGCCTTGATCGTTTCAAGGACCCCGTCCAGGTTCTCGTTCAATTCGTTGTTCCAGAAGCGGAGCACGCGGAAACCCGCCTGCTCCAGCATGCGGGTCCGGCGTTGGTCCTGCTCGACGCGATCCGCATGCTGTCCACCGTCCAGTTCGATGACCAGACGATGGTCGTGGGCCACGAAATCCACCGTAAAACCCAATATCGGTTCCTGACGGCGGAATTTCGCCCCCATCTGGGCGTTCCGCAACCGCTGCCACAGCAACTTTTCGACGTCCGTGGAATCACGCCGCAACTGACGCGCCCGAACGGTCTGAACCTCGGACGGCTTCTTTTGCGCCAGGACTCCCCACTCCCCCTCTCCCCCCCGGGGAGAGGGTTGGGGTGAGGGGGGAACGCCGCCCATTTTGCCGCGCGCCAGAAGTTGCGCCCCCTCACCCTGCCCTCTCCCCGGGGGGGAGAGGGAAGACGCCGGTGTCCAGGACAGAAGGGACTGCCGGTGATGCGCGTGGCAGATCGCCACGGCCAGCGCGTCCGCGGCGTCCGGCGTGGTGATCGCGCAGCCGGGAAGCAGCAGGCGCACCATGGCCTGCACCTGCGTCTTGTCGGCCCGGCCCTGCCCCACCACGGCCTTCTTCACCATGTTGTTGGCATACTCGGCGACCGACAGCCCGGCCAGAGCCGGGACCAGCAGGGCCACCGCCCGCGCCTGCCCCAGCTTCAGAGTCGAGACCGCGTTGCTGTTGACGAAGGTCTCCTCCACCGCCGCCTCGTCGGGGCGGTAGCGCTCCAGCACTTCGGTCAGCGCCTCGTGGAGCTGGCACAGCCGCTCGGCCAGCGGACGGCCGTCTTCGGAATGGACGGCGCCGTCCGCCACATGGGTCAGCCGGTTGCCGGACACGTCGATGACGCCCCAGCCGGTGTGGCGGAGGCCGGGGTCCAGCCCCAACAGGCGTACGGGCGGCTGCTGCGCCGCCCCGCTCCTTCCGGCCTGCCCAAGCACCCCGGTTTCCTCCGCTCCGCGGCCTGGAATCAGGCCGTCAGCTTCTGCATCAGCTCGTCGGAGATGTCGAAGTTGCCTTCGACGGTCTGGACGTCGTCGTTGTCCTCAAGCACGTCCAGCAGCTTCATCAGGCTGGCGGCGGCGTCCTCGGACGGGGCGACGGTGTTCAGCGGCTTCCAGGTCAGGCGGGCGCTCTCCGCGCCGCCGAACTTGGCCTCCAGCGCGTCGCGCACGATCGCGAAATTCTCCACCGTGGTGGTGACCTCGTGACCGTTCTCGTCGGACGCCACGTCCTCGGCGCCGGCCTCCAGGGCCACCTCGAACACGGCGTCCGCGGCCGCGGCGGCGGCCGGGTAGTAGATCGCGCCGACGCGGCTGAACATGAAGCTGACCGAGTTCGTCTCGCCCAGCGAGCCGCCGTACTTGGTGAAGGCGGAGCGCACTTCCGACGCCGTGCGGTTGCGGTTGTCGGTCAGCGCCTCGACGATCAGCGCGACGCCGCCGGGGCCGTAGCCCTCGTACCGCACCTCGTCGTAGTTCGCGTCGTCGCCACCGCCGGGCGTGCCCTGCTTGATCGCGCGGTCGATGCGGTCGCGCGGCATGTTCTGCACGCGGGCCGCGGTGATCGCGGCGCGCAGGCGCGGGTTGGCCGCCGGGTCGGGCAGGCCGCCCTTGGCCGCCACGGTGATCTCGCGGGCGAGCTTGTTGAAGATCTTCGACCGCTTGGCGTCCTGCGCGCCTTTGCGGTGCATGATGTTCTTGAATTGGCTATGACCGGCCATGCGTCGAACGAGCCCCAGATGGATTCAAAGAGACAAAGGTCTTGTGAAACAGCTTGGTAAGCGGTGGGACACATGTACCAGCCTTTGTGCGCCACCGCACGCCTTCGGCGCCGGAGACGACACCTACCCATATAGAAAGTCAATATGGCAGTATTGGGGCGCCCCTTTTGCGCCCCGCGGGGCCGGAGCCGGTGGCGCCGCTCAGCCCCGGACCGGCATGGACTGGCTCAGCCGCCCGCCCAGGCGAACCGGCTGGATGCTGGTGGCGAGGCCGGTGCGGTCGTCCGTCTCAACGTAGCAGCCGCAGACGGTCCCCTCGCCCTCCGCCGGGCTCAGCCGCTCGGTGGGCAGCTTGCGGATCAGCTTGGCCATGGCGACCTCCTTCTTCATGCCGATGGCGCTGTCGTAGTCGCCGCACATGCCGGCGTCGGTCAGATAGGCGGTGCCGCCCTTCATCACCACATGGTCTGCCGTCGGGACATGGCTGTGCGTGCCGACCACCAGCGAGGCGCGGCCGTCGCAGAAATGGCCCATGATCATCTTCTCGCTGGTCGCCTCGCCATGGACGTCGACCAGGATGGCGTCGGCGCCGTTGGGTCCCAGCCGGTGGGCGCGCAGCACCCGCTCAACCGCGGCGAAGGGGTCGTCCATCGGGTCCATGAACAGGCGCAGCATCACGTTCATGACCAGCACCTTGCGCCCGCCCCGCGCCTGCAGCAGCACGAAGCCGCGCCCCGGAGTTCCTTCCGGGTAGTTCAACGGTCGGATGATGCGCGGCTGCTGGTCGATCGCCGCGACCAGCTCCTTCTGGTCCCAGCTGTGGTTGCCCAGCGTCACCACGTCCACGCCGGCCGCGAAGAACTCCTCGGCGATCTTCACGGTGATGCCGAAGCCGCCGGCGGCGTTCTCGCCGTTGACCACGGTCAGGTCGGGGTCGAGCCGGTCGCGCAGCATCGGCATGTGCGCAATCACCGCGTCGCGTCCCGACCGCCCCACCACATCACCGAGAAACAAAAGCCGCATCGTCCCCAACCTTCACTGCGTAAAGCGGAGCGTCTCGCGCTCCGTCAGAATCCAATCGAGCCGCTCGTCGTGCGCCCCGTGGGGCACAGCGTCCATCTCCTGTACGGCGAAGGCCATGCCGACCGCCAGGACGGGACGGATCGCGCGCAGGGCGTCCAGCGTCCGGTCGTAGTAGCCGGCGCCGTAGCCCAGCCGGTGCCCGCTGCGGTCGAAGGCCAGCATCGGCACCAGCAGCACCGCCGGAACCACCTCGGGCCGGTCGGCGCCCGGTTCCTGGATGCCGTAGCGGCCGGCGGCCAGCGGCAGCACGGGGTCCCAGTCGCGGAAGGTCAGCGCCTGCCCGCGCGGCCCGGACACCGGAAGGGCGATGGAGCGCCCGCCCGTCCTAAGATGGAGCAGCAGGGGCCGCACGTCGAGTTCCGAACCAAGCGGCCAATAGCCGGCGACCGGTCCGTCGGCGATGAACCCCGGCCGAACCAACTCCTCCAGGAAGCGGTCGCGCAGAGCATCCGCGGCAAAAGCGCGCAGCCGGTCGTCGCTGAGGGAATCGCGCCGGGCGCGTGCCTGGGCTCGGGCGGCGTCCTTGGCCGCGCGCGGGTCGCTCATCGTCGCCTAAAAACGCGGGGAAAAATCAGGGGGAGAGGCGGAAGGTGCCGCCTTGGCCGTTGGCATTGCTTATCCTCCATGACCTGCAGAGCAGGTGGGCGCCGTGTAACCGGACCAGGGTCCGGACAGGGACAGCTCCCGAGAGTCTAAGATTATCGGCCCTGGGGATTATTGCGACCTGACGAACCAGGCAGCGACCTTCCGTGGACTAACTTAAGCGCGCTCGAGGCGCGCGGCAACCTCTTCGATGCGCAAAGCGACATTATCCACGGCGGCGGCCACCTCGGCCTCGTTGACCGTGGACAGCGGGGCGAGACCGCGGCCGGCCATGACGTCCTGCATCTCGTCGGCCATGACGATGGCGGTGAGGACGAGCATCTGCGCCTCCGACCCGGATTTCCCGCCGCCGGTCACCTGCTTCAGCTTGGCGTCCACGAAGCCGGCCAGTTCCCGCAGGCGGGATTCCTGCCCATCCTCGCAGAAGACGCGGTAGGCGCGCCCGTTCACCTCGAACTCCACCTGGGCCATGGCTCAATTCTCCAGAACCGCTTCGAGACGGCCGATGGCCGCCTCCAGACGCTTCGACACGGTTTCCGCGTTCTCCTGGGCCCGCGCCTGCTCGATGCGGGCCTCGCGCAGGGACTCGCTCAGCTCCTGCTCGCGCTTGGCCACCCGTTCCTCGCGGGCACACGCGGCATGCTCCAGACGATCCACGGCCTTGGAGAGGCGGTCGAGCGCGGCTTTCAGGGAATCCATGGGCGGGGAACCTTGACGGACGGATGGACGGCTAGCGGGTCAGCAGTTCGCACATGCATAAAATGCCGAGCGCTACAGTTGGGCCGACCATACCGCCCCGTCAACCGGAATTACGCCGCGGATTGCGGTGGAAACGGCGCTTCCAAGATGCGCGGAAAGCCGGACCGCCATCCCCATTCCCGTGTTGACCTGCGCACACGGGTTCTGCATGGTGCGCGCGTCCTGCGGGAAGCCTTGTTTCCCGCCCAATCGGTGTTGCCCGACCCCGTTCGGCTCCCATCGTCCGCTG
>NZ_WHOR01000265.1:0-8112 GCF_013340925.1 Azospirillum formosense
TCCAGCTGTATTTCCGCGACCTGCGGACGGTGGCCACCCACGCCGCACGGCTCGCCGCCGGCCCGACGGAGGCGGTCCCGCCCTTGCCCGTCACCGCCTCCCGCCCGGTGCGGGCGGCAGCGGCGGCGGCGGTGCGGCTGCACCGGGTGATGAACGCCCGCACCGAACTGGCGCTGGCCCAGCTCGAAGCCAACGAGTCGATGATCGAGGCGCTGCACGACCCGCTGGTCCTGGTCGGGGCGGAGCGGCAGGTGGCGCGGGCCAACCAGGCGGCGCGCGCCCTGTTCGGCGACCGCATCCTCGACCGCGACCTCGCCGCCTCGCTGCGCAACCCGGCGGTTCTGGAGACGGTGGACGCGGTGCTGAAGGGCGGCGCTTCGCGCATCCTCGAATTCAGCCTGCCGGTGCCGGTGGAGCGCATGTTCGAGGTGCGGGTCAAGCCCTTCCAGCGCCGCGTTCCCCACCCGGCCCCCGACGAGGAGGGGGTGCCCGCCGGAACCGTGCCGGGGCGGATGGTCATCCTGACGCTGCATGACATCACCGCACTGCGCCGGTCGGAGCAGATGCGCGCCGACTTCATCGCCAACGCCAGCCACGAGCTGCGCACGCCGCTGTCCTCCCTGCTCGGCTTCATCGAGACGCTGCGCGGCCCCGCCCGCGAGGATCTGGAGGCTCACGAGCGCTTCCTGTCGATCATGCAGGACCAGGCCAGCCGCATGGCCCGCCTCGTCAACGACCTGCTGTCGCTGTCGCGGATCGAGCTGGATGAGCACATGCCGCCCGCCGGTAAAGTCGACGTGCTGGACCGGCTGGACGGGGTGATGGCGGCGCTGGAGCTGAAGGCGGCCAGCCGGCGCATCCGCCTGACGCTGGAGGCGCCGGAGAGCCTGCCCGCGGTGGTCGGCGACGAGGACCAGCTCACCCAGGTCTTCCAGAACCTCGTCAGCAACGCGATCAAATACACGCGCGAGAACACCGACGTGACCGTCGCCGTGTCGCTCGCCGACGGCGTGGCGGTCGGGGTGTCCGGCCCGGCGGGCCGCGGCGGGCGGGGGATGCCGATGGTCGCCGTCGCCGTGCGCGACCAGGGGGAGGGCATCGCCCGCACCCACCTGCCGCGCCTGACCGAGCGCTTCTACCGCGTCGACGCCGCGCGGTCGCGGGCCATGGGCGGCACCGGGCTGGGGCTGGCCATCGTCAAGCACATCGTGAACCGCCACCGCGGCCGCCTGACCATCGAGAGCGCGGTCGGGGTGGGCAGCACCTTCACGGTCTATCTGCCGGCGGCGTCGGAGGAGTCGGGGGAGGGCCGTGCCGCGGAGCCGGTGCGGCGCCAAGCCTAGAGGTTGCGGCTACCCCCATCGGCGTGACCGAAAGTGGGCGTCGTCATGAAAGTGTCATAAAACCGTAATCAGCGCGTCGCGGACCCCGACTAGTGTCCGCCCCGCAAGCCGCCCGCCCCTGGGGGAAGCGGCACGGGGTTGAACCATCGCGTTCCCCGGCAAAGGGGCAACCGGACCATCGGAGGGATACCGTGAATTCCAAGAAGCTCGCCGTCACCGCCGCTGCGGTCGTCGCCATGACCGCCGCCTTCGCGGGTGCTGCGAACGCCCAGTCGCGCGACCAGATCCGCGCCGTCGGCTCCTCGACCGTGTTCCCGTTCACCACGGCGGTTGCCGAGGCCTTCGGCAAGGGCGGCAAGTTCAAGACCCCGGTCGTCGAGTCGACGGGCACCGGCGGCGGCCTGAAGCTGTTCTGCGCGGGCGTCGGCCCGCAGCACCCGGACGTCGCCAACGCCTCGCGCCGCATCAAGAAGTCCGAGGTCGAGCAGTGCGCCGCCAACGGCGTTGCCCAGATCACCGAGCTGAAGGTCGGCTTCGACGGGATCGCGCTCGCCTACTCCAAGCAGGCCCCGCACACCGACCTGACCACCCAGATCCTCTGGAAGGCGCTGGCCAAGGACGTGCCGGTCGACGGCAAGATGGTCGCCAACCCCTACAAGAAGTGGTCGGACATCGACCCGAAGCTCCCGAACAAGGAGATCGAGGTCCTCGGCCCGCCCCCGACGTCCGGCACCCGTGACACCTTCAACGAGCTGGTGATGCTCGAAGGCTGCAAGAAGGTCGCCGAGGTGAAGACGATCGTCGCTGACGAGAAGGCCCGCGAGAAGGCCTGCATGACCATCCGCGAGGACGGCGGCTACGTCGAGGCCGGCGAGAACGACAACCTGATCGTCCAGAAGCTGACCGCCAACCCGGACGCCTTCGGCGTGTTCGGCTACAGCTTCTACGACCAGAACCGCGACAAGCTGCAGACCGCCAAGATGGACGGCGTCGAGCTGTCGCCGGAAGCGGTCCAGGCCGGCAAGTACGAGCTGTCGCGCCCGCTGTACATCTACATCAAGAACGCCCACGCCGGCGTCATCCCGGGCATCCGCGAGTTCATCGCCGAGTACACCTCGGAGCGCGCGATGGGCGAGGACGGCTACCTGGGCGACAAGGGCCTGATCTCCATGCCGAAGGCGGAGCGCGACGCCGCCCGCACCTCGGCGACCAACCTGACCCCGCTCCAGCTCTGACCGGCTGACGGCACCGGCGGCCCGCTCTGGGGGCGCGGCGATAGCGTTTGACCTCTCCCCCCTCTCCCGTCCCGGGAGAGGGTGCCCGCGAAGCGGGCGGGTGAGGGTAGGACCGAGAATCACAGCCTGATCCTCGGCGGCACCCTCACCCTCCCGCGCTCTGCGCGGGTCCCTCCCTCTCCCGGGGCGGGAGAGGGGCTGTCAAATGCCATCGCCGGCTCTCCTCGGAAGGCCGCCGGTTTCCCGTTTGTGCCAGGAGCCCGTTTTCAGCCCATTTCCGGCGGTTTCGCATGCAGCTCACGGTACTGCTCATCGTTCTGGCCCTGCTCACAGTGATCGGCTACCAGATGGGCCGGTCGCGCGCCGTCGCCTCCGTCGGCGGCCGCATCGTCGAGCTTCATTCGGTGCCGTCCTACCACGGCTTTTACGTTGCCCTCTGGGCGGGGCTTCCGGCCCTGCTGCTCTTCGCCTTCTGGGGGGCGTCGGAAGGCTGGCTGGTCATGCAGATGGTCCTGTCCGGCCTGCCGGACCGGCTGGTCAACGGCGACGCCCAGTCGCTCGGCCTGCTGCGCGCCGACATCCTGAACCTCGCCCACGGCGTCGCCACCGGCCGCGAGCCCGACCCGGAGGTCGTCGCGGCGGCGGAGCGCTATCTGCGGCTGCACGCGCTCGGCGACTGGAGCCTGCTGGTCATCGGCTGCTGCGTCGCCATCGCCGGGCTGATCCACGCCCGCAACCGCATCGACCCCGACCTGCGCGCCCGCAACCGGGTGGAGCGCACGGTCAACATCGCGTTGGTCATCTGCTCGCTGGTCGCCATCCTGACCACGATCGGCATCGTGCTGTCGCTTCTGTTCGAGGCGATCCGCTTCTTCGCGGTGGTCAACCCGCTGGAGTTCCTGTTCGGGACGCACTGGAGCCCGCAGATGGCCATGCGCGCCGACCAAGTGGGCTCCAGCGGCTCCTTCGGCGCGATCCCGCTGTTCGCCGGCACGCTGCTGATCACCGGCATCGCCATGGCGGTGGCGGTTCCGGTCGGGCTGATGGCGGCCATCTTCATGTCGGAATACGCCAGCCCGGGCCTGCGCACCTGGCTGAAGCCGATCCTGGAGGTGCTGGCCGGCATCCCGACCGTGGTCTACGGCTTCTTCGCCGCCCTGACCATGGCGCCCTTCGTCCGCGACGTGGGCAACAGCCTGGGGCTGAGCGTCAGCTCGGAATCGGCGCTGGCCGCCGGCTTCGTGATGGGTGTGATGATCATCCCCTTCGTCAGCTCGCTGTCGGACGACGTCATCAACGCGGTGCCGCAGAGCCTGCGCGACGGCTCCTACGGGCTGGGCGCCACCAAGTCGGAGACGATCCGGCTGGTCGTGCTGCCCGCCGCCCTGCCGGGCATCGTCGCCGCCATCATGCTGGCGGTCAGCCGCGCCATCGGCGAGACGATGATCGTCACCATGGCCGCCGGCCTCACCGCCAACCTGACCGCCAACCCGCTGGACGCCGTGACCACGGTGACGACGCAGATCGCCACGCTGCTGGTCGGCGACCAGGAGTTCGACAGCCCCAAGACGCTGTCGGCCTTCGGGCTGGGCCTCGTCCTGTTCGTCGTGACCCTCACCCTCAACATGGTCGCCCTCCGGGTGGTCCAGAAGTATCGAGAGAAATATGACTGACCTCGTGGAACAGGATACGCGGGCCATGTCGGTCGCCGTCACCAAGTCGCGCTACCAGAGCGAGGAGTTCTCCGCCCGGCTGCGCCGCCGCTACGCCGCGGAGCGCCGGTTCCGGATCGCCGGGATGCTCGCCGTCGGGATCGCCTCGCTGATGCTGGTGGTTCTGCTCGGTTCGATCGTCAGCAAGGGCTACACCGCCTTCTGGCAGGCGCAGATCCGGCTGGAGGTGACGCTCGACAAGCAGCATGTCGAGGAGCGGAACTACACCGCCCTTCTTCGGCAGGCGCTCTACGCCCAGGTCCCGGCGGCCACCGACCGCGCCACCCGCCGCTCGCTGAACGACCTGCTGTCCTCCGGCGCGCCGTACGAGCTGGAGGCGATGGTCAACGCCAACCCGTCCCTCGTCGGCACCACGCAGACGGTCTGGGTCCGCGCCGACGACGAGATCGACCAGTTCATGAAGGGCTTCATCCGGCGCGACGTGCCGGAGAGCGAGCGCCGGCTGAACGACGTCAAGATCGCCGCCATCGACGCGCTGGTCGCCAACGGCTCCATCCGCAGCACCTTCAACACCACCCTGTTCACCGCCGGCGACAGCCGCGAGCCGGAACAGGCGGGCATCCTGGGGGCCGTCGTCGGCTCCGCCCTGACGCTGGTGGTGACCATGCTGCTGTCGGTGCCGATCGGCATCGCCGCCGCGGTCTATCTGGAGGAGTTCGCGCCGAAGAACCGCTGGACCGACCTGATCGAGGTGAACATCAACAACCTCGCCGCGGTGCCGTCGATCATCTTCGGCCTGCTCGGCCTGGCGGTGTTCCTCGGCTTCTTCGGGCTGCCGCGCTCCGCCCCGCTGGTCGGCGGCCTGGTGATGGCGCTGATGACCCTGCCGGTCATCATCATCGCCTCGCGCGTCGCGCTGAAGGCGGTGCCGCCGTCGATCCGCGAGGCGGCGCTGGGCGTCGGCGCCTCGCCGTTGCAGACGGTGACTCACCATGTGCTGCCGCTGGCCCTGCCGGGCATCCTGACCGGCACCATCATCGGCATGGCCCGCGCGCTGGGCGAGACGGCGCCGCTGCTGATGATCGGCATGGTCGCCTTCATCGTGGACATCCCCGGCGGCCTGACCGACAGCGCCACGGCCATCCCGGTGCAGATCTACATGTGGGCGGACAGCCCCGAGCGGGCCTTCACGGAGCGCACCTCCGCGGCGATCATGATCCTGCTCGCCTTCCTCATCCTGATGAACGGCCTGGCCGTCTTCCTGCGCAAGAAATTCGAGAGGCGTTGGTAACCCCATGAGCGTCCAGACCCACATCCCGGCCACGGCCATGGCTTCGCGTCCCGCCGCCGGCATCCACGGCACCAAGATGGTCGCCCGCGACGTCAAGGTGTTCTACGGGGCCAAGCAGGCGCTCAAGGGCATCAACCTGGAGATCCAGGAAAACCGCGTGATGGCGCTGATCGGCCCGTCCGGCTGCGGCAAGTCGACGTTCCTGCGCTGCCTGAACCGCATGAACGACACCATCGAGAACTGCCGCGTCGAGGGGCTGATCGCGCTCGACGGCGAGGACGTCTACGGCAAGAACATCGACGCCGTGCAGCTCCGCGCCCGCGTCGGCATGGTCTTCCAGAAGCCGAACCCCTTCCCGAAGTCGATCTACGACAACATCGCCTACGGCCCGCGCATCCACGGCATCGCCAGCCACCGCGACGAGATGGACGAGATCGTCCAGACCTCGCTGAAGCGCGCCGGCCTGTGGAACGAGGTGAAGGACCGCCTGCGCGAGCCGGGCACCGGCCTGTCCGGCGGCCAGCAGCAGCGCCTGTGCATCGCCCGCGCCATCGCGGTCAGCCCCGAGGTGATCCTGATGGACGAGCCCTGCTCGGCGCTCGACCCCATCGCGACGGCCCACATCGAGGAGCTGATCGACGAGCTGCGCGAGAACTACACGATCGTCATCGTCACCCACAACATGCAGCAGGCGGCCCGCGTCTCCCAGAAGACCGCCTTCTTCCATCTGGGCGACATGGTGGAGTGCGACGACACCGAGGAAATCTTCACCAACCCGCGGGACGAGCGCACCCAGGGCTACATCACCGGCCGCTACGGCTGATCGCCGGCATCTGATCCTCGGCATCGCCGCCACTCCTCCATCAGCGAAGGACGTGAAGCATGAGCAACGAACACATCGTGCGTTCCTTCGCGCACGAACTTGAGCGCCTGTCCAACCTGATCACCCAGATGGGCGGCGTCGCCGAAGCGCAGGTGGACGCCGCCGTGAAGGCGGTGGCCCGCCGCGACGTCGCGCTGGCCGCCCAGGTCATGCAGGCCGACCAGCGCATCGACGCCTACGAGCGCGACATCGACGCCGAGGCCGTGCGCCTGCTCGCCCTGCGCCAGCCGCTGGCCCAGGACCTGCGCGAGATCGTGTCGGCGCTGAAGATCGCGGCGGACCTGGAGCGGATCGGCGACTACGCCTCCAACATCGCCAAGCGTTCGCTGGCGCTGGCCCAGGTGCCGGTGGTCCGCCCGGCGGTGGCCATCCCGCGCATGGGGCGGCTGGTCGAGTCGATCATGAAGGACGTGCTGGACGCCTACATCGAGCGCGACGTCCAGCGCGCCATCGCCGCCTGGGAGCGCGACGAGGAGCTGGACGACCTCTACACCAGCCTGTTCCGCGAGGTCCTCACCTACATGATGGAGGACCCGCGCAACATCACGCCCTGCACGCACCTGCTGTTCATGGCGAAGAACCTGGAGCGGATCGGCGACCACGCCACCAACATCGCCGAGACCATCCATTATCTGGTGGTCGGGACGACGCTGCGCGCCGCGCGCCCGAAGAACGACGGCAGCAGCTTCGCCGTGGTCGAGCCGGGCGGTTCGGTCGTGGATGCGGCCGCGGAAGCGGCGGAACAGGGGCCAGTGGAGCGGGGATTGCCGCGGGACGGCGGCCGGGATAACGATGGAGCGGGACATGCCGCGTGACGGCGAGACGCGCAGTGGGAGCGGGACAAGCATGAATTCGGCGCTGAAGCCGCTCGTCCTCGTCGTTGAGGACGAAGCCGACATCGTGACGCTGCTGAAGTACAATCTGGAGAAGGAAGGCTTCCGCGTGAACGCCGCCACCGACGGCGAGGAAGCCCTTCTGCTGGCCGGGGAGCAGACGCCGAACATCGTCCTGCTCGACTGGATGCTGCCGCTGATGTCGGGGCTGGAGGTCTGCCGCCAGATGCGCCGCAACAGCAAGATGCGCGACATCCCGATCATCATGCTGACCGCCCGCGGCGAGGAGGCGGACCGTGTGCGCGGCCTGAATTCCGGCGCCGACGACTACATCACCAAGCCCTTCTCCCCGACCGAGCTGGTCGCCCGCATGCGCGCCGTGCTGCGCCGCTCGGCCCCCGGCATGACCGACGAGACGCTGCAGTTCGCCGACGTGACCATGGATCTGGCCGCCCACCGGGTGCGCCGGAACGGGCGCGACGTGCATCTGGGGCCGACCGAGTTCCGCCTGCTGCGCCATTTCATGCAGCATCCCGGCCGCGTCTTCTCGCGCGAGCAGCTTCTCGACGTGGTGTGGGGCCACGACGTCTATGTCGAGCCGCGCACCGTCGACGTGCACATCCGCCGCCTGCGCAAGGCGATGAACGAGGAGACGGAGATGGACCTGATCCGCACCGTCCGCTCGGCGGGCTACGCGCTGGACAGCAAGTCCATCTGACCGGTCTTCGGGCGAACGGTCAGGCGCTGACCTTGCCCCCTCCCTAACCCTCCCCCGCTTCGCAGGGGAGGGGACTTTTTCCCTCTCCTGCGAAGCGGGGGAGGGAAGGGGCCCACGCGCCAGCGTGGGGAGGGGG
>NZ_WHOR01000266.1:0-8108 GCF_013340925.1 Azospirillum formosense
CCCCCGCCGCCGAGCCGACGCCGTCGGAGCGCGTCGTCGTGGTCGTGGTGCCCGACCCGCCGCCGGCCACCGGCGGGGCGTCTTCGGAAGCCCCCGCAGGTCCGCTGGCCGTCGCCATGCCGCGTGATGGGCTGGGCGACGGGCGGGGCGGCAGCACGATCCTGCAGGCTCCGAAGGGGCCGGCCGCCCCGGTGACCCGCGGCGTGGCGGCCCCGCCGCCTCCGGGGGGCGTGTCGCTGGAAAGCATGGACTACGACGCCTCGGGGCAGGTCGCCATGGGCGGCCGGGCGCAGCCGGGAAGCGCCGTGCAGCTCTATCTCGACAATCTTCTGGTCGGCAGCGCCCACACCGACCCGAACGGCCAGTGGCGCCTGCGCCCGGAGCGCGCCGTGCCGCCGGGCGTCTACACGCTGCGCGCCGATCAGGTGACCGACTCGGGCAAGGTCACCGCCCGCGTCGAGCTGCCGGTTCAGGTGTCGGAGGTTCCGGCCAACCTGCCCGACGGCCGGTCGATGGTCGTCCAGCCCGGCAACAGCCTGTGGCGGATCGCCCGCTCCACCTACGGGCACGGCGTGCAGTACACGCTGATCTACGAGGCCAACCGCGGCCAGATCCGCGACCCGGACCTGATTTATCCCGGCCAGATCTTCGCCCTGCCGGTCTCAAATTAGGCCGGTCTCGAACTGAGTTTACAGGTAAGGAGCGAGCAGGCGCAGGAAGGGGCGCGCCTGCTGGAGCGCGACCACCGTCTGGTGGATCAGATCCTCCGGCGTCGCCTGCCCCTCGAACTCCGCCTCGGAGAACAGCAGGATCTTCTGGCCCTCCTGGACGAGGAAGCGGGTGCCCCGCCGGTCCTGGATGCCGCGCAGGATCGCCAGGAGCTGGCGCCGCCGCTCCGGCGACTGGGCGGTGTAGGGGATGTGGCCGATCTCCGCCCACACCTGCGAGCGCGACTTTTCCCCGTCGAAGCCGACGGCGATGCTGAAGGGCAGCCCATCGGCCATGAAGTGCAGCCGCGCCGGGCGCGGCGGCTGGGCGATGCCCAGCACGCCTTCGGGAGTCATCACGAAGGTGTCGGGGCTGAAGGGCAGGGCGGTCTGCGAGACCTGCGCGAGCGACGGCATGGCCTGAAGGCGGGCGGCGGGAACGGACACGGGGGCTCGCTCATTCCTGTGGTGGCGGTGGCGTCACTCTCCACCTTCCCTGCTAAAATTCTGTAAAGGGCGGGGGATGCTGTCTAGAATGCGCCGCTCCAACGATCCGAGGCTGAAGTAACCGGCGATGTCCGCCCTCAACACCGTAGTCGTTCCGATCCACCGCGCCGGCTGGCCCTTCATTGCCGCCTTCGCCGTGGTCTCCCTGATTCTCGGGCTTGCCGTGGCGAAGCCGCTGGGCTGGCTGGGTCTCGTTCTCACCCTGTGGTGCGTGTATTTCTTCCGCGATCCCGATCGCGTGACGCCGACGCGCCCCGGCCTGCTGGTCAGCCCCGCCGACGGGCGCGTGACCATGATCGTTCCCGCGGTTCCGCCGCCGGAGCTGGGCATGGGCGACAAGCCGCTGACCCGCGTCAGCATCTTTCTCAACGTCTTCAACGTGCACGTCAACCGCGTGCCGGCGGACGGCACGGTGGTCGCGGCGGAGTACCACAAGGGCACCTTCGTGAACGCCGCGCTGGACAAGGCCAGCGAGGAGAACGAGCGCGCCGCCTTCCGCCACCGTCTTCCCGACGGGCGTGAGATTGCCTATGTGCAGATCGCCGGCCTCGTCGCCCGCCGCATCCTCTACTGGGTGAAGGCCGGCCAGGAGGTCAAGGCGGGCGAGCGGTTCGGCCTGATCCGATTCGGCAGCCGCACCGACGTGTATCTGCCGGACGGCGTGGTTCCGCTGGTCTGCGTCGGGCAGACGGCGATCGGCGGCGAGACCGTGCTGGCCGACCTGACCGCCACCGAACCGCAACGGCAGGGGGATGTCCGCCGATGAAGCGACCGGTCTTCAAGCCGGCAGTGTTCCGCAAGCGCCGGGCGCGCCGTCCGCATCCGCGGCTGAAGGGGTTGTCGATCAACCATCTTCTGCCCAACGTGCTGACGGTGCTGGCGCTGTGCTCCGGCCTGACGGCCATCCGCTTCGCCATGCACGAGCGGTGGGAGCAGGCGGTCGTCTGCATCGTCATCGCGGCGATCTTCGACGCGCTGGACGGGCGGATCGCCCGCCTGCTGAACGGGCAGAGCAAGTTCGGCGCGGAGCTGGACAGCCTGTCCGACGTCATCAGCTTCGGCGTGGCCCCCGCCTTCATGATGTATCTGTGGGCGCTGAACGGCGCCGGCAGCCTGGGCTGGATCGCCGCCATGGCCTACGCGGTCTGCGCGGCGCTGCGGCTGGCCCGCTTCAATTCCCGCCTGGACGTCGACCTGCCGCCCTGGGCCTTCAACTACTTCACCGGCGTTCCCGCCCCGGCGGGCGCCGGTCTGGCCATCCTTCCCATGGTCATCGGCTTCGAGGCCGGGCCGGACATCGCCGGCCACCCGGCCGTCGTCGTGCCCTGGACGCTGGCGATGGGCGGGCTGATGGTCAGCACGCTGCCCACCTTCTCCTTCAAGGGCATGCGGGTGCCGACCCAGTATGTGGTGCCGGGTCTGGTCGGCGTCGGCCTGCTCGCCGCCTCGCTGGTCAGCCAGCCCTGGTGGACGCTGGCCTTCCTCGGGCTGGCCTATCTGGCGAGCCTGCCCTTCTCGGTGGCGCAGTTCCGCAAGCTGCAACAGGCCGCCCTGCTGATGAAGGAGACGGAGGAGACGCCGGCGGAGGAGACGGTCGTCCCCGCTTCGGACGTGCCGTCCTCGTCGCAAACCGCGAAGACGGCCGACGTCACGAAGACGGCCAACGACTGAATGGCAGGCCTGCCGTCGCCGTCACTCGGCGGCGGCGGGCAGGTCCAGCGGCAGGGTCCGTTCGGTCACGGCGACCGCCAGGACCATCGGGATCTGGCGCAGGCAGTTGCCGACATGGTTCGACTCCGCGGCGACCATGCCGGTCATTTCGACCTCCATGGTCAGCGTCTCGCCCAGCAGGCGGCTGTTCAGCGACAGCGGGACGAGGCCGCGCTTGGCGAACAGCTCCAGCACGCGGGGCAGGGTGCCGGGATCGGCATCGGCCTGCACGGCGAAGCGGACGAGACGGTTCGGATCGGTCGGACGGGATTCGGCGGCTGGCGCCGCCAGCGTGACGGTGGGCAACGTGACGGTGGACATGGATCGCTCTTACCTTGGTCTTTGAGTCGATGAGTGCAGGGTCAGACCTGCAGACGCGCGAAAACCCCGGCTCTCACACGAGAACCGGGCTGCTAATTCGCAGACCCAGGGTAAGGTGACGGTCCATCATGGGCGTCAGGATAGGGCGATGGGCGGCCATGGTCAATGGAGTCGGAAAATTCCCTCTCCCGCCCCGGGAGAGGGCAGGGGCCCGCGCCGCAGGCGAGGGAAGGGTGAGGGGGTCGCCAAGGATCAGCGCCTTGATCCCCCGCTCGACCCTCACCCGCCCGCTGTCGCGGGCACCCTCTCCCGGGACGGGAGAGGGACATCACGCTCTTATCAGGACACGCGAAGCCATGAACGACGACGGCATCCACATCCGCCCGGCCGAGCCGGACGACGCGCCGGACCTGGCGCGGCTCATCGACATGGCCGGCGGCGGCGTCTACGAATTCCTGCTCGACGGGCTGGTGCCCGGCCAGACGGCGGCGGAGATGCTGGTGCCGGGGCTGGCGGGCACGTCGGGGTCCTTTTCCCACCGCCATTCGGGTGTGGCGGAGGCGGCGGGGCGCATCGTCGGGGTCGTCCACGCCTATCCCGTGGACTGGATCAGGACCCAGGACTACAGCGGGCTGCCCGTCGACCGGCTGGCCCACATGGAAGATTTCAATCGGGTGCACGACTGGGGCAGCTACTTCCTGTCGGCGCTGGCCGTCGATCCGGCGTGGCGCCGCCGCGGCATCGCCTCCCGGCTTCTCGCCTGGGTCTATGAACGGGCGCGCCGCGGCCGGTTCGACCGGGTGACGCTGCATGTCTGGGCCGACAACGCCGACGCCCGCCAGCTCTACGCCAAGGAAGGCTTCACCGAGATCGGCCGCGCCGACATCCCCTGGCACGAGCGGCTGCCGCACCAGGGGGGAAGCGTGCTGCTCCGGCGCCCGGTCTGATCAGCGGTCCGGTTACTTGCCCGGCTTCAGCTGGTCGCGGGTCAGCCAGAAGACCTCGCCGAAGCTGTTGGCGGTCTCGACCCAGAAGAAGTCGAGGTCCGGGTACTCGGCCTCCAGGATCTCGCGGCCCGTGCCGAACTCGCAGAGCAGGCCGCCTTCCGGCGTCAGGTGCTTGGGCGCTTCCTTGAGGATGCGGCGCACGATGTCCAGCCCGTCCTCGCCCGACGCCAGGGCCATCTGCGGCTCGTGGCGGAACTCCGGCGGCAGGTTGGCCATCGCCTCGGCGTCCACATAGGGCGGGTTGGTGATGATGACGTCGTACTTGCGGTTCTTCAGCGGCGCGAACAGGTCGCCGTGGTGCAGGGCGATGCGGTCCTCGAACCCGCTGTCGGCGACGTTGCGCCTGGCCACCTCCAGCGCGTCGGCGGACAGGTCCACCGCGTCCACATGGGCCTCCGGGAAGATCTGCGCGGCCAGGATGGCGAGGCAGCCGGAGCCGGTGCAGAGGTCGAGCACCCGTTCGACCTCCGTCGGGTCCTCCACCAGCGTGAAGTCGTCGCCGCCGATCAGGTCGGAGAACAGGATCTCCCCGATGTAGGAGCGCGGGACGATCACCCGCTCGTCCACATAGAAGGGAATGCCCTGGATGTAGGCCTTGTTCAGCAGGTAGGAGGCCGGCTTGCGCGTCTCCACGCGGGCGTGCAGCAGGTCGGCGACCTTGCGGCGCTCCGCCAGGGTCAGCCGGGCGTCCACATAGGGGTCGAGCTGGTCGATGGGCAGGCTCAGCCCTTCCAGCACCATGAACACCGCCTCGTCATGGGCGTTGGTGGTGCCATGGCCGTAATCCAGGTCGGCCTCGTTGAAGCGGCTGACGCCGTAGCGGATCAGGTCGCGGACGGTGCGCAGCTCGGTCGCCGCGTCGGCGGGGGTGAGGTCCAGGGAGGGCTTGGTCACTTACAGGATCTCCAGAACGCTTTCCGGCGGACGGCCCACACGGGCCTTGTCGCCCGTGACGACGATGGGCCGCTCGATGGCGGCGGGGTTGGCGGACAATGCGTCGATCAGGGCGTCGCCGTCGAGATCCTTGGCGATCCCGGCCTCCGCCGCCTCCTTGGCGCGCAGGATGTCGCGCGGGCCCTTGCCCAGCTTGGCCAGGATGGCCTTCAGCTCGGCCGGGCCGGGCGGGGTCTTCAGATACTCGACGACGGTGGGCTCGACGCCCCTGGACCTCAGAAGCTCCAGCGTCTGGCGCGACTTTGTGCAGCGCGGGTTGTGGTAGATGGTGACGTCGCTCATCCGGGTTTGTCCCTCGCTCTTGCCGGCCCAGTGATTGCCGGTGGCAGGAATACACCCGCCCCGCGTGCCGCGCCAACCCGCCATGCGGAATGGCGGCGGCAGCGCAACATCCCTCGCGTGACAAGGCCGGCGCTTGGCATTACCTTGCGCCCTCGCATTATTGGCGGCCCGCCGCGTGCGGGGCCATTCATTTCGACGGATGCCGGCCGTGACGAAGCTCTCGCTCTCCAAGGACAAGATCAACATCCTGCTGCTCGAAGGCGTTCACGACAACGCCATCAACGAGCTGGCGCATGGCGGATACGCCACCGTGGAGCGTCTGCCGCACGCGCTGGACGAATCGGAGCTGCTGGAGCGCATCGGGTCCGTCCACATGCTGGGCATCCGCTCGCGCACCCATCTGACCGCCAAGGTGCTGGAGGCCGCAAGCCGCCTGTTCAGCGTCGGCTGCTTCTGCATCGGCACGAATCAGGTCGATCTGAAGGCTGCGCGCCGACTCGGCATCCCGGTGTTCAACGCGCCCTATTCGAACACCCGGTCGGTGGCGGAGCTGGTGATCGGCGAGATCATCATGCTGATGCGCGGCATCTTCTCGAAGTCGACCCTCGTTCATGGCGGCGGCTGGATGAAGTCGGCCAAGGATTCCTACGAGATCCGCGGCAAGACGCTGGGCATCGTCGGCTACGGCCACATCGGCACCCAGGTGTCGATCATGGCCGAATCGATGGGCATGAAGGTCCGCTACTACGACGTCGTGAACAAGCTGGCGCTCGGCAACGCGCAGCCCTGCCACTCGCTGGAGGAATTGCTGGCGGTGTCCGACGTGGTGACCCTGCACGTTCCCGACACGCCGCAGACCCGCGACATGATCGGCGAGGCGCAGATCCGCGCCATGAAGAAGGGCGCCCACCTCATCAACGCCGCCCGCGGCAAGGTCGTGGTGATCGAGGCGCTAGCCGCCGCCCTGAAGGACAAGCATCTGCTGGGTGCGGCCATCGACGTGTTCCCGAAGGAGCCGGGCGGCGACAAGGAGGTGTTCGAGAGTGCGCTGCGCGGGCTCGACAACGTCATCCTGACCCCGCACATCGGCGGCTCGACGATGGAGGCCCAGGCCAACATCGGCACCGAGGTGTCGCAGAAGCTGATCGAGTATTCGGACAACGGCTCGACCATGGGCGCCGTGAACTTCCCGCAGGTCGGCCTGCCGGTCGTCCACGCCGGCTGCACCCGCTTCCTGCACGTCCACGAGAACCGTCCGGGTGTGCTGCGCAAGATCAACGAGGTCTTCTCGGGCCGCAACCTGAACATCGCCGCGCAGTATCTCCAGACCGACCCGGAGCTGGGCTACGTCGTGGTGGATGTCGACGGCGACGTGGACGAGAACGAGGTGGCGAGCGATCTGCGCACCATCGAAGGCACGTTGAAGGCGCGCTTCCTTTATCCGGGCAAGCGCTGAGGTCCGGCGCCGCGGCCCTTGCCGTCGGCGGGGGCCGCACCGACATAGGCGGAATGAGCCTCCGCCTTTTTCGACCGCGTCTGTGCGCCGGCCTCCTGACGCTCCTGTGCCTGGGTGGGGGAGCGCTTCGCTTCGCGTCGCCCGCGGTCGCCCAGAGCGGGATCGCCGCCTGTCCGGACTTCGCGCCGGCCCGGGTGGTCCTTGATCTCCAGATCGCTCCGCTGCGCACCGATTACAGCCAGTCGATCCGACAATTGGCCCAGAAGCCGGGGCGGCGCCCCGTCGCGGGGCGGATCGCCAACTCCCACACGCTGGGGTTGGCGGCCATTCAATACAATCAGCAATGGCAGGCTGGCGTCATGACGGCGTCGCTGGGGCAAGGCCGCTATTGCGGCGCGGCGCAGACCCTGACCGTCACCTTCGGCTACGACGAGCGGACCGTGTATGTCGCCCGCGAGCTGCCGCAGGGCAGCTGCATCCACGGCGAGGTCCTGGCCCACGAGATGCGCCATGTCACGGTGGACGAGCAGCTTCTGCGCGAGTATGTGCCGGTCCTGAAGCGCCGGCTGGAGGAGGTGGTCGGCCGCGCCGGCCCGGCCCAGGGCCGCTCCGAACGTCAGGTCATGGCGGCGATCGAGCAGCCGATCAAGGCGGCGATGCGCCAGCTGATGGAGGAGTTCGGGCGCGAGCGCAACGCGCGCCAGGCCCGCATCGACACCCCGGCGGAGTACGAGCGCATCAGCCAATCCTGCAACGGCGAGATCAACCGCTACCTCGGGCGCGTCTGATCCGGGCAATGCCGCGTCACCGTCGGCGCCCGCGTCCGGAGGCGTGGCGGTCGATGAACTCCGGCGGCTTGCGGAACACCCAGCGCAGGAAGGCGGCGATGTCCGGGTGGGCGCGCAGGCTGGCGATGGTGTGGTAGTGGTCGCGCAGCTCCGCCTCGCTCAGCACCGCGTGGATCTTGGCGTGGCAGACGCGGTGCATGGTCACCGTGTCCCGTCCGCCGTAGGTGCGGGGGATCAGGTGATGCTCGTTCAGGCTGGGGCCGGGCACCATCGGGCGTCCGCAGAGCGGGCAAGGGGGACGAGGCGGGGGAGGGGGGGGCAGGGGAAGTCCGGGCGGGGGGGTGGCTCTTATAAACAACTGCACGTCCCGGCGGAC
>NZ_WHOR01000267.1:0-8036 GCF_013340925.1 Azospirillum formosense
ACCGACGTCGAGCAGCGCTACGCGCTGGTGCAGGACCTCGACGCCCTGGCCGTCTGGCTGGAGCGCGCCCGCACCACCGGCATCCTGGCCGTGGACACCGAGACCAACTCGCTGACCCCCGCCACGGCGACGCTGGTCGGCATCTCGCTGGCGACGGAACCGGGGCTGGCCTGCTACATCCCCCTGGCGCATCAGGCCCCCAACGCCGCGGCCAGCGGGGAGCTGTCCTTCGAGACGCCGGAAGCGCCGAAGCAGATCCCGCCGGAGGACGCGCTGAAGGCCCTGCGGGAGGTTCTGGAGGACCCGGCCATCCTCAAGATCGGGCACAATTTCAAGTTCGACCACCAGCTCTTTGCCCGCCACGGCGTGCGCGTGTCGCCCGTCGACGACAGCATGCTGATCTCCTACGTGCTGGAGGGCGGCGCCCACGGCCACGGCATGGACGAGCTGGCGGAACTGCACCTCGCCCACACAACCATCCCCTACAAGGAGGTCTGCGGCACTGGGAAGAACCAGATCACCTTCGACCGCGTGCCGCTGGACAAGGCGCTGGCCTACGCCGCGGAGGACGCCGACATCACGCTGCGCCTGTGGCGGGTGCTGAAGCCGCGGCTGGTCGACGAGCGGATGGTCACCGTCTACGAGACGCTGGAACGCCCGCTGGTCCCGGTGATCGCCGACATGGAATCCTGCGGCATCCGGGTGGACCGGGCCGCGCTCGCCCGCCTCTCCCAGGACCTCGCCGTCCGCATGGCGGAGATCGAGAAGGAAGTGCACGGGCACGCCGGGCGCAGCTTCAACATCGGCTCGCCCAAGCAGCTCGGCGAGATCCTGTTCGACGAGATGAAGCTCGGCACCGGCAAGAAGGGCAAGACCGGCGCCTACTCCACCGATTCCAGCGTGCTGGAGGAGCTGGCGGAGCAGGGCCACGTCATCGCCCAGCGCGTGCTCGACTGGCGGCAGCTCGCCAAGCTGAAGAACACCTACACCGACGCGCTCCAGGCGCAGATCGTCGAGGGGTCGGAGCGGGTGCACACCGCCTTCGCCATGGCGGCGACCAACACCGGCCGCCTGTCCTCGACCGACCCGAACCTGCAGAACATCCCGGTCCGCACCGAGGAGGGCCGCAAGATCCGGCGCGCCTTCGTCGCCGCGCCGGGCCACAAGCTGATCTCCGTCGACTATTCGCAGATCGAGCTGCGGCTGGTCGCCGAGATGGCCGACATCGCCGCGCTGAAACAGGCCTTCCAGGACGGCATCGACATTCACGCCGCCACCGCCAGCCAGGTCTTCGGCGTGCCGCTGGACCAGATGACCTCGGAGATCCGGCGCAAGGCCAAGGCGATCAACTTCGGCATCATCTACGGCATTTCCGGCTTCGGGCTGGGCCGCCAGCTCGGCATCGCGCCGGGCGAGGCCAACGCCTTCATCAAGGCCTATTTCGAGCGCTTCCACGAGCTGAAGGTGTGGATGGAGGCGACCAAGGCCTTCGCCCGCCAGAACGGCCATGTGGTGACGCTGTTCGGGCGACGCTGCTACATCCCCGGCATCCACGACAAGAACGCCGCCCGCCGCGCCTTCGCGGAACGGCAGGCGATCAACGCGCCGATCCAGGGCACCGCCGCCGACATCATGAAGCGCGCCATGGCCCGCGTGCCCGCCGCCCTGAAGGAAGGCGGCTTCGACGATGTGCGCATGCTGTTGCAGGTGCACGACGAACTGCTGTTCGAGGCGCCCGAGGATCAGGCCGAACGCGCCGCCGCCCTGGTGCGGCAGGTCATGGAGGGGGCCGCGACGCTCGGCGTGCCGCTGGTGGCGGAGGCGGGCATCGGCGGCAATTGGGACGAGGCGCATTGAGATGTCCGGCCAGGATTCCAGCGCCAAGGACTCCCCCGACCCCGCGTTCGAGGCGCTGATCCGCTACATCCAGGAAGCCCGCGGCCTCGATTTCCGCGGCTACAAGCGCACCAGCCTGCAACGGCGCATCCGCCGCCGGATGGAGGAAGCCGGCTGCGAGGATTTCGCCGCCTATCACGGCCTGCTGGAAGCCGACCCGCAGGAATTCATCCATCTTCTGAACACCGTGCTGATCAACGTGACCTCCTTCTTCCGCGACGCCGAGTCGTGGGACGTGCTGCGGAAGGACGTGGTCCCGCAGATCCTGGCACAGCGTTCCGATCGCGACCCCATCCGCATCTGGAGCGCCGGCTGCGCGTCGGGGGAGGAGCCCTATTCCCTGGCCATGCTGTTCGCGGAGGCGCTGGGCAAGGACGCCTTCATCAACCGGGTGAAAATCTACGCCACCGATCTGGACGACGCGGCGCTGAACGCCGCCCGCCACGCCATCTACTCGCCGCGCGACGTGGAAGGCGTGCCGTCGCCGTTGCTGGAACGGTATTTCGAGCGCACCAACAACCATTACGTCTTCCAGCGCGACCTGCGCAAATGCGTGATCTTCGGGCGGCACAATCTGGTGACCGACGCCCCGATCTCGCGCATCGACCTGCTGGTCTGCCGCAACCTTCTGATCTATCTGGAAAGCGAGACCCAGAACATCGTCCTGCCGCGCCTGCACTACGCGCTGACCAACGACGGCATCCTGTTCCTCGGCAAGGCGGAGACCCAACTCGCCCGCTCCAAGATGTTCGAGCCGGTGAACCTGAAGAGCCGCATCTTCCGCAAGGTGGCGCAGGAATGGCGGCGCAGCCCTGGCGGCAGCCTGTCCATCGCGCCGGAGAACAACAATCACCGGCAGAGCTTCCAGAGCCGGCTGATGGAAGGCATCGTGGACAGCAGCGCCACCGCCTATCTGTCGGTCGACGACGAGGGCATCCTCGTCTTCGCCAACGCGATGGCCCGGCGCCTGCTCGACGTGGGCGAAATCGACATCGGCCGCCCGTTCCAGGACCTGTCGATCTCCTTCCGACCGGCGGAGCTGCGCTCGCGCATCGAGGAGGTGCAGAAGACCGGACGCATGGTGCGCATCGAGCATCAGGAATTCGCCCGACCACCGGGCGAGCCGATGCGCCTGACCATCGATATCTCCCTGCTCTACGGGCTCGACGGCAAGCCCTTCGCCACACTGCTCGGCTTCACCGACACCAGCCGTCACTTCCAGATGCAGCAGGAGCTGGAGGCGGCGCAGGAGAGCCTGGAGACGACGATCGAGGAGCTGCAAAGCTCCAACGAGGAGTTGGAGACGACCAACGAGGAGCTCCAGTCCACCAACGAGGAGTTGGAAACCACCAACGAGGAACTCCAGTCCACCAATGAGGAGCTGGAGACCATGAACGAGGAGCTGCGCTCCGCCAACGAGGAGTTGGAGGTCGCCAACGAGGAGCTGCGCCGCCAGGGCGAGGAATCCGGAGAGTTCCGCCGCTACTCGGAATCGATCCTGCGCAGCATGGACGTGGGCATCATCGTTCTGGACCAGGATTTGCGCGTGCGTTCCTGGAACCGCTGGGGCGAGAACATGTGGGGCCTGCGCGCCGAGGAGGTGCAGGACGAGCCTTTCCTCGACCTCGACATCGGCCTGCCGGTGCAGCGGCTCCGCACCGATCTGGAAAGCGTCCTGCACAGCGAGACGCCGAAGCCGCCCGTCATGCTGAACGCCGTGGACCGGCGCGGCCGCGCGGTAACCTGCCGGGTCCGGCTCTCCCCGCTGATGTACGAGGCGCGGGAGGCCCACGGCGCCGTCCTGATCATCGAGGACGTGACCGAACAGGCCCGGACCGAAGCCTTTGCCGGCTATCTCGGGCGCGTCATCGGCGAATCCCTGAACGAAGTCTATTTCCTGGACCCGTCCAGCTTCCGTTTCCTGCTGGTCAACCGCGGTGCCGAGACCAAGCTGGGCTACACGCTGAACCATCTGAAGCAACTGGCCGTCCACGACCTGATGCCCGAGGTGTCGGCGGAGCGGTTCCGGGCGCTCGTGGCACCGCTTCTCTCGGGTGACAAGCAGGAGGTGGTTTTCGAAACGGTGATGGAGGGCCGCCAGCGCGGCCCCCATCCGGTCGAGGTCTGCCTTCAGCATTTCGGCGGGGAACAGCCGCCGATCCTCGTCGCCATCGTGCACGACACCACCGAACGCCAGCTTCTCGGTGCCGAGGGCGGCGAGCAGGCGGAGGTGGAGTAAGGGGCCGAGTATAGGGGCGAGTCAGAACCGGTCGGGGGTGCCGCCGTTTCCGGGGTGGAAGGAGCGGCGAATCCACTCCTCGCCCAAGAAGCGGATCAGCACCTCCGCGCGCTCGCGCGCCTCGCGCCCGTCCTCGTCCCACCGCTTGGCGGACAGCCCCTGCCCCATGCCGCGCGCCGTCTCGGCAAGGCGCCGGCACGCAGTGATCGACCGCGCCGCGGTGGGCCGGTTGCCGATGCGCCGATCACGATCAGGGGGCCATCCGTCATGGGATCCCGGCCTTTGCCCGTTCCGCATCGGCTGGAGTTTATCCCATCAATCCTCTCCTTCCTCGGCCAGGCTGCCCGCCAACCCCTGCCCCTGTTTCGACAGCGCCTCCTTCAGCATGCCCGCGGTCCGCTCGGCCTGCTGCGCCGACCGGGTCCAGTTGGCCTCGACGGTGGGGTGTCCATGCTCGCGGGCCCGCTCGGCCAAGCGCCGGAACATGATGGCGCGGTCCTGATGGGTGCGCAGGGCGACCCAGATGGCCTGCTCGATCGACTCCCGATGCGACTCGGCCAGCGCCGCGGGACCGTAGGCGTGGCCGACCTTGCAGCGGAAGCGCAGCAGCGGCCCATCCTCGATCTCCACCAGATTGCCGCCGCAATCGGGGCAGCTCAGCGTGCTCGGCTTGCCGACGGAGGCGGTGAGTTCCGGCATCGCGTCGAACTCGTTCTCGGGGACGCGCGCCTCCATCGCGATGTCGTCGGGAACCGGCACCGGGGGGCCGCACGATTCGGCGAGCCTGCGGGCCAGCAGCGCCGACAGGTCGGACAGCGGGGCGCAGGCGTCCACGCGAACGTGCCGCATGGCGTTGCGCGGCATGTCCGGCCATTCGGCGTCGTCCGGGTCCTGGACCATCGCCAGCCCGCCGCAGCGCTTCACGGCGCGCAGCCCGGCGGTTCCATCGTCCAGCGTGCCGGTCAGGATCAACCCCACCGCCCGCACCCCATAGGCGACCGCCACCGACCGGAACAGCGGGTCGATGGCGGGGCGGCAACGGTTCTCGCGCGCACCGCGGCGCACCAGCGCGCAACCGTCCTTGATGAGCAGATGGCGATCGGGCGGGGCGACGTGGATCCAGCCCTCCCGCACCGGCTCCCCATCCTCGGGATGGAAGGCGGGAAGCCAGCCGGCGCGCGACAGCAGAACCGGCAGCACGCTGTGCGTGGCGCCGATGTGCTGAACAACGAAGACCGTGGCCGTCACATCGTTCGGCATCGCCGCGAACAGCCCCCGCAGGGCGTTGATTCCGCCGGCGGAAGCCCCGATGGCCAGGATGTCCCTCTTATCCATGGGTTGGAAACAACAGTTTTCGCATGCGTTGTGACAACAGCGCGTTGACCGGGAAATTCCGGATTTGGTCCTATAACTTTTCCACGCGCGCACTGTTGTGCGGTCTGTGCAATCATTTGTTCCCAGCGAGGGGGGAAGCTTGGGCAGATCGGCACCCATCCGTGCAGGGGACGAGACGCGCGAGTCCGAGCGTGAATCGTTGCTCAAGCGCATCGCAGAGCTGGACCGGAGCCTGGAACAGGCCCTGGTGGTGGCGGAGGACGCGCAGGAGGAAGCCCGCCTTCTCGCGGCCGATCGGATTCAGCTCGAAGAGGAGATGACCGCGCAGCGGCATGAGATCGCCGCGTTGCGCGAACGCCTCACCGCGTTGGAAACCCGCCGGGCGGAACTGCTCGACGCCCTGGCGGATGCCGAGCAGCGCTTGAACACGCTCCGCCGGGACGAAAGCCATCTCTCGGAAGAACTCCAGACCTCCTACGAGGAGCTTCAGGTCCTCACCGAGGAGTTGGAGGAGGCCAACGCCGATCTGGAACAGCGGGTCGAGGAGCGCACGGCCCAACTCACCGAGAGCGAGCGGCGGTTCCGCACCCTGTTCGAGGCGATGGACGAGGGGTTCCTGCTCGCCGACGTCCTGTTCGACGGCGACCGGCCGGTGGATGTCCTCTATCTGGAGATGAATCCCGCGGCCCGGCGCATGGCCGGGGAGGATTACGTCGGGCGGCGGCTGCGCGAGATCAGCCCGGCCTTCGAGGATTACTGGTACGAGGTGTTCGGCCGCGCGGCGAGGGACGGGGAACCGACGCGGACGGAGCTTTACGCCGGGCCGCTGGAGAAATGGATCAGCTTTTACGTTTTCAAGGTCGGCGCGCCCGAACAGCGCCGCATCGCCGTGATCTTCCGCGACGTGACCGAGCGAAAGCAGACGCAGGAGCAGCTCAAGCAAGCGAAGGAGACGGCGGAGGCGGCCAATCGGGCCAAGACCAAGTTCCTCGCCGCGGCCAGCCACGACCTGCGCCAGCCGATCCAGGCGGCATCCCTCTACGCCCACGTCCTGCTCGGCTCGGTCGGCGCGGACCCGGTCGCCCAGGAATCGCTGAGCCGGCTGAAGGCGTCCATCGACAGCCTGAACGGCATGCTGAGCGGCCTGCTCGACCTGTCCCGGCTGGAGGCGGGAGTCATCGAGGTGTCGGTCACCGACTTCGCGCCCACGGCCCTGATGACCCGCCTGGCCGAGGAATTCCGCGGCGTGGCCGAGGCCTCGTCCATCGATCTGCGCTGCCGGCCCGGCCGCCTGGCGGTGTCCACCGACCCCCATTTGCTGGAACGGCTGCTGCGCAACCTGCTGTCCAACGCCATCGCCCATGGCCGGCCCAAGGACACGGACGGACGAGGGCGGGTGCTGTTCGGCTGCCGCCGCCGGGCGGACGGAGTGGAGTTCCAGGTGTGGGACAACGGGCCGGGCATCCCCGAGGACGCCCGCGAGGCCATCTTCGAGGAGTTCCGCCAGCTCAAGAACCCGGAGCGCAACGCCACCCAGGGCTTCGGGCTGGGGCTGTCCATCGTGTCGCGCCTCGCCCGCCTGCTGGGGGTGGAGGTGGCGCTGCGCTCCCGGGTCGGCTCGGGCTCGGTCTTCTCGGTGACGGTGCCCCATGCCCGCAAGCCGGAGGCCGGCGCCGCGGCGGTGCCGGCCGTCCGCCGGGAGCCGCGGCTGAAGGGGCGCACGGTGCTGCTGGTCGAGGACGACGAGCAGGTCCGCCGCAGCATGACCATGATGCTGAAACGCTGGGGGCTGCGCGTGGTCGCCGTGTCCTCGGCAGGGGAGTTGGCCGCGACGCTGCCCAGCCTGCGGCGTCCCCATGTGGTGCTGACCGACTACCGCCTGCCGGGCGGCGACTCCGGACGCTCGGTGGTCGAGCTGGTGCGCCAGCGCTGGCCGGTGCCGGGCATCATCATCACCGGCGACACCGCCCCGGAACGCTTGCGCGAGGCGATGTCGCTCGGCTGCCGCCTGCTGCACAAGCCGGTGCTGCCCGCCGATCTGGCCGGGGCGCTGGGCGAAGTGATGCCCTCCTGATTTTGACCTCCTGGGCTCGCGTGCCGGCGCAGGGGTGCGACCAACAGTCCCTTGTTCCTTCGGCTTATCCCGATTAGCCTATCTCCTTACTCGGATAAGGGGTTCGTTTGGGACATGCCGGCTTTGTTTGGAAGCATCGGACGCAGGCTGGGCCGCGCCGCCGTGATGGCGGGCGGGGTCGCTTTGCTTCTGCAGCTTCTCGGCTGGGCCTTCCTGATTCCGGTGGCCAACGCCGCGACCGGCGAAACGGTCATGATCTGCACGCCGCAGGGCATGGCCTCCATCGCTCTCCCCGACGGCCCGCCCCCCGAATCCCTGCTTCCGGACGGCAAGCCCACGCTGTCCATGGGCGAGGACTGCCCTGTCTGCGGACTGGTCGCCGGCCTCACCGCGCCGCCGCCGCTTCTGACCGTGGTGCTGCCGGTCTCCGTCGTTGCCCAAAGCTCCATCGGGTTGCCCGGCCAGCACATCGCCGCCGGCTGGTTCCTGTCG
>NZ_WHOR01000268.1:0-7834 GCF_013340925.1 Azospirillum formosense
GCGTTTGCCCCCTCCCTGACCCTCCCCCGCTGCGCAGGGGAGGGGAATGGCGCCGGGAAAGGGCCGCGTTTCACAAATAGATCGCCGCGCCCGCCCCCGTGTTGACGGTGGCGTCCTTCAGCGTGTCCACGATGAACTGCACCTCGTCGGCGGTGACCTTGTGGTGCAGCGGCAGGGCCAGCACGCGGTCGACCGTCTTCTGGCAGACCGGGCATTCGGCCCGGCTGGCGCCGCGCTCCTGGTAATATTGCTGGGTGTAGAGCGCCTGCCCGTAGTCCGACGCCTCGACGTCGTGCGTCGCCAGATCCTCCAGCACCGCCTTGCGCCCCGACGCGGTGAAGCGGGTGCCGAGGTGGACGGCGTAGACCATCGGGTGCACGTCGTCGGCGCCCGGCCCCTTGTAGGGCGGCTTGATGCCCTCGAAGCTGGCCATGGCCGCCTCGTAGAAGCCGACCACCTCCCGGCGCTTCGCCAGGATCTCCGGCAGGCGCTTCAACTGGACGAGGCCGAGCGCGGCGGTGATGTTGCTCATCCCCGCCTGGAAGGGGATGGTGCGGGTGATGACCACCGTGTTGCGGTGCTCCGCCTCGCGCCGGCGCAGGTAGCGGAACTGGTGGGCGAGATTGCGGTCGTCGGTGACGATCATCCCGCCTTCGCCGGTCACCAGCACGCCGGGTTCGGAAAAGTCGAAGACCGCGCAGTCGCCGAAGCTGCCGACCAGCTTCCCCTTGTAGGAGGAGCCGATGGCCTCGGTCGAATCCTCGATCAGGATCAGCCCCTTGTCGGCGGCGAGCGCGCGCAGCTCGTCCCAATGGGCGGGGTGGCCGTTGACGTTGCCGGCGAGGATGGCCTTGGTGCGCGGCGTGATCCTGGCCTCGGCCTTCGCCGGGTTGATGGTGTGCTGCCAGTAGTCGATGTCGACGAAGACCGGCTCCGCGCCGGCCAGCGCGATGGCGTGCTGCACCTGATGCCAGCCGAAGGGGGAGCAGAGCACCTCGTCCCCCGGCCCGATGCCGTAGGCCTTGAGCACCATCAGCGTGGCGAGGGTGCCGCTGGACACCGCGACCGCGTGGGCGCGGCCGAGCCAGGCGGCGAAGGCGCTTTCGAACCCCTCCGTCATCCGCCCGTCGCCGAGGCTGCCGGAGGTGAGGATGCGGCTGACGACCGCGACCTCCGCTTCCGAAATGTCCGGGTCGATCAGCGGGATGTAGTCGCCAAGCTCCGCGTCGTCCGCGACGGCATCGTCTTCGGGCTTTGTCATTCCGCGATCCTCATTCAGTCGTCCTCGTCCCGTTGCGCGATCACCACGCCGGTCGCCGTTTCCGGCTTGTTGGTGATGAGCCAGCAATGGTTGGTGCCGTCCACGAGGTAGAGGTTGAAGCCGGGCTCCTCCCGGAAGGCGTCCTCCGCCATCACCGCGGCGTGCGCCCCGGTGACGTTGGACAGGTCCGTGTTCGCCTCGCGAACGGCGCGGACCACGGCGTCGAGCCGGGTGCCCTCCGCGAAGAGGCGGCCGGCCAGGGCGGCGATGGCGTCGATCCGTTCCGGGGACAGGGCCATGGCCGTCACTCCGCGCCGCGCTTCTTGGCTTCGACGGTGATGGGCAGGCGGGTGTCCGCGGGCATCTCCGGCAGGTCGAGCGTCCAACCGTTGGCGACCTTGACCCAGCCGCCCCACAGGCCCGGCTTCTCCATCTCGGTGATGGGCTCCTCCAGGTCCTTCTTGGCGACGTAGATCGTGTATTGCTCACCGGCCTTGCGCACCATCACCTTCATGTCACTCTCCAGTCGTCGTTCGTTTTGGGCACTCGCGGGTGTCAGGCCGCCATCCGCGCGTAGAGCGCGGGGAACTCGTTGAGGACCGATTCCACCTCCTCCGCCGTGGTGCAGCGGCTGAGGGAGAAGCGCAGGCTGGCCGCCGCCTCCGCCGGGGTCAGGCCCATGGCGGTCAGGACATGGCTCGGCTCGTTGCCGCCGGACGCGCAGGCCGACCCCATGGAGACGGCGATGCCGGCGCGGTCGAGCCGCATCAGCAGCTCCTCCGCGTCCAGCGGGCGGCCCTGCGGGTCGGCGAAGCGGATGTTGCTGGTGTTGGACAGCCGGGCCGCCCCCTCGCCGTTGACCCGGCTGCCCGGCCAGGCGGCGAGAACGCCGCGCTCCAGCCGGTCGCGCAGGATCGCCATGCCGCCGGCCTCCGCCACGCTGGCGGCGGCGCGGCCGGCGGCGGCGCCGAAGCCGACGATGGCCGGCACATTCTCCGTCCCGCCGCGGCGGTGGCGCTCCTGATGGCCGTGGATCAGCGGGGCGAAGGGCACGCCCTTGCGGATGAAGAGGGCGCCGATGCCCTTCGGCCCGTGCATCTTGTGGGCGGACAGGGTCAGCAGGTCGGCGTTCACCGCGTCGACCTTGATCGGCAGCCGCCCGGCGGCCTGCACCGCGTCGGTGTGGAACAGGGCGCCGCGCGCCTGGGCGATGTCGGCGGCGGCGCCGACCGGCTGGATCGCCCCGGTCTCGTTGTTCGCCCACATGACGGAGACCAGCGCCGTTTCCGCCGTCACCGCGTCGCGCAGGTCGGAGAGCGCGATGGTGCCGGTGCCGTCCACCGGCAGGATGGTGACCCGCCAGCCTTGCCGTTCCAGGTCCCCGGCCAGCATCAGCGTGGAAGGGTGCTCGATCGCCGTGGTGACGAGGTGACGGCGCACCGGACGCTCCGCGGCGACGGCCCGCAGCGTGCCGAGCAGGGCCGTGTGGTTGGCCTCCGTCGCGCTGGCGGTGAAGAGGATGTCCGCCGCCTTCGCGCCGACCAGCGCCGCCACCTGGGCGCGCGCCTCGCCCACCGCCCGCTTGGCGGCCATGCCGGCGGCGTGCGGGCTGGAGGGGTTGCCGAACTCCCCGGACAGGTGCGGCAGCATCGCCTCCCGCACCTCGGGCGCCAGCGGGGTCGTCGCGTTGTTGTCGAGATAGATCATGGGTCCATCGCAGGCCGTGGCACGGAAGGGGTGGTCAGTCCATCACGCCGGGGACGCCGCGGCGGCGGCCGTCGGCGGGCATGATCTCCTCCTCCAGGCAGCCGACGACGACGCCGGCCGGGAACTCCACCAGATAGACGGGGATCTGCGTGCCCTCGGCGTGGCCGATGCGCACGATGGTGCCGGGCGTGCCCTTCGGAGCCAGAAGGGCGCCGTCCTCGGCGTTGGGGTGGCTGCCGTCGTTGTGGAGGTCCACCGCGGCGGTGACCATCAGGCCCCAGTCGTAGAGCGGTTCGCGGGGCGGGATGAAGCCGGGCTTCTTCGCTTCGGTGACGGCGTCGCTCATCGCGTGCTCCTTGGGCAGGGCGGTCATTGCGGGTCGTTGCAGCGGGCGTCGACCAGTTCGAGTTCCTTGGCGCGCATGCCGACGATGATGCGCTTCTCGTAAAAATCGACGCCGTAGATGTAATACATCTGCAGGTAGGTGCCGATGGACTTCACATAGCCGATGTCCCCGGTGCGGATGAGGAAGTCGCCCATCGGGCGCCCGGGATAGGTGCCGTCGTTGCGCACGTCGCGAAGGGCGCGGACCTTCTGGCCCTCCTCGAAGGCGGGGCGGTCTTCCAGCTCGATCGGCTCGTTCGGATCGCGGGCGCGCTCGCGCATTCGGTGCTCCTTGGTGCGGGGGCGTCAGTCGGGGATCAGGTCGCCGGTGGCGGGCAGTCCGGCGCGGCGCTTCTGCGCCACGGTGCGGACGTCGTCCACTGGGTCCTCGGTCAGCGGGGCGAGGTCTTCGGGCGGCAGGCGGCTGGCGACGACGAAGCGCACGCACCAGTCGGCGTCGCGGATCAGAGCAGCCAGCTTTTCCGGCGGCAGGCGCCGGGCGACGACCATGCGCACGCGGGCGCTGTCGTCCCAGGCCATGCTCATCAGCCACTCCAGCCCGATGCGGTTGGCGACCTCCAGCCGGATTTCCGGGTCCTCGTCGTGCATCATCGCCGGCAGCATGCCTTCGGGCACACGGCGGGCGACGCGCAGGCGCACGGAATAGTCTGGGTCGCGCATCAGCGGCGAGAGGTCGGCGTCCTCCAGCCGGGAGGCGACGGCGATGCGCACCTCGCGGTCGGGGTCGCCGCGCATCTTCAGCAGCAGGCGGCGGGGCAGACGGCGGGCGACGGCGGCGCGCACCGTCTCGTCCGGGTCGTCCATCAGCCGCGGCACGATGAAGATCGGCGCGAAGCGGGCGGCGTTGGCGCGGACCTCGAAATAGGGATGGTCGAGATGCTCGCTGGCCAGATCGTCGTTCCATTGGAAGAAGCGCTGGATGCGCTTGGCGTAGCGGTCCTGCACGCAGGCGCGCAGCGGTTCGCAGCGCCCCTCGGCCAGACGGTCGCGGCAGGCGCAGCCATCGCAGTCGACGGGGTTGCCCAGCCAGTCCAGCGCCTTGTCGATGTCGTCGCTCATGCGTCGTCCTCCGGGCCGGCTTCGTATCGGTCGGCGGCGGCGAGCAGGCGGGTGGTTCCGAAGCGGTCCTTCGGGTCCAGGTCCCGGACCTTGTTCAGGGCCTCGCGCCCTTCGGGCAGACGGCCCAGGCGCAGATGCAGGTAGCCGACCGCGGTCAGGGCGAACAGGAACAGGCGCGGGGCCGGCTCCAGACCCGCGAAGTCCGCGTGATCATTGCCGACCATGCGCCAGTCGGCGTGGTTCAGGCCGATGGCGGCCATTGCGTGGCCGAGCATCCGCTCGCCGTAGAGCAGGGCGGTGTCCAGGTTCGCCTTGTAGAAGTGGAACTTGTAATGGCCGAGATCGACCAGCCGGTGCCCCGGCGCCAGATCGGCGGCGCGGGCGAGGTAACGCTGCGCCGCCTCGGCGTCGGCGTGGCTGGCGGCGGCGAGATGCAGGAACCGCTCCGCCTCGGGCGGCAGGTCGCCGCCGTAGTAACGGCGGTTGAGCCAGCCTTCATCCACCTCGTCCAGCATGGCGGTGCGCTCCATGGACACCCTCTCCCGTGATGGGGCGGGAGAGGGGTTTCGGGCGATCAGGCCGGGACGCAGCAGTCGGCCGGGCAGACCGAGGCGCACTGCGGGCTGGAGAACTGGCCCTTGCACTCGGTGCACAGGTCCGCGTTGATGGCGTAGGCGCCCTTCTTGAAGCTGATGGCGTTGTTCGGGCACTCGGCCTCGCAGGCGCCGCAGGCGGTGCAGTCGGAAGCCTTGATCTTGTAAGCCATGACACTCTCCTTGCAGGTGGGGCGGCTGTTGCGGTGGGCCGCCGGGTAAATCCGTGGGTTCTGGTCGGTCTCTTGGGTATCAGGCGCGCAGGGCGGTGAAAGCGCCGGTGCGGATCACCGCGTCCTGCCCCTCGCGCGCGTTGATCGCACCTTGGCCGAGGCGCTCGGCGTAGTCCTTGAAGTAGGTCAATGCCGACTCCTCGATGTATTCGAAGGCGAAGCGGTCAACCGGCTCGATGCCCGCGTCCTTGAGGCTCGTCGAGGGGCAGCCGCCGATCTTGGCGACGAAGACCGCGGTGCAGTCGTTGATCGCCGACAGCACGCCGCCGAGCGCGTCCTCGTCGCCCGAACCGCCTTCGCAATACTGGTCCACACGGCGGTGGCCGACGAACTTGGCGCCCTTCGGGCCGACCTCGTAGATCTGGAATTCCTTGGCGTGGCCGAAATGCTCGTTGATGCGCTCCCCACCCTTGGTGGCGACGGCGATCAGGATCGGCTGCACGGCGGTGCCGACCGTCTCGGCAACGTCGGCCTGCGCGGCGGCCTTGGCGGCGTGGCGCCCGGCGCGCTCGCCCTCGACATGCTCGCGATAGGTGCGGGCGGCCTCCTGGTCGTACTCCACCTCGCCCATCGCCTCGATCCGGTCGATGGTGAATTCGGAACCGCGGTCCTCGCCCAGCAGGCCGACCGCGTCGGCGCGGCACTGGCGGCAGTGGCGCATCAGCTTGGCCCCGCCCTCGCACTGGTCCTGCACGACCTTCAGCTCCTGCGCGGTCGGGCCGCGCTGCCCGGTCAGGCCGAAATGCGTGCCGTGCGCCGGGTCGGAGATCAGCGGCATGATGTTGTGCAGGAAGGCGCCGCGCGACTTCACGGCCTTGTTCACGTCCATCAGGTGCTCGTCGTTGATCCCCGGGATCATGACGGAGTTCACCTTCACCAGGATGCCGCGCGACGTCAGCATCTCCAGCCCGAGCATCTGCCGCTCGTGCAGGATCTTGGCGGCGTCCAGGCCGGTCCAGCGCTTGTGGTCGTGGAAGATCCAGGGGTAGATGTGCTGCCCGACCTCGGGATCGACCATGTTGATGGTGATCGTGACGTGGTCGATGTTGTAGTTCGCGATGGTGTCCACATGGTCGGGCAGGGCCAGACCGTTGGTGGACAGACACAGCTTGAGGTCCGGCGCCTTCTTCGCCAGCATCTCGAAGGTCTTGAAGGTGTTCTTGCCGCCCGCCGCCAGGCTGTCGCCGGGGCCGGCGATGCCGATGACGGAGAGCTGCGGGATTTCCTTGGCCACCGCCATGATCTTGCGGAGCGCCTGATCGGGGGTCAGCTTCTCGGAGACCACGCCCGGCCGGCTCTCGTTCGAGCAGTCGTATTTACGGTTGCAGTAGTTGCACTGGATGTTGCAGGCCGGCGCCACGGCGACGTGCATGCGGGCGAAGTAGTGATGCGCCTCCTCGGAGTAGCAGGGGTGGTTCTTCACCTTCTCCCACACCTCCGGCGCCATGTCGGCGGGGCCGTCCGACGACCCGCAGGAGGAGGAGGCGCAGCCGGAGGCGGCGGCAGGCGGCGCCTCGGCGGCGGCTTTCAGCTCACCCACGCCCAGGATGCTGTCGAGCGAAATAACGTTGGCCATCGTCCACTCCCTTCCCAGCCGCGCCGTTGGCGCCCTTGGTCGGGTCGTTAAAAGCAAGTTCGGGGCCAACCTGGTGAATTGTTGAATTTCAAAGGGTTGGGCGGTTGTGTCTGGCCTGTGGGGCATGTCGGCAATCCGACAAAGGCGGACAAAGCCAAACAATGGCCGACAAAGACGCCGCCTGTCGGGGACCCGACATGGGGGCGGCAATCGTGTCTGAAGTCCCCTCTCTACTCCGGGGAGAGGGTTAAGAAGGCCGACTGCGTTGCCCTATGATAGGGGCTGTCACGCGCTCCCGACCTGGAAGGTCAGGACATGGTCCTCGTCCGGCCGCAAGGGTTCCCCCCCAAAACCGATCAGCCCGCTGCCGGTCAGCTTCGTCGAATCGCGGCGCAGCAGCAGGGAGGGGGAGTCGCCCGTGCGGATGAAGGTGCCGTTGGTCGAATGGTCGGTCAGCAAGAAGCCGCCGCGGCTGAAATCGATCACCGCGTGCTGGCGCGAGGTTCGGCGCGACGGGACGCGCAGGCCGCAGCTTTCGTCGCGCCCCACAGTGACGCGCGGCAGCAGCGGGGTCAGCGTCGTGTCGGCGCCGCGTCCGGACAGGCGCAGGGATGGCAGGCCGCGCCCGTTGCCGGGGATCGATGTGGTGAAGGCGACGGTGGCGTTGTCCTCGGCCTCCGGCGCGGCATCGCCGTCGCGGATCTGGTGGACGCGGACCGGGGCCGCCTTTCCCTTCACCGCGACGCTGTTCAGAAGGCGGGTCCGCTTCCGCAGGGGCGGGGAGAGGCGGTCGACCAGATCGTCGGTCACCCGGGCCCCCCCCTGGGGGGGGGTGGATGTCACCCGCGCGGCGCGGGTCTCCGGCTTCGCCACGGGGGGATCCCGGTTCCGGGTTCACCGGGCTGACACGCGTACCGCGCGGAGGCGGCTGTCGAACACCGCCCCCCCCTCCCCATAACGGAGGATGCCGCCGGGCGGGCCCCGTCGTCAGCGGGGAGCG
>NZ_WHOR01000269.1:0-7791 GCF_013340925.1 Azospirillum formosense
TTAGGGAGGGGGCATTACGTCCCAACACACGCGCTCAAATCGCCATCCGCATGACGTCCTGATAGGCCTGCACCATGCGGTCGCGGATCGACACCACCGTCTGCACGGTCATCTCGGCGGCGAGCACGGAGCGCACGACCTCGTGCGTGCCGGCCTTGCCGGCGACGGCGGCGACGGACATGCGCTCGCCCTCGTTCAGCGTCTCGACCGCCTGCGACACCTGACGGTCGAGGAAGGCGCCGAAGCTGCTCTCCGCCGCCGACGCCGCCGTCTCGGCGGGCGCCGATCCCGCAGCCGCCGCGGCGGGCGGGGTGGCGAGCGAGGCGGCGGGCGCCGGCTGGGCCAGGGGCGCGCGATGGAGGCCGTAGGCGGCGGCGGCGCGGCCGATGGGTTCGATCATGCTCTGGATCTCCTCAGCCGCGCAGAAGGTCGATCATGCTCTGGATCTCCTCAGCCGCGCAGAAGGTCGATCATGCGGCTCATCATGCTGCGCGACTGCTCGATGACGTTGACGCTCGCCTCGAAGGAGCGGCTGGCCTCGCGCATGTCCATCATCTCGATCAGCGGCTGGACGTTCGGGCGCTTGACGTAGCCCTTCTCGTCGGCGGCGGGGTGCGAGGGCTCGTAGACGAGCTGGAAGTCGCTGCGGTCGCGCCCGATCTGCTTGACCTTCACAAGTTCCGACCCGGCGGCGCGGTCCATCGTGGTCGCGAAGGACACGGTCTTGCGGCGGTAGGGATCGCCGCCCGCCGTCATGGCGGTGGAATCGGAGTTGGCGATGTTCTCGGCGACCACGCGCAGCCGGGTACCCTGCGCCTGCAGGCCCGAACTGGCGATCCGCATCGTCGCGGCCAGGGGATCGGTGAGCATGGAAGGGGACTCCGAAGTCGTCAGCCGGCGCGCCAGGCGGCGCGCAGGATCTGCAGGTTGCGCTGGAACAGGCCGGCGGTCAGGGCGAAGGCGTCGCGCGTCTCGCTGCCCTTGGTCATTTCCTGCTCAAGCGACACGGCGTTGCCGTCCGGCGTGGTTTCCCACTGCTCGGGCTTGCGCGCCTCCTGCACGGCGCCGGACGGGTTGAAGCCGGTCAGGTGCATGGGCGAGGTGAGCACGGGCGCCACCGTCTGAGGGCCGTCCATCAGCGCCGCGAAGGGCTTCAGGTCCTTCGGCTGATAGCCGGGCGTGTTCGCGTTCACGACGTTGGCGGCGATCAGCTTCTGCCGCTCCGCCAAGTAATCGAGGCGCGCGCCGGTCAGCCGAAACACCGAAATATTGCTAAAATCCATTGGAACGGCCCTATCGCAAAGCCGGAAAGCAAGGCAGGGCCAAGATGACTCCCGCCGTTTAAAACCGGATTTAAAATCCTCGTGGCAGGATCACCGCATTCCGACACGGCGGAGACGTCCCGGCGATGCGCGTGCTTTCCAACCTTTTGTCCGAGATCGAGCGGATGCCGACCCGATCCTGGCGCGGCGAGATCCGCAGCGCCGCCGGCATGACGCTGGAGGTGGAGGGGCTGCGCCGCGTCCTGGCCGTGGGCGACAAATGCTGGGCGGAGACGGCGCGCGGCCAGCGCCTGCTGTGCGAGACCATCGGCTTCCGCCAGGGCCGCACGCTGCTGATGGCCTTTGACAATCTGGACGGCGTGGCGGAGGGCTGCGCCGCCGTCACCGACGACACCGCCTTCACGCTGCGCCCCGGCCCCGGCTGGCTGGGCCGTGTGGTCAACGCCTTGGGGGAGCCCATCGACGGGCGCGGCCCCCTGCGCAACGGCCACCACGCCCGCCCGTTGCGCGCATCACCGCCGCCGGCCTACGCGCGCCGCCGGGTGGGGGCGAAGATGGACACCGGCGTGCGCGCCATCGACGTCTTCACGCCGATCTGCCGGGGCCAGCGCATGGGCGTCTTCGCCGGGTCCGGCGTCGGCAAATCGACGCTGCTGTCGATGGTCGCCCGCCACGCCGGGGCCGACGCCATCGTGATCGGGCTGGTCGGGGAGCGCGGGCGCGAGGTGCAGGAGTTCATCCAGGACGATCTGGGCGCGGACGGCCTCGCCCGCTCCGTCGTCGTCGTCGCCACCTCGGACGAGCCGCCGCTGATGCGCCGGCAGGCTGCTTACCTTTGCCTGACCGTCGCCGAGGAACTGCGCGACCGCGGCCTGCACGTCCTCTGCCTGATCGACAGCGTGACGCGCTTCGCCATGGCCCAGCGCGAGATCGGGCTGGCCGCCGGGGAGCCGCCGACCGCCAAGAGCTACCCGCCCAGCGTCTTCGCCGAACTCCCCAAACTGATGGAGCGCGCCGGGCCGGGCCGGGAGGGCCAGGGCGACATCACCGGCATCTTCACCGTCCTGGTGGACGGCGACGACCATGACGAGCCCATCGCTGACGCGGTGCGCGGCATCCTGGACGGCCACGTCGTGCTGGACCGTCGCATCGCCGAGCAAGGGCGCTACCCCGCCGTCAACGTGCTGCGCAGCGTGTCGCGCCTGCTTCCCGGCTGCCACACGGCGGAGCAGAACGCCCTGCTGCGCCGCGCGCGGAGCCTCGCCGCCACCTACGACAACATGCGGGAGCTGGTGCGCATCGGCGCCTACAAGCAGGGCACCGACGCGGAGGTCGACGACGCCGTCGCGCTGAACCCGGCGCTGGAGGAGTTCCTGCGCCAGGGCAAGGACGACGCCACGCCGTCCCCCGACTCCTTCCGCATCCTCGACCGCATCCTCGCCGTTCCCGCCGGAGCCACGCCATGACCAACGCCACCGCGCTCGCCGCCCACGCGCTTGCCCCGACCACCGCCGCACGGGACGCCGTGAAGGCCCCGACCAAACAGGAGACGGCGGACCTCGGCCTGGATTTCGGGGACCTGCTGGACGCGGTGAATCCGCTTCAGCATCTGCCGGGGGTGTCGCAGGTCTACCGTCACGCCACCGGCGACGGGATTGGCCTGCCGGCGCGGCTGGCCGGCGGCTTCCTGTTCGGCGGCCCCATCGGCCTGCTGGGCAGCGCCGCCATGGCCGCCTTCGAGGCGGTGACCGGCGACGACCCGCTGGGCCACCTCGTCGCGCTGGCCGAGGGTGGCGTGGAGGAGGCGAAGGCCCCGGCGGACGCGCCGTCCAACGCCCCGCCCCTGCCCTTTCTCGCCGGCGCGGCGCAGGAGCCGCCGGCGGACCATCGTCCGTCCCCCGCCGTGCTGGCGGAAGCGCTCGCCCGCAAGACGCCAAGCACCGACGCCGCGGCGGATGTACCGGCGCCCAAGGCGGAGCAGCCCGCCCCGCAAATCCTGGCGAAGCTCTACGAGTTGCACGCCACCCAACCGGCCGACCGCCCGGCCGTCCGGCTCTGACCCGGTTCAGCGCAGCGCCTTCGCCAGCGCGTCCATGAACAGCCGCACCTTCGGCGGCACGAAGCGCGCCGAGGGATGGACGCCCCACACCGCCAGCGGCTCCAACGCTCCGGCGGACAGGGTGAGCGCCACCAGCGCGCCGCGCGCCACCTCGTCGCGCACGTCCCACTCGGACAGGATGGCGATGCCGAGCCCGGCGAGGCAGATGTCCCGCAACCCCTCGATGGAGTTGGCGGTGAAGCGGCCGCGCACCCGGATGCGCCGCTCCCTCCCGTCGCCCGCGAAGCTCCAATGGGTCGTGCCGGACAGGCACAGGCACTCGTGCTCCGCCAGATCGGCGACGGCGGCGGGCGTGCCGCGGGCCGCCAGATAGCCGGGCGTGGCGTAAAGCCCCCGCGGGTTGTCGGCCAGCCGACGCGCGATCAGCGCGCTGTCCTTCAGATGGGCGATGCGGATGGCGAGGTCGATCCCCTGCCCGACGATGTCCACCACCGTGTCGGTCAGCAGCAGATCGACCGAGACCTGCGGGTTGTCCGTCAGGAAGTCCGCGACCACCGGCACCACCACCTTGCGCCCGAAGGCCGCCGACGCGGTCACGCGCAGCAGCCCCGACGCCCCGGCGGAGGACGGGCGGACGCTGGCCCGCGCCGCCGCCTCGTTCTCCAGCATCGCCTGGGCAAAGGGCAGCATAGCCTCCCCTTCCGGCGTCAGCGCGAGGGAGCGGGTGGTCCGCTGCATCAGCCGCGCGCCCATGGCATCCTCCAGCGCGGCCAGCCGCCGGGTCGCCATCAGCGGCGAGATGCCCAGCCGCCGCGCCGCGCCGGCAAGGCTGCCGGCCTGGGCGGCTTCCACCAGAACGGCGAGTCCGGCGAGGTCCATTGCTTCATATTCCGATATACAGGCCATTCATTCTGCATGACTGATGCGGATTGTGAAAGTGCGATAGGGTCCGTTTCAGAAATCATCGCCTTGGGCTTCCGTAACCCTCTCCCCTTTGGGGAGAGGGTGGCCCGCAGGGCCGGTGAGGGGGGTACGCGTTTGCCGGACGTTCCGCCACGCGCACCCCCCTCACCCTAACCCTCTCCCCAGGGGGGGAGAGGGGATGTTGGCAAAAGGATCGTGGATTATGAGCATCACCGACACAATGCCCCAGACATCAGCCCACACACCCGACCAATCCCGGCTCGGTCGCGGACTGACCTTCGCCATGGCGACCGCCGCGGGGCTGGCCGTCGCGAACATCTACTACAACCAGCCCATGCTGGGGCTGATCGAGGGCGACCTGCCCGGCCCGCTGACCGGCATGATCCCGACCGCCACGCAGCTCGGCTACGCCGCCGGCCTGCTCCTGCTGGTGCCGCTGGGCGATCTGGTGGAGCGGCGGCGGCTGATCGTCGGGCAGTTCCTGCTCCTGGCCGCGGCGCTGGTCGCGACGGCGCTGGCGCAGGGTCCCGCCCTGCTGGTCGCCGCCTCGCTCCTGCTCGGCGTCTCGGCAACGGTGGCGCAGCAGATCGTTCCCTTCGCCGCGCATCTCGCCTCGCCGCAGCGGCGCGGGGCGGCGGTGGGGACCGTCATGTCGGGGGTGCTGACCGGCATCCTGCTCAGCCGGACGCTGGCCGGCTTCGTCGGCACGCACGAGGGCTGGCGCGCCATGTTCTGGCTGGCCGTGCCGCTGGCGCTGGGGGCCGCCGCGCTGATGGCCGTCATGCTGCCGCGCAGCCACCCGAACGCGACCCTGCGCTACCCGGCGCTGATGCGCTCGCTGGTCCATCTGTGGCGTGAGTTCCCGGCGCTGCGGCTGGCTGCGGTCACACAGGGGCTGCTGTTCGCCGCCTTCACCGCCTTCTGGACCATCCTCGCGCTGCGTCTGGCCGAGCCGCGCTTCGGCCTGGGCGCCGACGCCGCGGGGCTGTTCGGCATCGTCGGCGCGGTCGGCATCCTGGCCGCCCCGATGGCCGGACGGATCGCCGACCGCAGCGGGCCGCACCGGGTGATCCTGCTGGGCACGCTGCTGACGCTCGCCTCCTGGCTGCTGTTCGGGCTGTGGACGTCGGTTGCCGGTCTGGTCGCCGGGGTGATCCTGCTCGACTTCGCGGTCCAGGCGGCGCTGGTGTCGAACCAGCACATCGTCTACGCCCTGCGCCCCGAGGCCAGGGCCCGGCTGAACACCATCTTCATGGGCGGCATGTTCCTGGGCGGTGCGCTGGGGTCGAGCGCCGCGACGCTGGCCTGGAACGCCGGGGGCTGGACCGCCGTGACCGGCCTGGGCATCGCCGTCGCCGCCGCGGCCACCGCCCTCCAGCTCGCCGCGCGGCGCCGGTAGGCGATCCGTGGAATGCCGGGGGCCTCAGCGCCCCCCGCTCCGCGCCGAGCGTTCCAGGGAGCGGATGTGCGACAGGCCCGGCAGGATTTCGGAACGGATGAACTCCAAGCGGCGGACCGGGCCACCGCCGCTGGAGAAGCGGGCCTTCCACAGGGCCATCTTCACCGCCAGCCCGCACAGCACCCCGCCGATGGTGACGTGATGGTTGGTGATCAGGTCGCGGATGCTGCGGAAGCTCTGGGCGTTGATGTTGCGCCAGAAGTCCTTGGAGCGGTTGTCGAAGCTCTCGAACCGCCCGGTGATCGAGGCGGCGATCTCCGTCAGGTCGCGCCCCACCTCGTCGAGCATCCGGGCGTGCCGGGCGTCGCGGCGGACCTCGCTGAAGCCGCGCACCGCGTCCATCCAAGCCAGGAAGGCCTGCACGTCGGGAACGATCTCGTCCAGGCACTGCTTGAAATAGGCCAGCGACAGGAAGATGTCGCCGTACTCCTCCAGGAAGGCCGGGATGTCGGCCATGGCGATGTCCAGCCGGTCGGCCATCATGGTCAGCCGGCGGCGCACCTCCGCCAGATCGGGCTCGGCGAACAGGCGGATCAGGTCCTCGACATTCTGCACCTGCACGTCGTCGCTGCCGTAGACGCTTTCGATCAGCGGCCGGGTGAAGACGCGCATGTAGCGGGTGAGTTGGTCCTTCCGGCGCTGCGACAGGCGCAGGGCGGCGTGCTCGTCCACCGCGATCTTCAGGCGGCGCAGCTCGATGCGCAGGGAATAGACGTCGAAGCTGGCGGCCTGGGCGATCTGCCCGATCATCAGCAGGTCGCGGTCCAGCTCGGGCGAGCGGTTGCCGAAATGCAGCGGCAACTGGCTGGGCATCACCTGCCCGCTGCCGGCGTGGACGTCGTTGAACAGCTCCACCACCGTTTGCAGCCGGACGTTCTTGATCAGCCGCGCCCGGCGCAGGCCCGGAGTCTCCAGCGGCAGGATGGTCATCGGCAGGATATGAAGGGAGTCGCGGGCCGTGTCCTCGTCCCGGTCGTCCGGGCCGGGCAGCAGGGCCACGACGTGCGGCCACGCGCCCGGCGGCCTGGCCTGTCGGCTCGGCTGCACAGCCAGTCTCCCGGAATTCGGCTTGCCGGAACGCCGCCGCTCAGAAGCGCGGGAAGTTCAGCAGCGACATGGTGATGGACGGGTCGATGGCGATGATCGAGGAGCGTCCGCGGCTGTTGATCGGCCCGATGTAGGGGAGGTTTGCGGAGGCTCCCGCGGGCCCGCCGTTCTTCAGGTCGTACATGGCCGAGAAGCGGTCGAGGAACTTTCCGAGCTTGGCCGGGTCCTTGAAATCGGCGATGTCGAAGCGCTTCTTCAGCTTGTCGACCAGCCGGTCGAGGTCGCCCAGCGCCGACTGCTCGGGAATGTCGAGCGCGGTGAAGACCACCTTCTGCAGCGCGCGGTCGGCCATCACCTGATACCAGTTGGTGATGCGCGACGCCTTGCGGTCGAAGTAGAGCGCCAGACGGACGGCGGGGTTGCTCTCCTCCGCCTTCACCTCCAGCGACACGTCGACGTAGCGGTCGACGATGGCCTTGACGATCGCCGGCTCCTTCAGCGTGGCGCCGCCCGTCTCCTTGAAGGACAGGACGGTGGCCATCTCCTTGAATTTGGCGTCATTCATGCGGTTGGCCAGCGCCTCCGGGTCCTTCACCCCCTGGTCCAGCACCTTGCGGATGAGGGCGCGCGCGTAGGTCTGGCTTTCCAGGTCGAAGGCCACCATGACGAAGCGGTAGAGCTTGTCGTCCTTCAGCAGCTCCTCGGCGCTGGAGACCTTGCCGATGTTGGCCTCGAAATAGGCGATGTTGCGCTTCACGTCGGGGCGCGAGCGGATCATCGCGTCGTAGCGATCCTGGTTGCGGACGATCTGGCGATAGTCCTGGAGCGTGCTCATGCCTTCACCTCCGGGGCCTTCGGCCGCCCGCTCTCCTCCGCCCCATCCTCCACCCCATCCTCTGCCGGGTCGGCGTAGGACGGCGGGATGCGCAGGATCACCTCGCCGGTGTGGGTGTCGAGCACCTCGGTGGACAGGCGGCCCGTGCCGGGGTCGAGGTTGACTCGGTAGGGCGGGATGGGGT
>NZ_WHOR01000026.1:0-35936 GCF_013340925.1 Azospirillum formosense
TATCGCGATGCAAGCGTTTTTTTTTTTTTCAAATGAGCCGCCCCCCACCGGTGCTCCGACCGGTTGAACCGGCGCAAGCTCCAGTGGTGTATAAGAGCCACCCACCAAGCCGCGCGCTACCCTGCCCAGATCCCGTTCCCGCTTGGAGGTCCGTTATGCCGGCGCCGACCTTGATTTCCCGAGACAGCCTGTCGGCGCTGCGCGCCGCTCTCGACGCCGCGCGCCCGCCGCAGATTTCCAAGAGAGAGGCGGTCCGCGCCGTGGAAGGTTCGCTTCGCGCCGCCCGTGACCGTGGCTGTCCCGATACCCAGCTCCTGGAGATTCTCGCCGCCCACGGCATCACGATCACCGCGTCCACGCTGCGCTCCTATCTGTCCGGCGCCACACCGAAGGTCAGACCGCCGCGCAAGGGTGCGGCGATCGCGGCCAAGCAAAGCCTGGATGACGCCGCCCCGGCAATCGACCACGCCGCCGATCGTCGCTCCACCGGCCCGGCGAACGGTGATGAGCGCTGGGGCTCCGCAACCGACGCGGTGTGAGGCTGGCGGCCGCGTTCTGCGGGATCGACGGCGCATGGCCAGGCCGCGCCTCGCGCTAACCTCGGTGAATGGCAACAGCACGGATGGGGAGGCGGGGATGAGCGTCGTGTTGCGGTTTCGCGGTGATGGGCCGGCTTTTGACCGCGCCAAAGCGGTGGCCGATGCGATGGAGTTGTCCATCGAGGACTACTTGCTGGTTTGCATCGCCGAGGGCAACAAGGTGCTGCGAGCCCGGCATCTTCCGCTCGATCCGGACATGGATGAGCCGACCTTCATCCGCTGGGGCATTGTCCTGGAGGGGGGTGACGGACGCTGACATGCAGACAGACATGCAGCATGCCGCCAAGAGGATGGCGGATTGGGAACGGCGCCACCGGACGCTGTCCGCCGACTCCGTGTTGCGGTGGGTTTGCCGCGCCAGCCAGCCAGCGCCGGGTGATGTGGCGACGTTGCCTGCAATCGACGACGCTGCAGTAGGCCGATAGGGCAAAGCCCACCAGCAGCAGCGCGTGACCCCGGAGTCCGAGAAGCCGGCCATCGAGGGTGGCAAGCAAGCGGCGCAACTCGGCGGTGACCACCGGTGCCTTGCCGTGCGGCACGATGCCGTGGGCGGCGCACCAGGTGGCGAAGTCGCGCCAATCGGCCGCATAGGCGCGCAGCGTGTTGCCGGCGCGTGCCTGGTGAGCGAAGGCGCGTGCTTGTGCGGCCGCGCGGGGCAGAGGTCCCAGATCCCCGGAGGGCGCGACAGGCGCTCAGGCCTCCGCCATGGACGCCTCCCTCTGATCAGGCAACAACCATTTCAACCCCTGAAGCCTGAGCAGTCGTCGGTGCCCGCTCAAAGTGAAAGCCCGTACCAGTGGGCCAGATCAGCGTGACGGCCTCGGCGGCGGCCAAACGCTTCAGATCCAACCGCGGCTCGGCCGGCAGCAGGATGGCGCACTTCGGGGCGTCGAGGAAGCGGCGGTAGTCGGCGAGCTGGCCCAGCGCCATGCGCACAGCACCGCGCTCGGTGGTGCCCTTCGCTTCCACCAGCAGGTTGGCGGTTTTGTCGTAGAGGTCGGTGAGAATCGGCTTGGCCTCGCCCTCGGGCAGCAGCTTCAGGCGCACCACACTGTGGCCTTGGCTGCGCAGATAATCGCGCAGCGCCAACACCAGCTTCGCTTCCCGGCGCTCCATCTCGTAAGGCTCGCGGGCGGGATCAACAAAGGCCTTCTCGGTCCACTGCTCCTCCACCGGCACCTCTTCGCAGGGCGCCGGGCCGAGACCGGCTAGCTTCATGCTCGCCGGCGCCGGGGCGATGTCCTTCGGACGCAGCCGAAACACGATGACGGCGCGCAGCGGGCCGCCCCCAGTTTCGGGCGCGTCGGTGATGTAGTAGGGGCGGTCAGCGTCGACTTCGAACTCACCGAGATAGGTGACGGTGCCGCGCGCACCCTGGAAGACGCGCAGCGCGCGTCCTTCCACCTGGTGACGCAGGATGCTGGCGTTGCCCGACTTCATCTGCTGATCGCCGCGCTGCCCTTCCCCGGTGTAGTGAAAGCACCCGTCGGGCATCCAGCCGTCGACGTAGCCGTGCTGCTCGCCAGCGATGGGGTCGGAAAAGATTAACACGTTGGGGCTCGCCTTGGACGGGCCGATGCCGCCCTGGGTGCGGCCACCATAGGTCTCCTGCAGCGCCTTGCGCTCGATCCGGTCGCCCGGCCGCAGCGACCACACCGGGGTGAGTTCCATCGTCGCCATCGCATTCTCCCGTTCCATCCACACAAGCGCGAACGTGACCATAAAATCGGATATCGGAAACGCATATCCAATTCCATGGCCTAAATGTCACGTCGCTCTTTCGCGGGGTGGTGCGGGCGGAGGTGCGCCTCTGGGTTCCGATACAGTTCTCTTATCGGAACCCAGGTTAGCACAGGCCCGGCGGCGCCCAGAAGGCGCCCCACACACGCGCATTTATGACATCTGTTATATTGACGCGCCAAACACACGCACATATAACACATGTCATTAACGCATAAAGGGGGACGCAATGGATTACGATCCGCAGAATTTCCGCGACCTGTATGAGACGCCGGTCGGCCAGGAGCTGTGGCGCTTTCTGAACGAGCCGGACAACATCATCCGCATGGAAACCGCCATCTACCTGGAGCGCGCCCCGGTCGAGCCGCTCGGCCCGGGCTTGGTGGCGCACTTCGGTGAGGAAATCTCCGACGACCGTTGCAAGCAGATGATCGGGCACATGGTGCGGCAGATCGTCGGAACCCGCGGCTACACCGTCGATCGCAGCGGCCTCCGCATCACCCGCCTCAACCTGTTCACCAGCGGCACCCGGTATAAATCCCGCAGTCCGGACGACACCCCGGACGACACAGGAAAGATGCACATCACCCGGGAACAGCGCGAGGCATGGCTGCGCAAGACCGCCGACAGCCCGTTCAACCGGTGGCTCAACACGCGGGTCCGGAACCCGGATGGTTCACTGAATCTGGATAAGCTCTACGACGTGGCCCGCGAGCGGGGCGTTCCAGAGCCTGAGCGTTACGGACACCTCAATCCCGGCCAGCAACGCATGATCCTCGGCTCGATGCTGCGCCCCAAAGTGCCCGCGGACGAGCTGAACAGCTGAGCCGGCGCGAGGGGCCGGATGGCCCCTCTTGCAGCACAGCTCACGCCAACCTACATGCCGGGTACATATAGAAACCCCAAGCCCCGTTGGTCGCAGGACAGCGGGGCAGGGGTTTTTTTTTGTCCAGCGGAGGGAACACCATGCAGCTCAGCGGCAACGTGAAGTCGGGCGAGTTCAGCTTCAATTCCAACGGCCTGGGGGAAGGCCTCCTGCTTGTGATTGGTCTGGCCCTGCTCGCCGGCGCCGCCACGGCCGGAGAGGAGATGGTCCGGCGGTGGTTCAACTCGCCCCGACAGCACCCAGTGTTGCCCCATACAAGCTGAGGCAACGGCCGGAACCACGTTTATGCGGCGCCGCCGAAGCCATCGCTGGCCTTCGCTTGAACCGCGCGGCTGCTTCCGACGGTTGGTAATCGGTGCCCGTCATGATCATCCCGTTGAGGGTGACGAGAAGCTTCCAAACCGGACGATAAGGGCCGCTTTGACCGGTTTTCCGGCAGTCAGAAGCCGCGCCCGAAAATCCTTATGCCGGGCACCATCGAGAGAGGGGGCGATGGACGCTGAAATGCTCGCGGGCATGCACCGTGCCGCCGAGAGGATTGCGGACTGGGAACGGCGCCACTGAGCGTTGGCGCTGCCAACACGGTTTTTCACACGCCCTTCTCTGGCTTGTAGGCCTGCAGGCGCATGGGACCGTGAGCGTGTGAAACCGTGGAGCGCATTGGCACCGCCTCCTTGTTGCCCCCAGCATGTTGCTCCGGAGCGGGGCGGGCCCGACCAAATTGGCTTTCGTTCTGGCAAAACCTCCAGAAAATTCTGGCAATACAAGGGGGAGAACGCCGGCCCACAGCTGATCCCTTCAATGGCGGTGGTGACGGGGAGCCTCATATCCGCGCCAGTGAAGCATGCGCGGCCCACGATCCGTGCTGCTACGTGTGATGGTCTGGGTAGACTGGGTGGTAGCGTTCGCCGGGTGTCTTCCAGGAGAGGAAGAAATCCAGCGGGTTCTGCGTGCCGAGAAACGCGCGGGCGAGCCTCAGCCGGTCCATGACCAGAGCTCGGTCGTCCGCCGGCAGGTCAGCGATACGCGCTTCCACACCGGCCAGAAAGCGTTCGACCTCCACGACGTGCGACCATTGCTGGATGATCTGGAGGAGGTGCTCCTGGCTTTCGCGGACCGACTGCTCCACGCGGCGGCGATCGTCTTCTCTCCGTCGTTTCTCTTGGGCGGCGAGCCACTCCTGGTGGGCAATCTCGGCCTGCCGGTCGGCCTCCTCCAGCTTCCCGACCAAGTCAGCGGCGGCCTCTTCGATGGCGTGTACGATCGACGTCAGCATGGGGCGGAGGGATGCCTTTGTTGTTTCCTGCCAGTCGGTCGACCAGTGGACGCGCCCATAGGGAGAGTAGGCAACGAGGCGAAGCCGACCGGAGGGCAGATCCCGGGTCGTGGTCCAGGTGTGGTCGACGGTGTGGCGGGACGGCTTGGGCGGCGTGTAATCGGCCTCCCGGACGTACGTGCCACGGACGTAGCGGAGGAGGACCGTTTCGGACATTTCGACGATCGCGAGCCCGATCGCCACGCTGCCGATGTAGACGACCGTTGGCCGGTAAGGGGACCAGAGGCCACTGTGATGGTAACGGTTGCGCGGCTTCTTGCGGTCTTCCCGCTCGTCGACATCAGCGCGCCTGAGCTGCTCGTCCGAGGGCGCCAATACCACCCGATGCTTAACCGACTCGAGCGCATTGAAGAGGTCGTTGGCGAAGCCGAGCGCCTTGTCGAGGCAGGCCTTGGAAGCGGTCACGTCGACCAGGAGCTTCTTGTAGGGTTTGAGATAGGCGTCATCGTCCACGGGCCTGCCGTTCTCGAAATGCTCCTTGGCGCCACGGAGCAGACTGTGACTGTGGGGCCTGGGCACGCGAACGGCGGTGTTCGATCGGCGCTTGGGTGGGTGCCGCGGCTTCGGTGGGGCCTGGAGCGCACCGTCGTTGGACCAGTACAGCTGATCGCCCGGTCGGGCTTCCGGCAGGGGTTCTGGAGAAGGCGCTTTTCCGACCTCGAGCTTCGCCCAGTATCCTCGCTCGGGCCGCGGAACGTTCAGAAGGGCACAGACCCTGGCCATGTAGGTGCTGGACACATGGAACTGTTCGGCGACCTTGGTCATAGGCTTTGACCAGACCAGTTGATACAGCTCGTCCCTCGAGATCATGGCGTACTCCACGCATCGTACCGCCGATGCTCTGAGGCAAGACCGGCCCCAGGCGTCTTTCCTAACACTGATCAGCAGATGCGGATGCGCTTGGACACCTCGAAAAACCGTAGCGTTGCCGGCGTTCTGGTGATTCCCTTGGCTTGAGGGCGACGGAGGACGGGACATGGCCGGTCAAGCTGGGCTGTTCGATCTTCAGGACCGCTACGCGGAATTGAGCAAGAGCGGGGATCCACTGGAACGGCTGTTGTCGGTCGTGGACTTCGAAGTGTTTGCTTGCCATCGTCCAAGCTCACCGCCTCGCCGCGGTCGTCGAGATGGGTGGAGCGGGCGGAGGCGTGTTGGCTATGGCTGCGGTTTCCAGCGTGCCGCCGTTGGTCAGATAGGCGGTGATGCCGGTGGCGCGGAAGCCATAGCGGCTGAGCGGCGCGTCAGCGCCCGAGCGCGGCCACGACTCGTTCATCCGTTATGGCCGTTTGTCGCACTTCTGATACCGTCTTGCAGAATCACTGACACATGTACGGTGGGCGCGAGGCATCGATCAGATGTGCGGCCCGGAAAAGGCTATGTGTCAGCCTTTCTGCACGGCGGTATGATTTGTGGGCAGTTGGAGATGAAAGATGGAACCTTAGAATCCAAAAGGGTTGGGCGGCGGCGCCGGGGGGTGCCGAGTCGGACGGTCCGGAACTTTGAAACCTGACTGAACCAAGATGTCAAAAGTGTTGGCGTAGCGTTGGAACACCGACGTCAATATACCGTCAGAAGCCTCCTGAAGACCGTCAGAGCGCCAAATCCTAGCAACGCGTGTCTTGCGATTTGGGGCGCTTACATCAATGATCTCGAAAGGATAGTTTTCATAACCCTCCCGCGCGCAGCTGTCTTTTAAAATTTTCATCCAGATCGAAATCTGCCCTTCGCTAAGCACCAATCCCTTACGAGGGTTGAGAACAGCAAAGCGAGGATGCGATTTTTCGATGATCAGATGTATGGGGCTGATGGAAATCTGAATGTCTTTGCGCAGATTGTATTTGCTTACAGGAACACGAGGGCACCTGTTAGTGGAGCGCCCAGCGAGTAATTGATAAGCAGTCAGAGCAGCGTCAGCATTTGGCCGCCGACCGCTCGGTGCCCCTTTGGCGGCGCACGCTGCCGCGATTTGTTCTTTGGATACGCCTTCGGCCATCCGAGGAACCAGACTGTGGGCAATTTGATAATTCCAACTTGCCGGTGGCCTTGAATGCCATCCCTTCAGGCGCTCTAAATCACCTGCCGGGTCAAGTTCGGCAAACAACTCGATCACATCCTGAAGCGGAGGGTGCTTAAGCATCAAAGCCCGCTATACGTTGTGCGTGTAGCGGACCATACATCAATTTGTAGCTCCGTGGCGAATAAAAATGAAGTGCTCCTTGATTTCCGAGTCGGGAATGCGCATTCCAGGAGTAACCGCTGAACCGCTATTCCAGATGCGATCCCAAGGCGAACCATGTTCATGCGTCATATTGGACAATTCATATGCATGCAAATGAGCATATGCCCCAATCACAGCATCCAAAAGCTCCGATTGTGGCAGCGTAAGTTGACATGTCGGCTCGTGAGCTATTCCCGTAGCCATATCGAGCGCGGTTGCGCGCGTCTTGATCGGCTGATCACCCGCACCCTTAAAGGCCTTATAGACGGAACGAATGACGGGCCCGTGCTGCCAAGCTTCAAATCCACCGGCTACTAAAGGAGCGTTTTGTTCCGCCAAATGCCAGCCATGGGCGTAATACAATACTTTTTGAAGGGCCATGTGCGTCAAGAGCCGGCCTTGCTGGTCGCATTTTTCCAAAACTAGGTTTGCTAGCGCTCGTCCGTCGTAGGCCATACTTATTCCTCTACCTCGGCGGTACTGATTACATCACATTGCGGGTGGAAGCGAGCTGACGCCCATCCAGCCCCCTCCATTGAAAACTACAACTGACGTCGTGAACTCAACCATGGAGGAGGCATTCCAGTTCGAGGCGGAAAAGATCGGTCCGCTGAGAATGGCTTCGGAAATTGCCGTCAAATCCGGATGCGCTCGACCTCATCCAGGCTCACCGCCTCGCCGCGGTCGTAGAGCTGGGTGGTGCGGGTGGAGGCGTGGTTGGCCAGGACGGCGGCGGTCTCCAGGGTGCCGCCGTTCTTGAGGTAGGCGGTGATGCCGGTGGCCCGGAAGCTGTGGCAGCCGAGCGGCGTCTCGATGCCGGCGGCCGCCACGCGCCGGCGCACCATGGCGTGGGCGCTCGCCTGCGGCAGCGGGCGAGCGGACAACTGGCCGGTGCCGCGGCCGAGCGTGCGGAACAGCGGCCCCTTGGGGTCGCCGCGTAGGCCGGCGCCGTCCAGGTAAGCCACCAAGAAGTCCTCGAGCGTGTGGTGGCAGGGCAGGGCGTGCGGCTTGCCGCCCTTCTCGCGCAGCCGCACCCACAGCCGGCGATTCTGGACGTAGACGTCCTCGACGCGCATGGCCAGGGCGGCGCCGACGCGGGCGAAGCCGTAGACCATCAGCCCGATCAGCGCGCGGTCGCGCAGGCCGCCCGGCGTCGTCGCGTCGATGGCGTCGAGCAGCGCCCGGGCCTCGGCCGCATCGAGCACCGGGGTTGTGCCGACCCGCACCACGTGGCGCGGCCCGCGCACGGACGCCGCCGGGTTGAGCGGCACCACCTGGCCGGTGACCAGCCAGTCGAAGAGGTGCCGCACGGCGGCGAGGCGCTGCTTGGCGGTCGGCGCCGCGTGGGTGCGCGTCAGTCCTTCGACCCAGGTCGCGACGTGCAGCGGCTGCACCGCCATCAGGGACGGCACGCCGGCGGCCTCGCACCAGGCGAGGAAGTCGCCGACGGCGCGGGCGTAGGCGCGGCGGGTGTGCGGGTTGCGGATTTGGGCGGCGAAGAACTCCAGGAAGCGGAGGCTCGCCCGCTCGCCGGCGGCGACGACTAGGGCCGGCACCCGCTGGAATAGGAGGGTGGGGAGCGTCGTCATCCGGCGAAGCCGCCCCGCGCGGCGAGCGCTGCGGCGTCGCGGGCGCCGTGCAGCACGCGGACGATGACCAGCGCATCGGCCAGCGGCTGGTAATAAAGCGCGTAGTCGCCGTGGAAGACGACGCGCAGCCCTGGAGCGAAGGTGTCGCGCGCCGCTCCCGACAAGGGAAAGGCGCACACCGGCGCGAAGGCCGCCTCGATCCGCTGGATGAAGGCGGTTGCCACCGCTTCGGAGGCCTCGCTGGCGAGGTGGGCCCAGAGCTCGGCGAGATCGGCTTCGGCGGCCGCGGTCAGACGGAGCGGGAGCGGGCGGCGAATCGTGCTTTCCCCTGATCGATGATGCGGGCGGCGTCGAAATCGGCGACGCGGCCGGCGGCGACGTCGGCCAGCCCCTGTTCAAGGTCGGCCTGAAGCGCGGCCAGCTCGTGGCGCTGCTGCGCCCGCTTGAGCGTCCAGTCGCGCAGCGCCTCGCGCACCACCTCGCTGTTCGACGCGTAGTCACCGCCCTCCACCGCGCCCTTGACCGCGGCGGCCATCGCGGCGGGCAACGTGATGGTCAGGCGCTCGATCTCGGCCATGTCCGGTCCTCGAAAAACCTCTCTGTGCATACTTTGTCATACTTGTGAGGATCGTCAACCGGCGCCGAAGCCGGTACGAGGCCCGGGAGATCATGCCTTCCCGGGGTCGCTACACGAAAGTGACCCCTCCTCGGCGGACAGAGCCGCGTCTGCGACGGGCTCTGTCCGCGGTGGCCCGGAGGTAGAGGAGAGTGGCTGCGTCCCCCGGCCTTTGTCGGCCGCGACAAACAGAAAAAAAAGGCCGCCAAACATCAACACGCCGGCCATGATGAACAGCAGGGCATTGGACAGGTTATGCTTTGCCACCTCCGCAGCGAAACGGACCCCATCCACTACCTCCCTCTGGTGGTCATGGAGCAGGCCAAGCATGTTGCTGTAGTTGTTAATGAGTGCGGCGCCGGCGGCCAGTCCTGCGGCACAGAAGGCGTAGAGCCCGCCCATGCCCCACCTCCAGATTTGGCGGGGCTGGCGGTGCAGCTCGATGAACTTCTCGCCAAACACAAGGCCGCCGGCGAGCAGGCCACCCGACATGGTCAGCAGCGTCGTCGCGATCGTGCGCGCCTCGGTGTAGTCGTACTGGAGAAAGCTGCTCAGCCGCTCGTCCATAACCCGTGCCCCTTACCGTTGATAAAGGACATTATCACAGATACGAGAGAGGCGGATGGGGGCCTCATGAGCCCCATACCGCCTCCGCTCCAGGGCGGTCGTTACGAACGGGCGGCCAAAGCGAGCTTTGCCAGGTCCAATTCGCCCTCGGCGCCCCAGCCGGCCGTGCCAGCCTCTACCTCCGGGCGGAACGCCTCGTACAGCCGGAACGCCTGCCGGGCGAGGTCCGCCGCTGGCAAGGAGTGGGCCAGCACCGTCATGGCTTGGCGCACCTCCTCAAGATCCTCTCCGAACTTGCTGCCCAGGTACCGCTTTACACTCGCCGGCGTGATGGGCTTGCCTTGGCGCACGGCACGCAGGCCGTCCTTGGTGTGCACGGCGGGGATCGATCACCCCATGAGGTCGATGTGGATCTCCTCGCCCGGCTGGAGCGCCTTGCGCTGATCGCTCACCGTCTCTGGTGTCGGCTCATAGATTCCCAGACGGACGCCTTTGGCTTGCGCTGTGAGACCCGACAGAGCCTTGCCCAAGGTGAGAGCCTCATCACGCTCCAGGCCCAACCGCTCCGCCACCACGGTGGCCCACAGCGTCAGCACCGGCGCCCGGTTGATCATGATCTTACGGTGCGAGGACGGCATCGTCTCACCCTGGTGTTGATCCCCTCTCCTGAACGGGCCCTCACACCAGCGGTTCCTCTGAGGAGGGAGTCAGACCGGGCTGGGACGGCCAGCAAGAGGCAGAGAAACCTTTATGGCTAGCTGAATGGTGGACCCGGCCGGATTCGAACCGGCGACCCTCTGCTCCCAAAGCAGATGCGCTACCAGACTGCGCTCCGCTCCGTCACAGGGTGCCAGATGCATCATTCCAGGGAGAACTGGATACTCGATAGGAGCGCCGGAACGGCCTCGGCTCCGCTGATGAATTAGTCTTCCAAATTAGATAGCATGTGTTCAATCTCAGCGCGTCGCTCCCGGATACGACGTTCCTCCGCCTCTAGCTTTTCTAGTGCCTTCTCCAGCGCCTTTCGGCTGGGCGAACTGGCCGGCCGCGACGCATACACGCGCAGTTGCCGGCGGAACGCGACGACGTCTTCACGCCGCACGGTAGGATTGACTAACCCAGCGGCCACAGCCTGTTGCTGTTCCTCCGGCTTTAAGGTCACTACCTCGTAGACTGTCGCGTATGAAGGGGGTAGCTGATCGGCGGGGAAGGGCAGCGCGCCTGTGTCGACCGCCTCCGCTACCTTCATCAGCATGTTGGCCGTGCGGTGGCTGAACGGCATGTCCCGCTCCACCATCTCGCCGAACTCGCCATGCTCCAGGCGCGCTTTCGCTTCAATGAGGTGGCGACCGACATCCAGGAAGGCGTCGTTAGCCCGCTTCCACAGGCGGCCAATTTCCTCGATAAATTCGCGACGCGTTTCCAATTTGATCCGGGCGGACACAAGGAGATCGCCGCGAGTGTCCCGGTGTCGCTCTGCCGGCACCAAGCCATCGTCGCCAAACGCCGATCCCAGCTTCTTGCGGGCCGGCTTCGTCGTCGGAGTCACAGACCGATCCTCCGCCGGACTTCCTGCCACAGCGCTGCGACCTCGTCCGCTCCGCGTCCGCCGACCTCCGTCACGCCATAACCATTGGCCATCGCACGCACCACGTCGACACTGTCTGGGATCGCCGCCGCCGCCACATCGCCGGAGCGGATCAGCCGGAGGCGGGCGCCGTCGGTCTCTTTTACCCGCGGCTTCACTCTGTTAAGGCAGTAGATCGCCGGCCGGTCGAGAGCCTGGACGGCGCGCATAATCGTTTCGACCGAGCGCACATCGTCGGGCAGCGCCTGGGTGGGAATTACCACCAGCTCCGACGCCATCACCAGGGCCTTGAAGCCCTCTGGATCCTTCTCGATCGCGGTGGGGGTGTCGACCAGCACGAGCTGTACGCCTGCCGCATTAGCTCGTCGCGCCGCGGCAGAGGTTTCAGCGGTGAACCCTAGAACCGGGGCCGCGTCGGCATCAGCCCGCACCCGGGCCCATTCGGCGGAGGTTCCTTGTGCGTCGGTATCAATGACTGCCACCGGCACCCCATCACCAGCCGCAGCGGCGGCGAGGTTGCGTGTCAGCGTGCTCTTTCCGCTGCCGCCCTTCGGCGAGACGACCGCGATGATCTTCATGACAGGGTCCCGGTCAGCCGCTTAGTGACCGGGGGCCGGCTGGGGTGCAGCATGATGCAACCAGATTCCACCCCGACTCGGGCATCCGGATAAGCGGCCAGGGCCATGCGCAGCGCCTCGGTAAACGGCTGTTTGAAGGTGCGCAGAGAGGCGCAGCCGGCGCCGAACTGTGCATACAGGGCCTGCCAGGAGACCGGCGTCTGTTTGCTGAGGCTGTGCAGGCGATAGGCAAGCCAGACATAGATGTCGATCGAGAGGGACTTGTTGCCGATCGTCCGCAATGCGGCTTCTGAAACTGGCACCGGGTGCTCGATCAGGGAATGATAGAACGCCTCGTTGAGCTTAACCGTCTCCCGCCACAGCATTGGCTGGGCATCGTCGTTCAGCGCCCCGGTCAGGTCAATCGCGCTGTCAACGAACGCGCCGTTGTCACGTTGGCGAGCGCCGCCGTGATCGCTGAAGAAAGTCAGACGGCAGGCGGAGATTCGCTTGGCCTGTTCGGTCACGGCCTTGTAGGTGGCGCCACCGATGGCGCCGATTCCCATGGCGGTCATCCACGCCTTCATGGATCGCCCGAGTTCTATTTCCCGCGATCCTGACCGAAGGGCTTGGGTCTGGAGGTAGATCAGGATCATGCGGGCCTTGGAGCCGTAGGGTACGCCTATAAGCTCGCCCTTCTCTGTGCAACCAGATTCCACCAGCAGCGTGACGCGGTGCCCTTCCCTGCGCCACAGCCGTTCTGGCGTATTCTTGTGAGGCAAGGAGGTCAGGGCAAAGCCTGCATGGCAGATGCCCAGGCTTTCACCTTCATCGGCGAGGACGGCGGCAGCGATCTCCAGTTCTTGCCGTTCCAGTTTGGTGTCGGCAAGGTCACGCGCACGCTCAAGCCCGTGGGCCGTGATGAGATGGTGGATGTTTCCCATGGCATGCATTCGGCAGATGCCAGCGGCTTCGGTCAATGGTGGAATCTGGTTGCGGAGCTATTTGAAAGCTATTTGAATTACAACTATTTGCTTAGCAACCAGATTCCACTGAATAAGCCGATTCGCGGCAACCAGACTCCACTTTCTCGCAACCAGATTCCTGTGAATAGGTTGGACTGGTTGGAGACGCTTAGCCCTACAGGCAGGGGCATGAAGTGCGAATCGGACAGACTGTTGCAGCTTGGTGGCGGCAATGTGAATCGGCACGGGCTTTCGACGCCGATCGGCATAGTAACCTACTGAAAGTATGAAATCCCTTGGGATCCGACATCGCCCGTCCATTGTGCCCATGCCGGGCAGGATGTTGACGTCCATTACCGCTGGTACCCTCTGCATGGCCGTCGCGTCCGGATGATGTGGAGCGAGGCGCGCGCCATCGGCCATCTCGTTTTCGTTGAGGCGGCGCCCGGCATTATCACGGTGTTGCCGGAATGGATGCTGGACCCGATCATCTGCGCCGGCATGGAACTCGGTACGCCGCGGGCCGCGGCGGAAGCGCTCATCAACCTTCAGCGTCAACTGAGCGACGGCGGATTTAGACGAAGCCCTCCAGACGATTCGATCATCGTCCCGGAGGAGCGAGCCCAGTACACCGAAGTCGCGGCCCTGCAGACCCGAGGCTGGTCGCAATCGCGCATCGCCCGGACGCTCGGCCTGGACCGCAAGACGGTGCGGGTCTGGCTGCGGGCTGGTCAGCCGCCGAGTTGGTCGCAGCCGGCGAAGGGGAGTCTGCTAGACGCCCACGTCGATTACCTACGGGGGCGCTGGAGCGAAGGCTGCTGGAACGCCACACAGCTCTGGCGAGAAATCCGACAACGCGGCTTTTCCGGTCAATCCCGCATCGTGCGCGATTGGGTTCGTGGCCTGCGCGTGAACGAGCCGGCGGCCCATTCGGCGGCGAAATCGACATGGCGCGTCCCCTCAGGGCGACGGGCCGCTTGGCTGGTGGCGGCCCGGCCGGAGGAAATCGACCGAACGGAGCAGGCGTTTGTCGCCGCCCTGATTGCCGGATCCCCATCTCTGGAGCGCGTCATCCATCTGGCTCGCACGTTCCGCGACATCGTCAGCGGCCAGAAGGCCGACCAGCTCGATGGCTGGCTAGCCGCCGCCCGCGGAACACCGCTGGCCGGATTTGCCAACGGATTGCAGCGGGATTTGCCGGCCGTCCGCGCCGCGTTGTCGCTGCGCTGGAGCACCAGCCCGGTGGAGGGGCAGATCAATCGGCTCAAATCCGTCAAGCGCCAGATGTATGGGCGAGCTGGATTCGACCTCCTGCGGCAACAGGTGCTTGGCACCGCCTAAAGCGGAGGTGTCCGCTCGTCCAGTGCCGTCCGGCTCCGCTGCATCGGGTTTGCGGCAGAGCCAAACTTCATTCGGCCTTTACACCGGGGAGGGTGACGATGGCGAACACTGAACTCCTGCCGCCGTCGGTGCTCAAGTGCAAGGCTGTGGTCTACGTTCGCCAATCCACCCAGGCGCAGGTCCAGACCAATCTGGAGAGCAAGCACAGGCAGTACGAATTCGTCGATGCGGCCAAGCGCCGTGGGTTCCATCGGGTCGAGGTGATCGACGACGATTTGGGACGCTCCGCCAGCGGCACCACGGCGCGGCCTGGGTTCGAGCGGCTGGTGGCGGCGCTCTGTGCCGGCGAAATCGGCGCCGTGCTATGTCTCGACGCCTCCCGGCTCGCCCGGAACGGGCGGGATTGGCATCACCTGCTCGAACTCTGCGGGCTCGTCGAGGCCAGGGTGATCGACCTCGACGGCGTTTACGATCCGGGGCGGCCAAACGACCGGCTGCTGCTGGGGATGAAGGGTAGCATGAGCGAGTTCGAGCTAGGACTGCTGCGCACCCGGATGCTCGATGCCGCCCGCAGCAAGGCGCGGCGGGGCGAACTGCGCATCAGCGTGCCGATCGGCTACGTCTGGCACCGGGAGATCGGTCTGGGCTTCGATCCTGATCTGCGGGTCCAGGAAGCGATTTTATATCTTCCGGGGGAAAGGTGCCGGACGTGTGAAAATTCTCTAAGCCGATCAGAATGGTCTGTGCCTGTTCGCCAAAAGGCTGGAAAAGGGGCGCTCTGTCTGGCCAACGACGCGGACGCCGGGCGGCACGGTGGTGCTGACGCCGACGGAACCGTCCCTGCTTCTGGAGGGGCTGGAATGGCGCCACGCCGTTCCAGTTTCACACCCGACGGTGGCGGAGTGAGAGGGGGAAAAGTCGATGAAATCCTGGGGCTTGGCTGGTCTGGGGTCGTGATCCGAGGTACAATCGGCCGTGCGCTTCGACCTCGACAACCTGCCCGCAGATCCGGCCCTGCTGCAGCAGTTGGTGCGCGATCTGGCGGAAGTCGTGGAGCGCTAGAAGGCCGACTTGGCGGAGCTGGAGGCGCTGCGCCAGCAACTCCGGCAGATGCAGCGCACCGTCTTCGGGCAGCGCTTTGAACGGCTCGATCCCGATCAACTTGACCTTGGGCTGGACGATCTGGAGGCGGACATCGCCCGCGTCGAGGCCAAGCGTGCCACTGACAGCCCAGACGCGGCATCGGAACCGCAAGGGGGGGACGCCGGGGCCGGTGGCTGCCCCTGCTGCGGCGACGCCCTGCACGCGGCCGGCGAAACCATCGCCCGGATGGTGGACTATGTTCCGGCCCAGGTCCGGGTGCTGCGCATCCGCCGGCCCAAATACGCCTGCCGCGGCTGCGGCACGCTGCACCAAGCGTCGGCACCGGATAAGAGCGCGGATCAAAACCCAACCTTAGTGGAGCTAAGCCATTGATTCTGCTCGGTTCGGAAGAGGTTTTGATCGGCACTCTAAGCCGGTTGCCAAGGGGATGGCGACGCCGGCGATGCTGGCCCACATCATCAACAGCCGCTACTGCGATCATCTGCCCTTCTACCGTCAAGCACAGATCCTGGCCCGCAACGGCTTTCCCGTGGATCGCTCGGTTCTGGCGGGTTGGGCGGGACAGGCGTGCTGGTGGCTGGAAATGGTGCAGGAGGAACTCGCCAAGGCGGTGTTCGCCTCGACCAAGCTGTTCGCCGACGATACGCCGATGCCGACGCTGGCGCCGGGAACGGGCCGGGTGAAGAACCGCTGCTTCTGGGCCTATGCCCGCGACGACCGGCCTTGGCAGGGAATGGACCCGCCGGCGGTGGTCTACGCCTACACCAGCGACCGCAAGGGCGAGCGCCCGGCCGGCCATCTCCGGGATTTCCACGGGGTGCTGCAGGTGGACGGCTATGCCGGGTTCGAGCGGCTGGCCGCCGGCAACCGGGTCGTGCTGGCGGCGTGCTGGAGCCATGCTCGTCGCCGCTTCTACGATCTGGCCGAAAACGGCTCGCCGATCGCGGCGGAGACTCTGCGCCGCATCGCCCGGCTCTACGCGATCGAGGAGCGCATCCGTGGCCACACGGCCGACGAGCGTCGGCAGGTCCGGCAAGCCGAGGCCGCTGCGCAGGTGGCCGATCTCAAGGTATGGCTGGAAGGGGAACTGCCGCGTCGCCGACCTGCTCCCGTGGAATTGGAAGCCGGCCGTCAACTCCTGATCCAGTGCAATCACACTCCGCTTACGCGTTGAAACCCCGTGCCGATTCACAGAACTATGAAAAGCTATACTGAAGTGGGGTCCCAACCGGTGCCGGTTGGGACCCCACTTCAGTAAAAATTTAGTATTTGCAACGGGTTATAGTGCTACTGCTGAAGAGTCAGCTGCCACGCTGATTAACATTTAAGGCACATTTCATACACCACATGGATACCACTCATCTGCGTCGTTATCACGAGACGGTAGTCCTGGACTTCAGTGTTGCGATAATCTGCTCAGCATCGTGGCTAAGCCGCGCTCCCTCTTGCGTGGTGAGGAGGCATCCAGGGAACCAGCGGTCGTACCATGCCTGCTTGCGCGCCCAGTCTTCAGCATAGGAAGGCTGGTCCAGTAGCCCCAAGTGCTCCCAATAAAAGGTCTCGCCACCCCAGGTCACCGTGAAATCGGGGAGGTGAATCGTGCCATCGCCAGCGAACAGCAGCTGCTCGTAGAGGAAGGGCACCTGGTGCTGGTGTAGCAGGTTGGCGATGATGACCTCGGACTTGGAGCGCACCATGTCACCGCTTAGCGCTTCATGCACCTTTCCAGCCTCGTACCAACCTCGCCGATTAAGCAGAGCGGGCTTGACTACATGCAGCGTGAATAGAGAAGAGTTGATCTGCGGCGTCTGGGCGTTCTCCCGCCGGCGCGCGTCCAAAAGGCTGCCAACGTCGCGCTCGATAAGCAGGGTGCAGTGGCGGGTCGCCCGCGTCAGCGCGGTGTAGACCAGCTCCGGCGATACACTGCCTCCCTTGGCCGCTGGAATGACGACGAAGGTGTGCGCGAACTCACTGCCTTGCGCCTTATGCACGGACACGGCGTAGGCGAGTTCCAGATTGTCTTCTACCTTCTCGGTACGTTTCCATTTGCCAGGATGAGGAACAGCTTTGCCATATCCAACGGTGATGTCAGACTTGCGCGCAAAGCGAACGGCAAAGCGGCTGAGCCGCTTTCCTCGCCCGGTTCTCAACCGCTGCAGCACGCTGCCATCAAAGCCAAAGGGCTCAACGACGCCGATCTCGCCGTTGAAGACCTCCACCTGCTGCTGCTGGCGCGTAGTGAAGTTGTACGCCCAAATCATGTTCGACTTGGGCCGGTTGCGAATTTGAATAACCTTGTCGAACAATGTGATGCCGCCGACCGTGCCGACACGTGAGATCACGTTTTCGGCAACGCGCTTTTGGCACGCTTGGTTCAACGCTTCAACCCCGTGCAACTCCCCACGATGTGGCGTGAGCACTTGGAACGCCGTCGGATCAGGTTTCAACGCTGGTCCCCAGACCTCATGCGGGCGCTCGTCCGAGGCGAGTGGTGCGCCTTTCATGCGGCACTCGATGGCTCCTATGAGGGTCGGGGCCAACTCCGTCGGGTCCTCCCAATAGATGACCTCGAGGTCCCGATCCACGGTCCCTCCGGCGTGAAGGCGCCGAATGAGGGCCTCCTGATCCGGCCGGGTTGCCGCGTCACGGCCGCCGGCCGCCTTGTCATCGTCGTCCAGGATGAAGAGCTCGGATAGAGCGAGGATCGATTGCCCCTTGCCTTCGATCTCGTTCAGCAACTGGCGCAAGTTGCGCCGCAAGCGGCCAAGCCCCTCGGGCTGTCCGGCCTCCATCCATTTGATGATGTCCGCGAAAACGCGGCCGCGTCCGATGGGGGGCAACTGACCCGCATCGCCGACTAACACCAAGCGCCGCACCTGCTCCCATTCAACGGCCCGGAAGAGAGCGGCCGCCAATTCGAGGTCGAGCATTGACGCTTCGTCAAGCACGATGGTGCCGATCGCGGCTTGCTTCCCGCCGCTGCGCTTGAAGGTGAGGTTGTCGTTCAGCCATCCTTTCGATGCCAGGAACGAATGGACGGTCACCGTCTCGACCCCGGCCAACGCCGCCTTTTCGAAGACCTCGCGAGCGCGATCGGCGGCCTTGCCGGTCGGGGCAAGGACCAGAACCGATGCCCCCTCTCCCTCGGTCCGACGAACCGCGCGGACCATAGCCTCGATGACTGATGTCTTCCCGGTTCCCGCCGGTCCCGTGACGACGGACAGAGGGCGTCGGAACAGTCGAGCGCAAATCTCGGCCTGCTCGGCTACGGCTTCGTCATAAGCGCGCCCGCCCTTGAGGGCGAGAGGGCTGGTGCCCTTGTAAACCCAACTCCGCCAGTCGTCGTCGGTGACCGGCCGGCGGAACGTAACATCCGCGCGAGACACCAGATTCCGCAGAGCGGCCTCAACCGTGCGCTCGTCCTCAAACACGGTGCGCAGATATACCGCGAGTCCCTGGTCCGTTTGCTTCAAAGTCAGGCTTTCCGACAGAAAATCTTCGTCCGCTTTGAAGTATCGAGTATTGAAGACCGCTTGCTTCCATTCGGGTAGGCGCGCCATCCGCGTGTTGATCGCCCCGATCAGCGCATCGCCGAACTGGAACGCGTGCTTCGGCTCACTTTTGAGATGATCGACGCACAACGCGCGAAAGCGGCGCTCGTCATTGTAGGTCATCTTCACAAGCGGGCTGCCAACCTCCGGCGATGGCAGGACACCACGATCCAGCGCGCTCCAGAGAATGCGGTCGGACGCGTCCTCTCCGGTATAGCGCTCACACAGAAGATAGGGATTCGCCGCGACCATCCCGAGATCTCTTGGAATTCCCACCGCCATGCGGTTTTCGGAAACGAGCGCCGCCATCACACCGGCGCTCAAATCGAGCCTGGGAAGGACATCGCGGAGCAGGGCTTGTGCGTCGTCTTCCATCAGGCGCCAGTTGCGCAGCATGGTGCGACGATCGTTCGCGTCCATCGAAGCTGTCAGCTCATTTTCGGCGCCCCCGTCCAGCGCCTCGAAGGCGAGCCGGTGGGCCTGCGCATGCCCATGCCGGAGGCAAGCCGCCTTGGTCGGCTCGATCAGCGGTTCAGCACCAGCTGCTTGCAGCGCCCGCAGCAGACCGGGATACAGCCCGCGCTGCGTCCAGAGCTCCGCGACAACTCGGAGCAACCACTCTTCGCGAGCCCCCCAGTTCTCACTATCATCACCGATCTCCCGCAAAAAGCGGACCTTCGCGAGGAGCTGCTCAAGCAAACCAATCGCATCGTCGTCGGACAGGTGCTTGGACCCGTATTTGCAAAGGCTTGGGTCCTCGGGAAAGACGGCGATGTCCCGCAGGCGCTCCGGGTCCTCTAGGTAGCGGTGATAGGGAAGGCGCAGCCCTTCCTCGGGATAGCGCGAGGTAACCGTACGGGCCCACACAACACCGCCCGCGTATCGCTCAGCGATTCGCTCAGAAACGTTTTCGTAGAAAAGCTCTTTGCCGATCTCTTGAATCCGGGAAACGCCGATCAAGACATAGCACTGCGCGTCTTCTTCTGAGAATGGGTTGGAATAGTTGGCGTAATAGAATACCAGGTTTTGACCGCGGTCTTCTTCGATGGGCTTAAAGAATTTTAAGGTGAGTTCCCGCCGCCGGTCGTTGTCCAGGAAGCCTTGCGCTTTCACTTCGTCATCGTACATCGCCTCGTACGGCCAAACGCAGACCGTTGCGGGTGCTAAGGACCACTCCGTCGCTTCGGCACCACCATAGAAGAAATCGGGCGGATTCGACCGTGCCACGGTTTCGTGTGGCCCGAAAGCGTTGAAGCTGTAACTGCAGGGCGGTACATACTGTTCGGGTGGCGCGGCCCCGAGACAGCCTGCGCACCGCTGTTCGTTGGCCAAATCACGCTCCCGGGCAATCACATCGCCAGGATAGGATTTCGCCCCTGTGCAGTAGGTGTTCCGCTCAGGCTGCCGACATACCGTGCCGTTCCAACCGTCGTTGTGCCATGCAAGACGTGCTGTGATGTGGGTAGGCATCCACCGCTCCTTCAAGTCGGAGGAAACGCTACACTTACAACTATCAATAGGCAACATTAGCTGAGTACAGCGTGGCGGGTTGACCTTTTTCGGGCAGTACAGCGTCGTGCGGTCCTGCTCCTGGTCGGCGATCCCGACAGGTTGACCAATGAAGACCGCCGCTTTGTCCAGGTCGGGGGCCGAGTAGCAGCGGAACCAGAAACCTAGGTAAGCTCTCCGTGAGCCTCCTCCGGATCGGTGGGGGAAGCTCACCTATCGCGCTCCCCTTACGCAGCGGCGGTTCCGCTGGATCGATAATGCCCGGCTTCTGGGCTGCTCGGATGCTGGCCGAAAAAAGTAACGCATATTCAACAGCTTGCTGCTTGGTGTGTAATATCGTCCGTCCTATGGAGCGATCCGAGATAGGCAAAAACGGCATTGCGGGTAACACCATTATGGCTAAAGTAGCTCAAACTCGGGGGGCTGCTTCATGCAACGCATGTCGGCGCGCGACGCCAAAAACGGCTTCGGAAAGCAGATCGATCTGGCGCGGGCGGAGCCGGTCGCGGTCGAGAAGTATGGCCGAACCGTCGTGATCGTCATGGCGGTCGAGGAGTATGAGCGCCTGTCCGGGACAATAGAAAAGCAACGCTCCGCGGCAACGCCCGCAAAGGGCAAAGGGGCAACGGCGTGATGACGATATACACAGCAGCGGCAACCCGCACCCGGAAGGTGGCATAGCATGGCTAGCCATTCCGATCTTGCGAACTTGATCTGGCAGATCGCTGACCTGCTGCGTGGCCCCTATCGGCCGCCGCAGTACGAGCGCGTGATGCTGCCGCTCGTCGTGTTGCGCCGCTTCGATTGCGTTCTGGCGGACACCAAGCCGCAGGTGCTGGCGGAGTTCGAGCGCCGCAAGGGTGGCAAGCTGGAGGATGATGCGCTCGACCGCATCCTGAACAAGGCTGCTGGCCATCGCTTCCACAACCGTTCGCCGCTCGATTTCCAGAAGCTGAATGGCGATCCCGACAACATCCACAGCCACCTGACGAGCTACATCAACGGCTTCTCGGCCAATGTGCGTCGCATCTTCGATTACTTCGAGTTCGGTACCGAAATCGAGCGGATGCGCGAAGCGAACATCCTCTACCTCGTCATCAAGGCGTTTAGTGATGTCGATCTGCACCCCAACAGGGTGCCGAATGAACAGATGGGCCTTGTCTTCGAAAACCTTATCCGCCGCTTCAACGAACTAGCGAATGAGACGGCCGGCGATCACTTCACGCCGCGCGAGGTGATCCACCTCATGGTAGATCTCTTGTTTATCGAGGACAATGACCTGCTGCGCCAGCCCGGCACCGTGCGCACCATGCTCGATCCGGCCTGCGGCACGGGCGGTATGCTGGCCGAGGCGCAATCCTACATGCGCCGGCACAACGCGGCGGCGAAGCTGTATGTCTACGGCCAGGATTACAACAAGCGCGCCTTCGCCACGGCGGCGTCCGACATGCTCATGAAGCAGGTCGATCACAATGGCGGCGGCGAGAACATCCAGTTCGGCGACACCTTCATCGAGGACCGGTTCGAGGGAAAGCAGTTCGATTACTTCATCGCCAACCCGCCCTTTGGCGTCGACTGGAAGAAGCAGCAGAAGGAAATCCAGCGCGAGAGCGAGAAGCTGGGCTTCAAGGGCCGCTTCGGCGCCGGCCTTCCGCGCGTCAATGACGGCTCGCTGCTGTTCCTCCAGCACATGATCTCGAAGTTCGAGGAGGTCGACCCGCAGGCGCAGAAATACGGTTCGCGCGCCGCCATCGTCTTCTCGGGCTCGCCGCTTTTCACCGGTGGTGCTGGCGGCGGCGAAAGCGAAATCCGGCGCTGGATCATCGAACGAGACATGTTGGAGGCCATCGTCGCCCTGCCGGAGCAGATGTTCTACAACACCGGGATCGGCACCTATATTTGGATCATTACCAACCGAAAGGCGAAGGCACGCAAGGGCAAAATCCAGCTTGTCGATGCGCGTGAGACCTGGATTCCCATGCGCCGCAGCCAGGGCGACAAACGTCGCAAGATCGGCGAAGGGCCGGCACTTGAGGGGGATGACCGACCGGATGAGCCGGACCAGATCGCCGAAATCGTCCGCCTCTATGGCGCCTTCGCGCCAGTCGAGAAATCCAAGCTCTTCGACAATGCCGATTTCGGCTACACCCGCGTCACGGTCGAGCGGCCCTTGCGGCTGCGCTACCAGATGAGCGTGGAAGATAAGGCGCGCTTCCTCGATGCAGCCCCACATCTGCTGGACGATATCCAGGCCATCGACAAAGCACTTGGCCGTGAGCCGCAGCTCGATTGGAACGCGGTGTGGGCCAGTATCGAGAAGCTCTTGAAGAAGCGTGGTGCGCGCTGGAGGGCACCGGAGGAAAAACTGTTCCGCGCGGTCTTCACCGTGAAGGACCCGAAGGGCACCGCCGTGAAGAAGGGTTCAGGCTTCGAGGCCGATGCAGACCTGCGCGATTTCGAGAACGTGCCGCTGAAGGAGGATATCAACGCCTATTTCAAGCGCGAGGTGCTGCCCCATGTGCCGGATGCCTGGATGGACCGCACCAAAGACAAAGTCGGCTACGAGATCAATTTCAACCGCCATTTCTACAAATTCACGCCGCCGCGCAAGCTGGCCGAGATCGATGCGGAACTGAAGAAGGCGGAAGACGAAATCCTCCGGCTGCTGCGGGAGGTGACGGAATGAGCGGCACGTCAATGTATCCGCGACAACGCCTGAAATTCGCAGCAACGATCAACGACGAAGCACTTGGCGAGGATGTCGCCCCCGACTTCGAGATCCAATACATTGATATCGGCAATGTAGACTCGTCTGGGACAATCCATGAGATCGCAACGTACCGCTTCGAGGCCGCACCAAGTCGGGCACGGCGCATTGTCAGGGATGGCGACGTCATCATCTCGACAGTTCGTACATACCTACAGGCCATTGCCCCGATTGCGTCGCCATCTGACAATCTGATCGTCTCTACGGGTTTTGCCGTTATCAGGCCGCGCACCGGCGCGCTTGATGCGAAATTCTGCCGTTACGTGCTTCGTGAACCGACCTTCCTCGCCGAAGTGGAGATGCGTTCAACTGGCATCAGTTATCCTGCCATAAATGCGTCCGAGATTGGTGACATCGCCATCCCGTATCCGCCCCTGCCAGAGCAAGGTGTGATTGCCGATTTTATTGAGGCTGAGTCCAATCATATTGACGCCTTGATTGCCGCCAAGCAGAGGCTGCTCGAACTGCTGGCCGAGAAGCGGCGGGCAATTGTCGCCGAGGCTGTCATGCGCGGTCTCAACCCCGCTGCTCCCTTGCGCCCCTCCGGCATCGACTGGCTCGGCGACATCCCCGCGCATTGGGAGGCGCTCGACCTGAAGTGGGTCATAGCCAGTATCTCCTCGGGCGTCAGTGTCAATGCCACGGATCAGCCGGTTATCGGAAATGAACCCGGTGTTCTCAAGACAAGCGCAGCCATCGGTGGACGCTTCCTTCCGGCAGAGAACAAGGCGGTTTGGGAAACCGAGTACGAACGTCTTGCCTGCCCGGTGAAGGCGGAATCGATTATCGTCAGCCGGATGAATACGCCAGCTCTGGTTGCGGAGTCTGGCTACGTCGAAACGGACTATCCAAACCTCTTTCTACCGGACCGTCTATGGCAGGTTGAACTCAACAAGAATCGTGCCGTGCCGAAATTCATTGCGCAGGTTCTGTCGTCTCATATCGTGCGTTCATCGCTCTCAGAAATGGCAACAGGCACGAGTGCGAGCATGAAAAACCTTTCACAAGAAGACTTGCTGAACTTTCCGGTCCCGTTGCCGCCGCTTGCCGAACAACACGAGATCGTCCTCCATATCGCCGCCGAAACCGCCAAGATCGATCGCCTTCGCGCCGCCACCGAGCATTCCATCACGCTGTTGAAGGAACGCCGCGGTGCGCTGATCGCTGCCGCCGTGACCGGCCAGATTGATATTCCGGAGGCGGCATGAGGATTACACGGCTCAGCGTCGCCAAACTACGCGCCTTTGAGCAGGCGTCTTTCGAATTCGATCCCCGCTTTACCCTGCTGGTCGGCGTCAACGGGATGGGTAAGACCACGGTGCTGGATACCTTGCGCATCTGCCTTTCGCGTCTGCTGCCCAGATTCACCGCTAGCAAAAGCCGCCCGGAAGCTTTTGGCCGGGACGATATCCAGGTAGGCGCATCCGCTCTGACTGTCGATCTCGACCTGACGATCCATGGCGAAGCCCACCATCTGCTGATCCACAAGCAGCGTGAGCAGAGCGTGCCGCACAAGGATGGCGTCGTGCGCGAGCAGACCCTCGCCACTCCCGACCTGGAAACCCTTTCGCCGGGCTTCCGCAAGGCAGCGAAATCGCTCAAGACCGCGAAAACCCAACCTGTCGCCGTCTATTTCGCCACGCGCCGCTCACTCGTTTCCGACGAGCAGCCGAAATCCGGCAAGGCGAGCGGCGGGCAAGCTGCCGCCTTCGCCGATGCGCTTGTGCCCCGTCCCCTGCGCCTTGCCGAACTCGCCGCGTGGATGCACGCACAAGACGCGCAGTCTCGCGACTTGCCACGCGCAGGCCTGCATCTGGCTGCTATGCGTACCGCTGCCCGGCGTTTCCTGCCGGATTGCGAAGGCCTGCGCGCCGAGATGGAGGGCGGCCCCCGCCTGCTGATCGAGAAGCAGGGCTGCACGCTCGATGTGCGCTACCTTTCCGATGGCGAGCGCAGCTTGCTGGCCCTCGTGTTTGACCTTGCCCGGCGACTCTCGCAGGCTAATCCTGGCCTCGATGACCCAGTGCGCGATGGCGTGGGCGTGGTGCTGATCGACGAGATCGATCTTCACCTGCATCCCCAATGGCAGAGGCGTGTTGTCGGCAATCTGGAAGAGACGTTTCCGAATTGCCAGTTCATCGCCACCACCCATTCGCCGCAGGTGATTGGCGAAGTGGCGCACGACAAGATTCAGATGATCAAGGACGGTAAGATCTATTCGCCTTCGCGCTCCTTTGGTATCGATTCAAGCCGTGTCCTCGAAGAGGTGATGGACACCAAGTCGCGAAACGCCGGCGTTGAGGATGCAATCAGCAATATCGCCAGGCTGATCGGCGACGGCAGAGCCGACGAGGCCAGGGCGGCAATCCAGACGTTGTCCGAAAAGATCGGAGAGGATGACCCTGAGATTACCCGAGCCAGAACCCTGCTCGACTTCATAGAGGGGGACGCGTGAGGACGATCACCAAGGGCGCCGAGCCGAAAAGCTTGACAGAGCGCCGTGCAACTGTGGCCGTCGACGATCCAAGGGGATACGACGACTACAGAGAGAAAGAGGAAGTTCGTGCTACGCTAGTTGCCGAGCAAAGAGCGTTATGCTGCTATTGCATGGGGCGCATTGTAAATGATCCGCTGAAGATGAAAATTGAGCATTGGCGGTGCCAGGAGCACCACCGAAAATTACAGCTCGATTATTCTAATTTGCTCGGCGCATGTCTTGGAGGCGAAGGAAAGTCTCCGAACGAACAGCATTGCGACACCAAGAAGGCGAGTTGCGATCTCAAGTGGAACCCGGCAAACCCTGCTCATGCCATAGAAAGCAGACTGCGCTATCTCGCCGACGGAACCGTTGAAAGCGCCGATCAAGAGTTCAATGCACAAATCAATGACGTTCTCGGTTTGAATCTGGCCCATTTGAAGAGCAACCGAAAAGCGGTGTTGGACGCTGTGCTTAAATGGTGGCGTTCGACACCAAATGCGCGCCAAAAAGTTCAGCAACAGATCGATCACCGTATCAATGCTGCCGAGCATCAGCCATTCAGCCCGGTAGCGGTTTGGTTCCTTCGGCAGAAACTGGGAGGCGCAGCGGCATGAACCACGCCCGGCACACAGAAGGCGCCTTCGAGACCGTCATTGAATTCGCAATGCTGGCCAATGGCGCCGTGCCGGAACCTGCAAAAGGGTTCGACCGCGAGCGCGCCATCTTCCCCGAGACGGTGCTGGGTTTCATCCAGACGACCCAGCCGAAGGAATGGAAGGCGCTGGAGGCGCTGCACGGCGACAAGACCGGCGCGCAGATCCTGAGCGACCTTACCAAATGGATGGATCGCGAAGGTTCGCTCGCCACCTTGCGCCACGGCTTCAAATGCTATGGCAAGACCCTGCGTGTGGCCTTCTTCAAGGCAGCGCATGGGCTCAACCCCGAGCTTGAGGCCCGTTACGCGGCGAACCGCGTCGGCATCACTAGGCAGCTGCATTTTTCGAAGACTTCTGAGAAATCGCTGGACGTGGCGCTCAGCGTCAATGGCATTCCGGTCGCCTCGGTCGAACTCAAAAACCCGATGACCGGGCAGACGGTCGAGCACGCCTTGTGCCAGTACCGCACCGATCGTAACCCGCGCGAGCCGATCTTCGAGTTCAAGCGGCGCATGCTGGTTCACTTCGCGGCCGACACCGACACCGTGTTCATGACCACGCGGTTGGCGGGACAGGCCACCCACTTTCTGCCTTTCAACAAGGGCAACAACGGCGGCGCCGGCAATGCGCCCGATCCGAAGGGGCGCAGCTATCGCACGGCCTATCTCTGGGAAGAGGTGCTGCAGCGGGACAGCCTGCTCGATCTGCTCGCGCGCTTCATCCACCTACAGATTGAGGAGAAGCGCGACGATCAGGGCCGGAAGGTCAAAAAGGAAACGATGATCTTTCCGCGCTACCATCAGCTTGAAGCGGTTCGCTCGCTGGTGGACCAGGCGCAGCGCGAGGGTGTGGGCAACAACTATCTGATTGAGCATTCAGCCGGTAGCGGCAAGAGCAACACCATCGGCTGGCTCACGCACCGGCTGGCGTCTCTGCATGACGATAAAAACAACCGTGTCTTCGACAGCGTGATCGTGATCACCGATCGCGTGGTCTTAGACAAGCAGTTGCAGGACACAATCTACCAGTTCGAGCACAAGCACGGCGTGGTGCAGAAGATCGACGAGAGCTCCCGTCAGCTTGCCGAAGCGCTCGAAAGCGCGGTGCCGATCATCATTACCACTTTGCAGAAGTTTCCTTTCGTCTCGCGCCAGCTCGCTAAGATGGCAGAAGAGCGCGGGGAAGCCGATGGTGGCACGCTGAAGACTCGCCACTGCGCCGTTATTATCGATGAGGCGCACAGCTCGCAAGGCGGCGAAACGGCGACCGATCTCAAGGAGGTTCTTGGGGGCCGGGGGCTCCGCGAGGAGGCCGCGAAATACATGGCGGAAAACGATGAGGAGGGCATGGACGAGCTCTATCGGTCCATGGCCAAACGCGGCCGCCAAGCTAACATCAGCTTCTTTGCCTTCACAGCGACGCCGAAGCACAAAACCTTCAAGGTGTTCGGACGTGATAACAATCCCGCTCATCGCTATACGATGCGGCAGGCCATCGAGGAAGGCTTCATTCTCGATGTGCTGAAGAACTACACCACCTATGCCACCTATTTTCGGCTCCTCAAGGCGAGCGAAGACGATCCGAACGTCGAGCGGAAGAAGGCTGCGCGTGCGCTCGCCCGTTTCCTCAAGCTGCATCCTCACAACATCGCTCAGAAGACCGAGGTGATGATCGAGCATTTCCACGCCGCCTCTCAACACAAGATCGGAGGGCGGGCAAAGGCAATGGTGGTGACAGGCTCCCGGCTCGAAGCGGTCCGCTACAAACAGAGCTTCGACCGCTACATCAAGGAGAAGGGCTACGCCATCAAATCGCTGGTGGCCTTCTCCGGCGTCGTGACGGACGACAAGCTGAAGGATGTCACCTACACCGAGGAGGGCATGAATCTCGGCGTTCGTGAAAAGGAACTGCCGGAGGTTTTCGCCACCCAGGAATATCAGGTGCTGCTCGTCGCCGAGAAATATCAGACGGGATTCGATCAGCCGCTGCTCCACACGATGTATGTCGACCGGAGGCTTGCCGGCATCCAGGCGATTCAAACCCTATCCCGCCTAAACCGCATCCATCCGCTGAAGGAGGATACGTTCGTCCTTGATTTCGTCAACGAGCGCGATGAAATCCGCAAGGCGTTCAAGACCTACTATGAAGGCGCGGAGGTTGGCGAGGACGTCGACCCGGCCCGAATGTATGAGATCAAGAGCGAACTCGACGCAGACGGCATCTATGTGACTGCCGACGTTGAACGCTTCAGCGCCGTCTATTTCAAGCCGCGCCAGCGCCAGAGCCCGAACGATCATCAGTTGATGGCTGCCGCGCTTGACCCTTGTGTGGCCCGTTTCAAAGAGTTTCAGCAGGAAAAGCCCGACGAGGCCGAACTGTGGCGCGGCAAGCTGACAGCCTTCTGCAGCCTCTATGGCTTCCTCAGCCAGATCATTCCCTACCAGGATACGGATCTCGAACGACTCTATGTGTTCCTGCGGCACCTTGCGACCAAGCTGCCGAAGCGTGGAGTTGGGCCGTCCTACCAATTCGATGACGAAGTGCGGCTGGAGTATTATCGCCTTCAGAAGATCAGCGAAGGTTCCATCAGCCTGGGCGGTGGACAAGCCAACCGGCTCGATGGCCCGTCCGAGGTCGGAACCGGCGTGCTCCACGAAGAAGCGGTTCCGCTTTCGCGTCTCATAGATGTCGTCAACGACCGGTTCGGCACCGACTTCAATCAGGCAGATCAGCTGTTCTTTGACCAGATCGTCGAGGCGGCGATCTCCGATGCAGCGCTGAAGCAGGCGGCAGCCGTCAACCCCGGCGATAAGTTCGAGCTTGTCTTCAAAAACTTGCTTGAGACTCTTTTTGTCGAACGCATGGACCAGAACGAAGAAATTTTCGCGCGGTTCATGAACGATAAGTCTTTCCAGAAGGTGGTAACTGGTTGGCTTTCATCAGAGGCCTATCGGAAAATTCGTTTAAATCCCCATTTAGAGAAATCAATGAGAGAGAGGGGAGAGCGATAGGTATTAGGTAAGAAATGGGAAGGTAAAACAAGTCAAGAACGCTGGCGCGGGCTGCCTTGTCCGCCCTCCCATCCGGCATTCGAGATGTCCGGAAACCCGTTGAAAGGGGATGTTTTCGGACAATTCCCGAGGTGGCCGCCAAAGGCCGGCTTTCAGGACGGTCGGCCGGTAGTCCTGAGGAACGCGCCACCGTTCTTGCTGAGCTCCACCTTCGCGTTGTTTGGCGAACATTCGCCGCGCTCTCCTCAGCACTTCCGCTCCCCGATATAAGAACCTACCCCAGTATGCAAACGAAATTCCAGGCAGTGACGGTGCAGACGATGTGGAGCGTGGCCTCGTAGATAAGGCCGGCCCAGGGCTACCCGAAAAAAAGCTTGAGAACACGGCGCCATAACGGAAGCGATATGGAAGTGGGGAGTGGCGTTTCCGGTTGCAGCGGTTCCTGCGGTTTTAACACGAGACGTATGGGATTGCGCTCATCAGGAGAGTCCGGCAATGGGGGAGGCGGCGACCGCGTCATAAGATTGCTCTCGTACGCTCCGTACGACGGCCCTAGCCTATCTTGCTCAAGCGTAGGAGCACTGGGAGGAGTAAAGGCCGGCCTGCCTATTGGCACTTGAGGAAGCGGTGGCCGGACAAAATCAGCCTGTGGTGTTTCGTGTTTTTGGGCTGTGTTGGTTGGGATGGCCTTATGCCAGCCGACGTGATGTTCCTTTCCCTGCTTTGCCTTTGGATGAATAACCCGCTGAGGGAACGGCGGGCGCTTCACGGTCCAGGGATCGGCACCGGCCGGCACATCCCACACCCACGGCTGTGCTCCAGCGGCGCCATCCGCATAAAGCGCGGTCTTCGTCTCTTTGCGCTTTCGATATACCGGATCCCCGTTCCGGCCGTAGACTTCCATCGCCCGCGGCCGATCCTTCCCATCCAACAGAAGCGCATCGGGGAAAACCACTTCGGCCGCATCGTAGCGGAGCGGCTTTATAAACCATCGCTCTTCTGCGATCAGATCGCGCGTAAACCGCCGCTCATAGTCTGATGCGTAGGGGATGAACTGAGCCGTCATGGCAGAAACGGCACCGGACTGAACGTTGGCGATCCAATCACCTTGCTGGCCGCTGATTTCAATCTGGAGCAAGGCAACCAGCCGTACCTCCCCTCGGTCATGAATCGGAGCGTTCTCCGCTAAGCGACGGAAATCGACGCTGCCGCGTTTTAGGACCTCAAAACCGTGCTCGTCGACATGCACTCTGAGGCCAACTCCTGACCAAGACGCTCCGATGTCGAGGGATGTGCCATCAATGTCCCGATGAACCGCCTGGATTTCGACAATGATGAGCACACGGGGTGTATCACCGCGATCGGCGGCGGCCAGACGTTTGGCAGTCGCTATGAACCGGCGAGTTGATGCGTGGAGAGACGATCCAGTCAGGTCTGGTTCTAGGACCATAAGGTACTCAGAGAGGGGAACGCCATTGAGGCGGATCGGTTCCGCCGCTTTGTTGAGTTCTCTCGCAACGACACCCCAGCTGCGTTTCCCGGCCATATTGGGATGCCAACGATTTAAGCTGGCTTCCGTCCAGAAATAATCAAGCAGGCCACGGGGTGACATCCGGCTTTGTGTTCGGCCGGAGCCGGAAACTCTTGAGAGACCTGTGCCAGTGCTTTCTGCTGGTGTAGGCCGCCGCGTCATCGGCTCACGGAAAGTGATTTGGATGCCGTGTTTCGTCTCCTCTACGACACCCACTGTGTAAGTGCCACGGCCTGAAAAATCATTAGGTAGAGAATAGCGAGTACAGTCAAAGCTGTGTCGGGGGCCACTGTTCGACTCTTTTACAGGATGATACGTTCTTCCTCGCAAGCGCGAAAATATCCGCGGCTTGGCTCGCGTTTGACAGGGGCACCAAGCTTCGAGCTTATTTTGGTGAAGTTTGCGTAAGTGCTCTTGAAACCCTTGCTGATCCTCGCGCTGCAACGCAGGGCTATACAACTTACTGTTGGAGAACAGCACGCCATACTCTTTTAAGCCACCCGACATAACAGCTTCCATCTCCTACCATGCACCAGCTTGGTGTTTACGCTGCCTCGTCGAACCCATCGCCGGCATCCGCTTCCGCCGTGTCATCGGTAAAGTCCAGGATCAGGGGAAGAGGGATCTGCTCAGGGTGAGCTTCGTTATAGGAGTCAACATCCCGCTTCAACTGCACGCAGTCGCCCACGATCTGCTGGCGGCGCTGCGCAAAGGCCAGCTCCATGTGCGGGCGCGGGGCGGTCCGCATGTCCGCCCACAGCGTCAGCTGCTTGCCGCCCTGCGTGACCCGAACCGCGTGCTTCGATCGAACCCGCCGTCCCTTGGGATCGGTGTGGTATTCCTCGCGGAGCGCCCGCGAGAGGTCCTCCGCGCATTGGGCGATCACATCGGCGGGCTGGGGGTGCCAGAGGCCGTTGCGGATGGCCCAGGCGGCCACGTCGCGGGTGGTTGCGGGCACGGACTCCCCCGCCTCGGCGTGGAGCTGCCAGATCCGCTGCATCTGCTCGGTGTAGGTGGCCATCCGTCGAAGCCTCATATAACGGGGGTGGTCCAGACCTGCGGCGTGCTGCCCCAGCCGTCGGTCAGCGCGGAGGGGGTTAGGAGGTGCCGCACCTTAACCAAGTGCCGGCGCAGGTTGGCGTAGGGGATCTCGCCGCGGTTCTGCAGCTGCCCGACGACGAGGCCGGGGTGGACGCCGTTCACCTTGGCGAAGTTGACGATCTTCTGTTCGGAATACAGGGGACGCACCCGGGCGATGAAGTTGTCCAGCTTCGCGCGCGGTACCAGGAACTCTGCTGCCGCCTCGTTGGCGGCGCGCTCGGCCTCCGGATCCGCGCCGGCTGGCGCGTCGGCCTCACCCAGGTCACTGTCGATGATGTCCCCGCCCTTGCCGTCGCCGCGCAGCACGTGTTCGAGCTCATGGCGGAGCACGAACCAGAAATTGTCGATGCGGTCCTGCCGCAGCGACAGGCCCACCACCGGGGAGGTGCCGTCCTGCAGCCAGGAACACACGCCGTCGATCTTCGAGCCCGGCATGGGCTCCACCACGACGAAGCGAACACCGCACGCTGCCAGGACCTTCGGCACGTGCCGGATCTCCTCCGGCGCAGCGGTCAGCCGCCGCAGCTCCTCGATCCCCTTGCGCAATGCCGCTTCGGAATAGGGGGCGGTCGGAAGCGCGTCGGCAAGCTGCTTGACGCGGCACAGCCAGGCGAGCTGCACGGGCGGAATATCGCCATCGCCGCTGCGCCGGGCTGCGTGCGCCAGCTGGACGGGGGCGTCGACCGATGGGATGGCGAAGAAGCGCAGCACCTGCGTTTCAGTGACATCGAAGCTTTCGCTGGCCTCAATCCAGCCCCGACGAATCATCTCGCGGACGGGAAAGCGCTCGCGTAAGCGCGCCTCACGCGCGATCCGCTCCGGGGCGGGGGCGGCCTTCCACAGTTGGTAGGTGGTCTCCAGGTTCATCCAGAACTGTGCGCTGGTGCCCAGGGCGGCCGCCAACTCCTTGGCGGTGTCCGGGGTGATGCCGCGCTTGCCCGCGATGATCTCGTTCACCAGGCGCGGTGGCCGGCCGATAATCTCAGCGAACTCAAGCTGCGTCCACCCGCGCGCCTCCAGCTCGTCGCGCAGGAACTCCCCGGGGGGAAACACCTCTGCAGGGCGCCACTCAGACATCACCGCTCCCCCGCATTCTTCTCAGTGGTAATCTTCAATGCTGATAATCCAGACCTGTTTGCCGCGCGCGTCCGACCGCAGCTCGAGGATGAGTCGCCATTGGTCGTTGAGGCGCATGGAGTGTTGGTGCGCGCGTTTGCCTTGGAGCTTCTCAAAACGCAGGCCCCGCATGGCACACAGGTCCCGCTCGTCCGTCGCCGCACGGATGGCCTGCATGGCTTTCCGGTACCCACGCACGATGTTCGCGGCGAACCCGGCCGTGTAGCCCGGGTCCTCCTCCAGCCGTCTGAGGCGCTCGTCGGCGAAGTCCACATGATCCATGGCACCGGCATAGCACCGCACTTCGCCGGTATCAATTACATATTTACACTTAGTGTAATAGGCAAGTGGGATATGGGGGTAGCTGTGGCGCTGCCGTCACGCTTGGCGCCACCACCGCACTCGGGCATCTTGACTTCCGATAAGCGGAGTGTATCGCTGGTCATCGCTGTTAGCGGCACCCTGGCCGCGGTTACACCGGACCGAGTCACAGCCCTGACGAGCACTGCACCGAACCACCTGTCGGGGCCCCTGATTGCCCCGCGTTGTCTGTGCTCGTCCCCGGCCCGCGCCGACCGGTCGCATCACAAGCCTCGCTTCCTAGCTCAATGTTCTCGAAATTGGTCAGGAAATTTGAGCCCCCACCTGTCAGGAAACTGTAAGGGGGAGGTACGGCCGTCATCCGACCACTGAAGCACCGAGTACCAAGATACCGATAGCGGATAACGAGAACAAAGGATCTGGAAGTCAGGTCCCCCTCCAGATTTCCCCACCCCCACAGACCCACTGGGATTGTAGAAAAATTATTGTACCCGTATCTTAAGTGACGAAGGAGATCTGCCATGCCAGAAAATGAAGATACATCAACAATCGTCAAATTCCCGTCGCCAACGCCAGAGGCTCGAAAGCCGTCATCCCATGAGCGTATCTGGGGAAAGGCGGTGATGGAGAGCGGCTATACCGCAATTCCGTCTATCCTAATCCAAGCCCAATCTCGGCTTGGCATCTCGGTACTGCAAATGAACATCATCGTTCAACTGTTGGACTATTGGCGAGACCCCGACCGCCGCCCGTTCCCGACCAAGAAGGAACTCGCCAAGCGGATGAGCGTCACCGACAAAACCATTCAGAACAACATGCGCCAGCTTGAGGAAGCCGGCCTGATCCGTCGCGAGTATCGCAAGACGGCATCAGGCGACTGGAACAGCAACGTCTATCACCTGGATGGCTTGGTGGAGAAAATCCAGAAGATCGAGCCGGATTTCCGGAAGGCGCGGGAGGAGCGCAAAGAGGCCAAGCGCCGAGCCGAGACGCCGGTCGGTCGCAGGAAGGCATGATAGTTCGGAAAAATTTTACCCCGGCCGCGTGCTAAGCAGAGGCGGATCCGGGGTCAACGAGAGATAGATAACCCCTGGATCATGGAACGACAAGTGGAAAACATCCCGCCCCTCCCCTTGCATGCCGCTGTCTCGCCGGAGCGGATGAGCCGCTATCTTGCCTGGGCGGATGGTGATCTGGCGCGCAGCGAAGAGCTTTACGCCATCAACACGGCCATTTCCGAAGCTCTTTACACACCACTCCAGATGCTCGAGGTCGCACTCCGGAACCGGTGCCACACGGTCTTATCGGTGGAGTTCGGCCCGTACTGGTTCGACCAGTTCGGAGTGCTGCTCACACAATACCAGATTGCCCGGGTGCTTGAAGCCAAGGTGGGACTCGTACTCGACATGCCCAAGGCGCTGCGCGCAACGCCCGCCGTCGCGGACAAGCTGACTCCTGGGCGGATCGTCGCCGCGTTAACCTTTGGGTTTTGGACGGCATTCTTTGGAACGGTCTACGAGAACACCCTCTGGCGCCGGTGCCTGCACAAGATCACCATGAACCCGCCGCCCAGGTTGAAGCGCAGCGTGCTGAGCACCGAGTTCACGGCCATTCGCTTGCTGCGGAACCGGGTCGCACACCATGAGCCCGTCCTGTACTTCGACCTCAAAGGACGTCACGATCGCATTCTTGAGGTGACAGGATGGCTCCTGCCCTCGGCTGCGAAGTGGATCGAGCGCCATGGCCGCTTCCCGCAGGTGTACGAGCAGCACGAAGCCGCCATCCAGGCCGTGCGCCGCATTCACAAGGGGCAGAAGGCGGCTGGCCAATGAGAGATGGCAGGGCAGCACAGGCGCACGGCTGGTGAATACGATGCTGCCCCATACGCCTCCGGCTATGTTTGCAGCGGTTCGATTTCCTCCACGATTTGGTTGTCGGGATCCTGCCGGGCGTCCCAGAGATCGACGGCCCGCTGCAGAGCCAGCCAGTAGTCCGGCGACTGCCCGGTCAGACGCCCCAGCCGCAGCGCCATCGACGCCGTCAGCGCGCGCTTGCCCTTCACCAGCTCGTTCACGGTCAGCCGCGACACGCGCAGGCGCTGCGCCAGCTGCTCCTGGGTCAGGCCGTGCTCGTCCAGAATGTCGTGCTGGATAAAGCGGCCGGGCGGCGTCGGCCGCCGCTCCAGGGGGCGACGGTCGACGCTCATGCGGTCCTCCACTGCTTCACTCGAGCCGCACGTCCAGACAGTGCGGGTGCTGCCATACAAAGCTGATCCATGCCGAATCCTTGACGTGGACGCGGAAGCGGTTGGGCGCCCGCGCGTCCTTGCTGAGGCGCAACGAGCGGGGAAAATGCAGGTCCTGCAGACGCGCGACGGCGTCCAGGCGGTCGAGCGTCATCAAGGCGCGCTCGACCAGGTCGGCCCCGAGATCCGGGCACTGGCCGGTTCGGAACAGCGCCTCGAGCCGGGGATCGGTAAAACTGAGAACGGACATGGAGGTCTCCACAGAACAGAGGGTCAGCCCGCCGGCGGCCATGCACCATGGCCGCGGCGCTTTCGTCCGCTGTGGAGACCGGCGGGGGATGTCCGGTGTGTAAGCTGAAGGACAGGATTTGCTCGCGCGTCGGCGGCGGCAGGCCGATCACGACGACGACACGGCCGCGGCGCGGAACCTTGACCCGCACCGCCACTCTGCCAAGGGCGCGGGGGGCAACCAGCGCCAAGATGCCCCGGGGCCGGAAGGGCTCAAGACCGTCTCTTATTAACAACCCCGGACCCCCGAGAACA
>NZ_WHOR01000270.1:0-7745 GCF_013340925.1 Azospirillum formosense
CCCCGGTGCCGCGCGGGAGCCGGTGCCGGTGAGGATCGAGCAGGACGGCTCCGACGCGCTGACCATCATCAGCGACGTGCTGGGGCCGGCCATGGCGCCGGTCGCCACGGCGGGCATGGTGCTGGTCTTCACCATCTTCATGCTGTTGCAGCGGGAGGATCTGCGCGACCGGCTGATCCGGCTGGCCGGGTCCGGCGACCTCAGCCGCACGACGGAGGCGATGAACGACGCGGGCGAGCGGGTCAGCCGCTACCTGCTGATGCAGTGCGTGGTCAACGTCACCTATGGCCTGCCCATCGGGATCGGGCTGTGGCTGCTCGGCGTGCCGAACCCGTTGCTGTGGGGCCTGCTGGCGACGGTGTTGCGCTTCATCCCCTTCCTGGGACCGGCAATCGCCGCGGCCTTCCCCATCCTGCTGTCCTTCGCGGTCGATGCGGGATGGACCCTGCCGCTGCTCTGCATCGCCCTGTTCGTGGCGGTGGAGCTGTTCTCCAACAACGTGGTGGAGCCCTGGCTCTACGGCTCCGCCACCGGCCTGTCGTCGCTGGCGATCATCGTTGCGGCGGTGTTCTGGACCACGCTGTGGGGGCCGGTCGGCCTGCTGCTGGCGACGCCGCTGACCGTTTGCTTGGTGGTGCTGGGGCGGCACGTTCCGCAGCTTCATTTCCTGGAGGTGATGCTGGGCGACCGCCCGGTCCTGCCCGACGAGGCCAAGCTCTACCAGCGCCTGCTCGCTCGCGACCCCATCGAGGCCATGGAGATCACCGAGGAGAAGATGAGCAAGGGCGGGCTGGTGGAGGCCGGGCACGGCCTGCTCATCCCCACCCTGTCGCTGGCCGAGCAGGACCGCCAGCGCAATCGCCTGAACCCGGAGGGACGGCAGGCGGTGGCCGAGGGCATGGTGGCGCTGCTGGACGAGATGATGGAAGCCTCCCCGCCCGCCGCGGAGGACACGCCGCTGGTGCTGTGCATCGGCGCCCGCAACGACCTGGACGAGGCGGCGGCGGCGCTGCTCGGCCATCTTCTGCGGCCGCGCGGGCTGCGCGCCGACGTGCTTCCCTGCGAGACGGTGTCGGTCCGCTCCATCGCCGCGCTGGCCCCGACCGGCGTTTCGGCGGTGGTGCTGTCCTACCTGAACCCGTCCGCCCTATCGCACGCCCGGCGGCTGGTGCGCCGGTTGCGCCTGCATTTCGGCCCGAACGTGCCGATCCTGCTCTGCCTGTGGAGCGCCCACCCCGAGGCCGACGCGCCGGAGCACGCCATATCCCAGACCTCGGCCGACCGCGTCGCCACCAGCCTGACCGGCGCCGTCACGCAGTTGGAGGAGTTGGGCGTGCTCGCCGCCGTCGAGGCCGAGAAGGCCCCGCAGGCGTGACGGTCAGGAGGGCGCAACGACGGTGCAGACGCGCTTCAGCGCGTCGGCCGCGCGCTCCACGTCCTCGTCGCGCACCAGCACGTAATCGGTGTCATAGGTGGACATGGCGAAGATCGGCACGCGCGCCTGGGCCAGCGGCACGGCGATGCGCGCCAGCACGCCGAACAGGGAGAAGTCCAGCGGCCCTTCCACCTTGAAGGCGCGCCAGCCGCGCTCCGCCGTCACGCCGTCCGGCACGCGGGACTCGCGGCAGAGGATGGACAGCTCCTCCCCCGTGCGGGTGGCGCTGACCAGCGGGTCGGTCCAGTCGAGCCAGCCGGGCATCCCGTCCCCCGGCGCCAGCCGCGCCACCGCCAGACGGTCGGGCAGGACCGAGAGGGTCAGCGGCTTGGTCTCCGGCAGCAGGGCGGCGTCCAGCGTCGCGCGGTCCACCTCGAACGGCTTGAGGATGCGCTTGGCCCGAGCGGCCAGCGACGGGATGCGCGAGCGCATGGCCCGGCCCAGCATGTCCGCCGCGACCGGGCGAAGCTCCGGATCGTCCGCCGCCAGATCGACCATGGCCTGAAGCGCGGCGCTCTGCACGATCCGGCTGGCCCGGTTCTCGAACCAGCCCTCCAGAAGCGCCACGGCGCGCCCGCGCTGCTCCTCCGTCAGGGTCAGGCGCGGCAGGACCGCCGCCAGATGCCAGCGCACCTCCGCCTGCTCGATCGCCGCGGCGTCGGTCAGCAGCCGTTCGGCGAAGGCGTCCAGCGGGCGGGCGTCGCCGCGCGACACCCGTTCCAGGGCGTCGGCGGCGCGCATCCGCACCCCGGCGTCGCCGTCGAACAGGCAGGCGACCAGTTCCGGCAGGCGGGCGGGGTCGGCGGCCACCGCCTCCGCCACCGTCGGAATGTCGCCGAATGCGCGACGGTCACCGCCGAGCGCCAGGGCCTTCGCCAGCCCCCCATCCTTTTTCATCGCCTCAGCGCCGCCCGAAGGGACGCGAGGGGATGTTCCGCCCGAACTTGGACCCGACCTTCAGCGCGCTGGGGCGCGGCGGCGGCGGGGGCGGCGGAGGCGGAGGCGCCTCGCCCTTCGGCACGGCGCCGCCGCCGGCCATCTGGGCGAGATCGCTCATCAGCCGATTGACGCCGCGCACCCGCTGGGCCTCGTCGGTCCATTCGCGGGTGTAGACCAGCTTGTGGTCGGGCCGCAGCTTCATCAGGCTCATCTGCTGGCTGATGTAGGTCAGCAGCTTGGCCGGCTCGGCGTAGCTGTTGTTGCGGAAGGTCAGAACGGCGCCCTTCGGCCCGGCGTCCACCCGCTCCACCCCCGCCTGACGGCAGAGCTGCTTGATGGTCACCACGTCGAGCAGGTTCTCCACCTCGCCCGGCAGCTTGCCGAAGCGGTCGATCAGCTCGGCCGCGAAGCCGTCGATCTCCGCCCGGTCCACCAGATCGGCGATGCGGCGGTAGAGCGACAGGCGCACCGTCAGGTCGGGGACATACTCCTCCGGGATCAGCACCGGGGTGCCCAGGTTGATCTGCGGCGTCCAGGGCTGGTCCTCCGCCCCGCTCGGCACCTGCCCGTCCATGTTGGCGCGGGCGTTGGCGACGGCCTCCTCCAGCATGTGCTGGTACAGCTCGACGCCGACCTCCTTGACGTGGCCCGACTGCTCCTCGCCCAGCAGGTTGCCGGCACCGCGGATGTCCATGTCGTGGCTGGCCAGCTGGAAACCGGCGCCCAGGCTGTCCAACGTCTCGATGACGTGCAACCGCTGCTGCGCCGTGCCGGTCAGCGGCTTGTTCGGCGCGTAGGTGAGGTAGGCATAGCCGCGCACCTTCGACCGGCCGACGCGCCCGCGGATCTGGTAGAGCTGGGCCAGGCCGAACATGTCCGCCCGGTGCACGACCAGCGTGTTGGCGTTGGGGATGTCGATGCCGCTCTCGATGATGTTGGTGGCGAGCAGCACCTCGAACTTGCCCTCGTCGAAGGCGGTCATCACCTCCTCCAGCTCGCTGGCCGGCATCTGGCCGTGGGCGGTGACGATCTTGACCTCGGGCACCAGCTCGCGCACCCGCTCGGCGACCTTCGGCAGGTCCTCGACGCGGGGGCAGACGTAGAAGGTCTGGCCGCCCCGGTAATGCTCGCGCAGGATGGCCTCGCGCACCACCACCGGGTCGTAGGGCAGCACGAAGGTCCGCACCGCCAGACGGTCCACCGGCGGGGTGGCGATCAGCGACAGCTCGCGCACGCCGCTCAGCGCCATCTGGAGCGTGCGCGGGATCGGCGTGGCGGTCAGCGTCAGGACGTGCACGTCGGCGCGCAGCTCCTTCAGCCGCTCCTTCTGCTTCACGCCGAAATGCTGCTCCTCGTCGACGATGACCATGCCGAGCTGCTTGAACTGCACGCCCTTGCCGAGCAGCGCGTGGGTGCCGATGACGATGTCGGCGGTGCCCTCCGTCAGCTCCTGCTTGACCTTGGTCTGCTCCTTGGCGGTGACCATGCGGGAGAGCTGGACGATGCGCAGCGGCAGCCCCGCAAACCGCGTCGTGAAGGTCTTGAAATGCTGGCGCGCCAGCAGCGTGGTCGGCACCACCACGGCGACCTGCTGCCCGCTCATGGCGACGAGGAAGGCGGCGCGCAGCGCCACCTCCGTCTTGCCGAAGCCGACGTCGCCGCAGACCAGCCGGTCCATCGGGCGGCCCGAGCCGAGATCGGTGAAGACCTCCTCGATGGCCTTGAGCTGGTCGTCCGTCTCCGGGTAAGGGAAGCGGGCGGCGAACTCCTGATAGACGCCCTCCGGCGTGTAGACCGGATCGGCCTTCTTCAGCATGCGCTCCGCGGCGATCTTCAAAAGCGCTTCGGCCATGTCCTTCAGGCGCTTCTTGACGCGGGCCTTGCGGCCCTGCCAGCCGGCCCCGCCCAGCTTGTCGAGCTGCGCGTGCGCGTCCTCCGACCCGTAGCGGGTCAGCACCTCGATGTTCTCGACGGGGACGTAGAGCTTGTCGCCGCCCTCGTAGATCAGCCGCAGGCAGTCGTGCGGCGCCCCGGACACCTCCAGCGTCTCCAGCCCGTCGTAGCGCCCGATGCCGTGGTCCATGTGCACCACGAGGTCGCCCGAGGCCAGCGCCGTGTATTCGGCGATGAAGTTGGCGGCCTTGCGCTTCTTCTTCGCCGCCGGGCGGACGAGCCGGTCGCCGAGGATGTCCTGCTCGGTGATGACGGCCATGTCGGCGGAGGTGAAGCCGTGCTCCATCCCCAGCACGATCATGCCGATGATGTTGCGGTCGAAGCGGCGGACGTCCTCGACGCTCTCCGCCGGCTCCAGCCCCGGAATGCCGTGGTCGCCCAGCACCGTCATCAGGCGGTCGCGGGAACCCGCGGAATAGCCGGCCACCAGCACGCGCCGCCCGTCGGCCCGCAGGGCGCGGATGTGGTCCTTCACCGCTTCGAAGACGTTGACGTCGGGACGCGCCCGCTCCTCGGCGAAGTCGTGGCCGCGGCGCCCGCCGGCGTCCAGCGTGCCCTTGATGCCCGGCGGCGTGCCGAAGGGCTGAAGCTGCGCCACGGCGTGGGCGGCGAACAGGTCGTCCCAGGCCTGGGCGTCGAGGAACATCATGCCGACCGGCACCGGCTTGTAGACCGGCGAGCCCGCCCGCTTCTCGATGACGATCATGCTCTCGCGGGAGGCGTGGAAGTCCACCACCTGCGCGATGCGCGAATCGCGCGCCTCCGTCGCCTGATGGTCCAGCGACAGGATGGCCTTGGGCATATAGGCCAGCAGCGATTCCATGGTCTCGTGGAACAGCGGCAGCCAATGCTCCATGCCGCCGTACTTGCGCCCGGCGCTGATCGCCTCGTAGAGCGGGTCGTCGTCGGTGACGGCGCCGAACAGCTCCCGGTAGCCGGAGCGGAAGCGGGCGATGCCGGCCTCGTCCAGGAAGACCTCCGACATCGGCTTCAGGTCGATGCCGTCGCGCTTGTCGGTGGTGCGCTGCGACATGGGGTCGAAGCTGCGCACCGCCTCCAGCTCATCGCCGAACAGGTCGAGGCGCAACGGCTCGTCGGTGCCCGGCGGGAACAGGTCGACGATGCCGCCGCGCACGGCGAACTCGCCCGGCTCGCGCACCGTCTGGGCGCGGGTGTAGCCGTTGCCGGCCAGATAGCGCTGCAGCTTCTCCAGGTCGATCCGGTCGCGCAGCTTCGCCGAGAACACCGCGTCGCGGAAGGCGGCGCGCGGCGGCACCTTCTGCACCATGGCGTTGACGGTGGTCAGCACGACCAGCGGCGCCGCGTCCGCCTTGCGCGCCAGCAGGCGGGTCAGCGTGTCGATCCGCTTCGCCACGATGCCGCCGTTGGGCGACACGCGGTCGTAGGGCAGGCAGTCCCAGGCCGGGAAGACCTGCACCTCCAGCGACGGCGCGAAGAAGGCCAGCGCCTCCGCCAACTGGGCGGCGCGGGTGTCGTCGAGCGCGACGTGGAGAAGTCCCGCACTCCCCGCCCGCTTGGCGAGATCGGCGAGGACGCGGGCGTCATGACCGGCGGGAGCGCCGCCGACCAGAAGGCGGCCGGAGCGTCCCGGCTGCAACTGTTCGAAGCTGGGCAAGGATCGGGCCTCAGGACCCCTGACGGGGCGTATAGCGGAACTTGGTCAACAGCTGCATGACGTCGGTGTCATGCTCGGCGGGCAGCGGCTCGCGCCCGGCGTACCAGTTGTAGAGGTCGGGGTCGCTGAGTTCGAGCAGCGCCTCGTAGCGGTCGAGCTGCGCGTGGTCGAAGTCGGGGACATGGGCGTCGGCGAAGCTGCCGATCAGCAGGTCCATCTCGCGCATGCCGCGGTGCCACGACCGGAAGCGCAGCCGCTTGCGCCGGTTTTCCAGGGATTCGCCGCTCTCGGACAGGGTGTTCTCGTCGCTCATGCCATCCACGCCAAAAAGCCCCGGCCCCGGAAGATAGGGGGCGGAGCGGTCCACATCCACCCCCGCATCCTGCACACCGGCACGCCCCCGCGCAAACCGAAATGCCGGACGATCCCCCGGAAGGAGCGTGATTCAGCGCGCCAGCCACGCCTCCAGCCCGTCGCGCAGGTCAGGGCCGGGGGCCAGCCGGGCGAAGCGCTCCGTCTCAACCGCCAGCCCTTCGCCGATGGTCATGTTCAGCCCGCGGGTCACCGCCCCCAGGATGCCGGACACCGCGGCCGGCGAATGCCGGACGATCCGCCCCGCCAGTTCGAAGGCCGCGGGCAGCAGCGCGTCGTGGGGCACCACCTGATTGACCAGCCCCACCGCCAGCGCCGTCGCGGGCGGGAAGGCGTCGCCGGTCAGCAGCCATTCCAGCGCCCGCTTGCGCCAGGCGTTGCGGGGAAGCCGCGGCGTCCCGCCGAAGGTCGGCATCATGCCGAGCCTGATCTCCGCCTTGGAGAAACTCGCCCGCTCGCTGGCGACGGCGAGGTGCGCCGCCTCCAGGATCTCGCAGCCGCCGCCGTAGCAGATGCCGTTGACCGCGGCGATGACGGGCTTGGGGAAGGACTCAATCCGCGCGCACAGCGTCTGTCCGGGCCGGAAGGCGCGCACCGCCGCCTCCGGTCCCCGGCGGACGGCCGGGGTGAACTCGGCGATGTCCGCCCCGGCGGAGAAGGCCCGCTCCCCGGCGCCGGTGACGATGACCGCCCGCACCGCCGCGTCGGCCTCCAGCGCATCCAGCGTGTCGAGCATTGCGGCGGCCAGCGCCGTACTGATGGCGTTCAGCTTGGCGGGGCGGTTCAGGGTGAGGGTGGCGATTCCCCCGGCGGTGACGCACAGGATGGGGGTGGCGGAGTCGGCGTGTTTGGTCGTCAGGGACATGGTGCGGTCCTTCGTCTGCGTTTGGGATGCCCCACTGTCCAGCCCGAGCCACACCCCTGACAAACGAGTACGCCGCGTGTTCGGGTGAGCAACACTCACCTGAAACAGGGCCTTCTCCGCACGCCAAAGCGTCACCTTGACAGAATCGCGACAGTTGGTACACTGAACAGTCCCAGCCGCTTTCGGTGGAGGTCGCCATGACCGACGGATCGATCGGACGCCCGGAACCCCTGGTCCGCTCGGCCGGCGTGGTGGAGCGCACCGGCAGCGCCACCGACCGCAAGCAGCGGCGGCAGAATCGGCAGGACCTGCAACAGCAGGAGCGCGAGCAGCAGGAACGCCGCGACCAGGACGAGGCCAACCACAAGCGGCGGCGCCTCTACGACCTGTTGTTCGACGAGATCGATGAGCTGGACACGCTGAACGCCGGGCAGCGGGCGCGCATCAAGCAGAATCTGCGCGCGCAGCTCGCCAACCGCCGTCCACCGCCACACCTCGCCCCCAACCTCGCCCAGCCGCCGCCGGCCGATCAGGACATCGAACGC
>NZ_WHOR01000271.1:0-7703 GCF_013340925.1 Azospirillum formosense
GGGCGGGCGGAACGGGGGCGGTGATCTCGGTCATGCCGATGTTATGAACTTTCTTTGCAGAAAACGCGAGACGCCGCTTGATCGGCCGTTGGGGATCTGCTATTCCCCCGCTCCACCCGATGAGGGGAGCACTTCCCTTATCGGTTCTACCAGCCTTGTGCGGTCGTGGCGGAATTGGTAGACGCGCAGCGTTGAGGTCGCTGTGGCAGAAATGCCGTGGAAGTTCGAGTCTTCTCGACCGCACCATCCTCCAGCAACGGGGGATTAGGCAAACAAACGAAAAGCCCGCCGGTCCATCGGACCACAGCGGGCTTTTTCGTTTCCGGGCCTTCATTTTCAGACCGCCCCGATCGGGGCTGTCCTTTCAGGATCTGCTCTCTTCAGCGGAACTCCACATACTGGTCGAGCGCCACACGGCGCATGGTCTGCACAATGTAAGGTTGCGCATTGTGCACCGTTACCAGCCCCTTCGCGTCGCGGCAGCGGTTGGCGAGGACGAACAGCATGCCGATCGCCGCGGAGTCCAGGAACGTCATGTAACGCAGGTCCAGCCGCACCTCGGGCCGCGCGCCGATGTCCCAGTCCGCCAGCAGATCATGGAACTTGCGGCTGTCGTCGTAGGTGAAACGCCCCGACAGCATGATCCCTTCCTGACCGTCGATGTCGGTATAGGCGTACTCCATCGTCACATCCGTTGGCCGGTGGTGTCTGTTTTTCGCTGCCTGCGCGGAGAGAAAAGCCACGCGAGCATTATGGGTGCACGAATTGCGCAGCCCACGCAAGCATTGCGCGAGGGTTCAGGGAAGCCGGAACGGCCCGCCGCGCTGGACAAAATGGCGGCACACCTATATTCGGTGGGCGCCCCGGCGGGAACCCGCAAGGGCTCCCCACCAACCCGCAAACGCCGGTGCGCCATGGTCGGCCGATCGCAGGACCATGCCGTCACGCCGCATTGCCATCGTGAAGGGAGGGTGCCGCCATGCACACCGACCGCCAGGAACCGGATCGTATCCAGGACGATGTGCCGCACCCGGCCGAACGCCCCGACCCACCGCGCGAGGACGGCGAGGAGGAGCGCGCCTACGGTGTGGAGCCGGAGTTGGTGGAGGAGGTCGTCGAACAGCTGCACGCCGGTCGGCGTGACGAGCTGCGGGCCGAACTGGACCGGCTGCATCCCGCCGACGTCGCGGACCTGATCGAGCAGCTCGGCCACGACGACCGGGAGGCTCTGGTCGGCGTCCTGCGCCCTGACTTCGACGGCGAGGTGCTGAGCTACCTCAACCACGATCTGCGCGAAGAGATCGTCGAGCTGTTCGAGCCGAAGGAGCTGGCCGCCGCCGTCGCGGAGCTGGACACCGACGACGCCGTCGACGTCATCGAGGGCCTGGACGAGGACACACGGCGGGAGGTGCTGGAGAATCTGCCGGCCGCCGACCGCGCGCTGGTCCAGGAGAACCTGACCTACGACGAAGACACCGCCGGCCGCCTGATGCAGCGCGATCTGGTGGCGGTGCCGCAGTTCTGGACGGTGGGCAAGACCATCGACTATGTGCGTGCCGCCACCGACGAGCTGCCGGAGGATTTCTACGACATCTTCGTCGTTGATCCGATGCACCGGGTGGTCGGGGCGGTGCCGCTGTCGCGCCTGCTGCGCCAGAAGCGGTCGGTCCGCATCGCCGATCTGGTGACGGAGGAGGTCGACACCATCCCCGCCACCATGGACCAGGAGGAGGTGGCGAATCTGTTCCGCCAGTACGCCCTGGTCTCCGCCCCGGTGGTGGACGCCGGCGGGCGGTTGATCGGCGTCATCACCGTCGACGACGTGGTCCACATCATCGACGAGGAGGCCGAGGACGACATCGGCAAGCTGGGCGGCGTCGGCGACACCTCCATCTACCGCTCGGTTCTGGAAACCTCGCGCTCGCGCATTTCGTGGCTGGGGCTGAACCTGTTCACCGCCTTCGCGGCGGCGGGCGTCATCTCGCTGTTCGAGGCGACCATCGAGCAGATCGTGGCGCTGGCCGTGCTGATGCCGATCACCGCCTCGATGGGCGGAAACGCCGGGACCCAGACCCTGACCGTGGCGGTGCGCGCCCTGGCGACGCGCGAGCTGTCGTCCTCCAACGCGCCCCGCGTGGTGGGGAAGGAGGTTCTGGTCGGGCTGCTCAACGGCGCCGTCTTCGCCACGCTGGTGGGGGCCATCGCCGCAACGTGGTTCGAGCCGATGATCGGTCTGGTCATCGGCTGCGCCATGGTCATCAACCTGTTCGTCGCCGGCCTGTGCGGGGTGCTGATTCCCATCGGGCTCGACCGGCTGGGCGTCGATCCGGCGGTGGCGAGTTCGGTCTTCCTGACCACCATGACCGATGTCATCGGGTTCCTGTCCTTCCTGGGGCTGGCGTCGCTTTTGTTGTTGTGACCAACGAAAAGGGGCTTGCCAAAGGCGGCTCTCTTCCGGATGATCCGGGCATTGGCTGGGGTGCCGTGCGGGATGCGCTCGCGCGGCTGAGATCACACCCATCGAACCTGTCTGGATAATGCCAGCGAAGGGAGCCGCCGCATGGTATCCGCGCCCTCATTTCATTCCGATTCCGCTCTTTCCGCTTCCGGGGGACCCACCGTCGCCGTGATCGGCGCCGGGGTGATCGGCCTGTCCATCGCCTGGAGGCTGGCCGCCGCCGGCTGCCGGGTCGAGGTCTTCGACCGCGGCGCCGCCGGCCGGGGCGCCAGCCACGCCGCGGGCGGCATGCTCGCCGCCTGCGTGGAGACCGAGCCCGGCGAAGAGAGCCTCCTGCCGCTGACCCGCGCTTCCCAGGACCTGTGGCCCGCCTTCGCGGCGGCGCTGGAGGCCGCCTCCGGCATGGCGGTTGACCTGCGCACCGAAGGCACGATGGTCATCGCGCTGAACGCCGACGATGCGGCCAAGGTGCGCTTCCTGCACGAGTTCCAGACCAAGCTCGGCCTGCCGGTGGAATGGCTGAGCGGGGCGGAGGTGCGGCGGCGCGAGCCCTATCTCCAGCCGGGCGTGGCCGGCGCGCTGTTCTGCGCCGGCGACCATCAGGTCGACAACCGCAAGGTCGCCGCCGCCCTGCACGCCGCCGCCCTGCGGGCCGGTGCCGTGGTGCACGAGTACGCCGAGGTGTCCCGCATTGAGGTCCGCGGCGGCCGGGCCGTCGGCGTCCAGGTCGGGGACCGGCTGTTCGAGGCCGACCGGGTGGTCTTGGCCGCCGGGGCGTGGTCGGGCTGGATCGACGGGCTGTCTCCGGCGGTGCGGCCGCCCGTGCGCCCGGTGAAGGGCCAGATGCTCTGCCTGCGCATGGACGCCCGGCTGCCGCTGCTGCGCCATGTGGTGTGGACTCCCGGCACCTACCTGATCCCGCGGCTGGACGGGCGGCTGCTGGTCGGCGCCACGACGGAGGAGCGCGGGTTCGACGACCGGCTGACCGCCGGGGGCCAGTTCGCCCTGCTGGAAGGGGCGTGGCGCGCCCTGCCGGGTATCGCCGAGCTGCCCGTCGAGGAAGCGTGGGCCGGTTTCCGCCCCGGCACCCGCGACGACGCCCCGATCCTCGGCCTCTCGGAGGTGGAGGGGCTGGTCTACGCCACCGGACACCACCGCAACGGCATCCTGCTGACCCCGGTCACCGCCGATTCGGTGGCGCGGCTGGTCCTGACCGGGGAGGCCGATCCGGTGATCCGTCCCTTCGCGCTCGACCGTTTCGCCCAGCCGAAGGGAGCCGCGGCATGAGTGCCCGCATCCGCGTGAACGGACGGGAGGAGGACCTCGCCGCCCCCACCGTCGCCGCACTGCTCGCCGGGCGGGGAATCGCCGCGGGCACGCGCGGAGTCGCCGTCGCCCTGAACGGTGCCGTCCTGCCGTCCCGCCGCTGGGACGAGACGCCCCTGTCCGCGGGCGACGCCCTGGAGATCATCCGTCCCGTGCAGGGCGGCTGAACTTCTCGCCCGCCACGTCTCAATCCCTCTCCCGTCCCGGGAGAGGGTGCCCGCGCAGCGGGCGGGTGAGGGTCGTGCAAGGATCAAGGCGCTGATCCTCGGCGGCACCCTCACCCTTCCCACGCTTCGCGCGGGCCCCTTCCCTCTCCCGAGGCGGGAGAGGGGATATCAATCATCGAGGAAACATCCATGAACGACACGCTCACCATAGCGGGCCGTGAGTTCCGCTCGCGCCTGTTCCTCGGCACCGCCGGCTACCCGAATCAGCAGGTCATGCTTGACGCGCTGGAGGCCAGCGGCAGCGAGTTGGTCACGCTCGCCATCCGGCGCATCAGCCTGGACGGCTATTCGGAAAGCCTCGTCGACGTCATCGGCGACCGCGCCGGGCTGCTGCCCAACACCGCCGGCTGCCTGACCGCCAAGGAAGCGGTGCTGACCGCGCAGCTCGCCCGCGAGGCGCTGGGCGTGGACTGGATCAAGCTGGAGGTCATCGGCGACCGCGAGCTGCTCTACCCCGACGTCGAGGAGCTGCTGCGCGCGACCGAGGAGCTGGTGGCCGACGGCTTCACCGTTCTGCCCTATTGCAACGACGATCCGGTGACCTGCCGCAAGCTCGCCGATCTTGGGGCGGCGGCGGTGATGCCGCTGGGCGCCTTCATCGGCTCCGGCTTGGGCATCCGCAACCCTCACGCCATCGAGACGATCTGCGCGCGCAGCCCGGTGCCGGTGGTTCTGGACGCCGGGATCGGCACGGCGTCGGATGCCGCTTTGGCGATGGAGCTGGGCTGCGCCGCCGTCCTTCTGAACACCGCCGTGTCGAAGGCGCGCGATCCGGTGCGCATGGCCGCGGCGATGCGCGACGCGGTGGCGGCGGGGCGGGCGGCCCGTCTGGCCGGGCGCATGCCGAAACGTGCCTTCGCCGAGGCGTCGAGCCCGCAGCTCGGCTTGATCGGAACGTAAGGCTGGCGCAGGGTAAGGGCCGCCCGAACACAATCAGAGAGACCCGAGACGTGCCCAAGACCTTCGAACCGCGCGATCCGGACTGGGAGGCGCGCTGCCGCGCCAGCTTCGCGCTTCAGCCGATCTGCAAGACGCTGGGGATCGAACTGACGCGGCTGGAGCCCGGCTTCTGCGAGATGCGCCTGCCGTTCCGCGCCGACCTGACGCAGCAGCACGGCTTCTTCCACGCGGGCATGGTCACCACGCTGGCCGACAACGCCGGGGGCTACGCCGGCTACACGCTGATGCCGGCGGGCAGCGAGGTCCTGGCGGTGGAGTTCAAGGTCAATCTGATGGCGCCGTCCAAGGGCGAGGTGATGATCGCCCGCGCCCGCGTGTTGAAGCCGGGCCGCACCCTGACCGTCACCAGCGTCGAGATCTCGATGCTCGACGGCGGGGTGGAGAAGGACTGCGCCATCATGCAGCAGACCCTGATCTGTCTGGCCACGGCCTGACCCGTCCCAACCCCTTCCATCCGATCCAGGAGGTTCGCATGCCGCTGTCGCGTCTTTTCGGTGCCGCGTTGGTCGCGGGCGCCGCCACCATTGCGCTTGCCCAGCCGGCTTTCGCCCAGAAGAAGGAGCCGCCGGCCTGCGGCGCCGTGTCCTTCCGCGCCATCGCCCCCGGCGCGCCGGATGGCGAAACCGACGCCGGCCTCTACAAGTCCCGATTCGGCAAGATCGAGGTGAAGGCCGAGGTCAAGGGCGGGCAGGCCACCAACTACTACATGGTGCTGAACGGCAAGCGCATCGACGCGTCGGCCAACCCGCCCAAGGCCGCCGATTCCTGCCTGAAATCCAAGAGCGTCAAGCTGCCCTACCAGAAGCAGGCGGCGGGCGCCTGCACCGGCAACCGCTTCCGCGTGGTGATCGACCGCTCCGGCAAGCAGCCGGTGGCCCTGTTCTTCGGTCTGCACGGCGACGACTGGGCCTATTGCAGCGGCACGACGCTGGAAAAGGGCGCCTGACGAGAGGCTTCGCGACCGGGAGACAGCGCATGACCGGCACCATCGCCCACCTGTCCGCCGCAGGGCTGTTCCTGCTGCTGACGCATTTCGGCATTTCCAGCACGCCGCTGCGCGCGGCACTGGTCGGACGGCTGGGCGAGAAGCCCTATCTCGGCCTCTATTCGCTGGTCTCGGCGCTGGCCTTCTGGTGGCTGGTGGCGGCCTACAAGGCGGCGCCCCATGTGCCGGTGTGGCCGCCCGCCGGCGGGCTGGCCTGGGTGCCGGTCCTGCTGGTGCCGGTCGCGCTGTTCCTTCTCGTCGCCGGCCTCTCCACCCCGAACCCGACTTCGGTCGGGCAGGAGAAGCTGCTGACCGGCGACCGGGAGCCGGTCCGCGGCATCCTGCGGGTGACGCGCAACCCGTTCTTGTGGGGCGTCGGGTTGTGGGCGGTCGCCCATATGGTGCCGAACGGGGACCTCGCCTCGCTGATCCTGTTCGGCACGCTCGCCCTGCTGGCGCTGGGCGGCAGCGTCCTGATCGACGCGAAGCTGGCGCGGCGGCTGGGGGCGGCGTGGGACCGCTACGCCGCCCGCACCTCCAACCTGCCCTTCGCGGCGATCCTGACCGGGCGCCAGAGCCTCGTCTGGCGGGAGATCGGCTGGTGGCGCCCAGTGGTGGCTCTGCTGCTTTACGGCGGGCTGCTGCACCTGCACCGGATGCTGTTCGGCGTGTCGCCGCTGCCCTGGTGATGCTCCGCCGTCATGCTCAGAACGTCATGCCGCGCACCTGATCGCGCAGCGTGTTGCGGGCGGTGTCGGCCTCCTTGCGGGCGGTGGCCAGCTCGCGGGACAGGCCGTCCAGGCGGGTTTCCTGCTCGCCCATCTTGGCGATGGTCCGCTTGAACAGGTCGCTGTCGCGCGGCAGCGTGGCGAGGTTCTGGCGCAGCCGCTCCTGTTCCTTGCCGATCTCCGCCTGTTCGCGCTCCAGCTCGCCGACGCGGCGCTCCTTGTCGGCGACGGCGGCGCGCAGAGTCGCGACCTTGGCCAGGGCCTCGCGCGCCGCGGGCGGCAGCTCCGTGGAGGAGGCATAGGCCCGCACCTGCTCCGGCGACATTTCCGAGATGCCGAAGCGTTCGATCCGCGGGCGCTCCAGCGCCACCGACAGGGTCACCGTCTGGCCGGCGGGCACCGCCACCGGCAGACGGTAGGCGTCGGCCGTCAGGTCGGGAGCGGCCCCGCCCGAGGGCTGGACCAGCTCCCAGCCGGAACGCCGCGGATGCTCGACGATGACGGTGCGGTCCTCGCCCGCCGCGCCGGCGATCCGGTAGGTGGTGGTCTGGCGGTCGGTCACGGTCAACTGCAGCACCCCATCGGCCAGGGTGGCGCGGGACAGGGTGCGGCTGGGCTGTTCGGAGCGGTCCACCGTCACCGCCTGATCCACCGCGAAGCTGAGGATCCGGCTCTCGCCCGCCGGAAGGGTGGCCAGCCGCGCGTCGCCCACATAGGCGGCGGCCCCGCCCAGCCGTTCGTAGAGCGTCAGCACGCCCGGCGGCAGGCCGGTCTCGCCCGAGTCGCCGTTGCTGAGGCGCAGAGCGGCCAGCGGGTGGCGCGGCTGGGTGTTGGGCTGGTAGAGCGACAGCCGCTCCGCCGGGATGGCGCGGGCGGTGATCGGCATCATCATGGTGCCGCCGTTGGCCAGCGTCACCGGCTGCGGGTAGCGGAACAGCACCTGCGCCGTCGCCTCCGCGCTTTCGGCGGGGGTGGTCTCCGCCGCGCGCTGGGGCATCGCCCCGGCAAAGGGCGCGCTC
>NZ_WHOR01000272.1:0-7685 GCF_013340925.1 Azospirillum formosense
CCGTCCCCCTCTCCCCCACGCCGGAGCGGTCTGCTAAGCTCCCGGCGTGAAAGGGCGAATCCGCGCCCGGGGGAGCAAGGTCATCATGGCGGCGAAGGTCACACCGGCGGTGAACGCGGCGAAGGCGGCGGGGATGCCCCACCGCCTGATGGAGTATGAGTACGACCCCTCGGCGGACGCCATCGGCCTGCACGCCGCGGCGGCCATGGGGCTGGACCCGGCGGTGGTCTACAAGACGCTGATCGTCCAGCTGGAGCCGAAGGCGCTGGCCTGTGTCGTCATCCCCGTCGCGGCGAAGCTGGACCTGAAGGCGCTGGCCGCCGCCGCCGGTGCGAAGAAAGCCGATCTTGCCGACCCCACCCTGGCCGAGCGGACCACCGGCTACATGGTTGGCGGCATCAGCCCGCTGGGCCAGCGCAAGGCTCTGCCCACCTTCATCGACGTCAGCGCCGAGACCTTGCCGGAGATGGTCGTCAACGGCGGGCGGCGCGGCCTGCAGATCGCCCTGGCCCCGGCGGATCTGGCACGCGCCACCAAGGCCGTGGTGCGGCGGATCGTCGTGCAGTAGGCGAAACGGGCGGAAGCCGTCAGCGCCGCGCACCGGCCCACAGGGTGCCCAGCCCGGCGGCGGCGATCAACCCCCCGCCCAACAGCACCGCGGGCGACGGACTCTCGCCCCACCATACGAAGCCGATGGCCGCCGAGGCCGCGATCCCCAGATAATCGATGGGCGCCAGAACCACCGCGGGCGCCCGGCGGAAGGCGGCGGCGTTCAGCAGGATGGCCGCCCCCGCGGCGAGGCCCAGCAGCAGGAAGACCGGCAGGTCCGCCGGCTCGGGCATCCGGAACCCGGTCAGCAGGGCCGCCGGGGCGGTCAGCAGACACCCCGCCAGCACGAAGACCAGCCCGGTGGCCGCCGGCCCGTCGGCCTGGGCCGTCCGCCGGGTCGCCAGGATGCAGACCGCGTTGAGGAAGGCCATGGCGAGCATGGCGAGACTCCACGGCTCCAGCCGAGTCGGCGGGGCGATCAGGAAGACCCCGGCCATCCCCAGCGCGACGCAGAGGACGGAGGCCGCCCCCGCCCGCTCCCCGATGGCCGGGCCGGACAACAGCGCCACGAACAGGGGTGCTGCGTAGGACAGGGCGACCAGATCGGCGAAGGGGAGGTGCTGGGTCGCCGCGTAGAAGATCAGCGCCGCCCCGACGCCGCTCAGTGCCCGCACCGCGTGGCCGCCGGGCCGGGTGACGGACAGGGCGCGCCGTCCGGCCATCGCGACGGCCGCCGGGGCGACCACCGGCAACGACAGCAGGAAGCGCAGGAAGAGGACCTCCGCCGCGCCGTAGCGGGCGCCCAGTTCGCGGGCCAGCGCCCCGGCGGTCAGCACTAGGGCGAGCGACGCCGCCATCAGCAGCGCCGCCCCCGCGATGCCGGACCGCCCTTCCGCATCCGTCCGAGCGGTCAGGACGCTCCGCTCAGCGGGCGGAACGCTCAAGCGTCGCGCACTCCCTCAGGAACTCCTCGCGCAGCTCACGCGACTCCAGCATCTCGCCGTGGAAGGAGCTGTTGACCATGCGGCTGTCATGGCCGGCGCGCACCCCGCGGTGGGTCTTGCACATATGCACGGCGCTGATCCGCACGGCCAGCCCACGCGGCCGGGTGGCCTCGACGATGAAGTTGGCGATCTGCTTGACCAGCTCCTCCTGGATCTGGAAGCGGGCGGCGAAATGATCGACGATCCGGTCGTACTTGGACAGGCCCAGGATGTTGCCGCCCTTGGCCGGCAGGATGCCGATGAAAGCGGTGCCGTAGATCGGCATCAGATGGTGCGCGCAGGTGGAACGCACGGCGATCGGGCCGGTGACGATCAGATGGTCGAACTCCTCGGCGTTCCTGAACTCGGTCAGTTCGGGCGCCGCCGTGAAACGGCCCTTGAGAAGCTCGCGCACCAGCATCTTGGCGACGCGGCGCGGCGTGTCGCGGGTGTTGTGGTCGTTGCGATGGTCGATCCGCAGCACGTCGAGCAGTTCTTCGACCTTCCGCGCCGCGGCGTCGATCATGGCCGCCTCGCCCGCGGCGTCCAGCGGCGTGTCGAGCGCCTCGTTCGACCGGCGCGCCTCCATCGCCTCCTGCACGAGGGCGAGAACATTTGCCTGCACCGTCATAAAACCCGATCCCTTCTTCGTTGCTTATCCCCGGCGAGGCCGACGCCGGTTGTTCTCATACCTGGCTGGCCGGCTCCGGACGCGGCGCCGATCCACCGACCCGTTCCGCCGGGAAATGGAGGGAGACCCGAAGGCCGGCCCCCGCCGAACCTTCCAGCAGCAGGTAGCCGCCATGCGCCTCCATCAGGCTCTTCACGATGCTGAGCCCCAGTCCCGACCCCTGGAAGCGGCGGGTCGCGCCGTCCTCCGCCTGATAGAACGGCTGGGCGGCCTTTTCAATCTGCTCCGGCGTCATGCCGATGCCATGGTCCTGCACCGCGATGACGAAGCCGCCCTGCGGGTCCAGCCACGCCTGCACCTCGATCACCGAGGGTGCGGTGCTGAACTTCACCGCGTTGGACAGCAGGTTCAGCAGCATCTGCCGCACCGCCCGCTCGTCGACCTGAAGGACCGGCCAGACCGCCCCCGCCGCCGTCCGGATCGTCCGGCCGCGCCCGGCCTGGGTGCCCAGCACGGTGGCGATGGCGGTGCCCGTCACCTTGCGAGGGTCCACCGAATCGAAGGTCAGGTTGGCATGGCCCGATTCCATCTGGGCGACCGTCAGGATGTCGATGACCAGACCCAGCATGTGCCGGGCGCTGGTCAGGATGTAGCCCGCATACTGGGCGTGCTCCCGGCGGGAACTTTCCCTGGCGTTTTCCCTCGTGCTTCCGGACGGGGCGCCGACGGCGCGACCGCCGCCGTGGATCTCGCCGCCGCTGATGCCGCCGTCGTCGCGGATCAGCTCCGAAAAGCCGATGATCGCGTTCAACGGGGTGCGCAGCTCGTGGCTCATGGTCGCCAGGAAGCGGGTCTTGGCCTGGCTGGCCTCCTCCGCCTGGGCAATGGCGGTTTGCAGCGCGCCGGCCATCGCCTCCATCCGGTCGTGCGCCCGCCGGATGGCGCGGTTCTGGATCAGCAGCACGGTGATGAACAGAACGCCGCAGACCGCCAGACCAACGGCCAGCGCGGAGAACAGCCCATGCAGATAGAGCAGGTGGTCGTGCCCCTCGTCCACCAGCTCCCCGCCGAACTGGGAAGCGACGGACGCGAAGGCGTTGAGTTCGCGGTCGATGGGCTCCAGAACCGCCAGTGCGGCCAGAGCCTTGTCCGCCGGCGGCTGCGGCCCGGACAGGATGGTGCCGACGGTGTTCAGCGCCTCCTCCAGCCGGGCCACCGTGGGGCGATGCTGCGGGTAGCGGTCCATGAAGAGGGAGGCCTGCCCCCGCCCCAGCACGGCGATGCGGTTGCGCACGATGTCCAGACGGAGCTGCACCTCCTCCGCATCGACCTTGGCCCCCGGAAGGGCGCTGGCCAGGATGCGCTGCTCCAGCCGCGTCACCTCGCCCACCGTCTGGCTGGCGGCCCAGGCGAAGTTGTAGGGCGCCGCGCCGCGCAGCGCCTCGCCGTAATTCACCACCAGCAGCGACAGATAGGCGGCGGCCAAGCCGAATCCGCCGGTCAGGATGGCCAGCCAGAGCCCAATGCGGCGCGTGCGGTCCTCAGACGCCCAGCCCAGCAGGCGGGACAGCCGCGAGCTCCCTTTCGGCGCGGTCTCGGTCGGCGGAGTCACGGGGGGTGCCTTCACTTCACGGTCAGACGGGCAACCTGCCAGACCGAGCGTCCGAAATACTTTTGCCGGTTGGCTTCCGGATCATGGTCGAAATCATAGACGATGAACAGCGGTCCCTTGTCGCTGACCGGCATGTAGGCCCCGTCGCGCTTCAGCGCCAGGATCACCTTGCGGTTGCGCACGTCGTCCATGGGAATTTCGCCGGTGTAGTCGTTCAGCGCCGTCGCGGTCAGCGTTTCGCCGCGCGCCTCCACACGCTCCATGAGGCGGGCCAGCGGCACCCCCTCGAAGGTCACCGGTTCCTTGTACCAGGGGGTGGCGGTGGTGAAGGTCACCATGCCCAGCGCCTCCAGCATGGGACGGTCGAAGACCGCCACACCGTCGCGGTTGGTCACCCCGATCTGGCCCGACACGACCAGAATCGGCTTTTCCGTCGGCTCCGGAAGCGTCCCGGCGCTGGCCGCACCGGCAAGTACAAACAACGCCAGGGCGATAAGACGGCAAACAACTCTATCCACCATATCGGCTAACCGTCCGCTATTCGGCCATGCAACCTTTATCATGATTGCATTCTACGAACGATCCAACGAAAATTCTGTAAAAATCAGCCCTCCAATTTTCTCATGCGGAAAGGCGTATCGAAATTCGTTCATATTTCGCCCATGGAATGACCAGCCTGCAACGATTCGGTATCATTGTTTCTCTCCGGCTTTTCACATCCTTCCCATGCACATCCCAACCAACGGAACGCTTATGGACGCATTGATTCCGGTCCCCTCCGCCCCCCCGCCACCGGCCGGCTACATCCTGGGAATCGGAACGAACATGGAACCCGATCGGAACGCGGCGCGGATCGCCGCCCGTCTGGCCGACCTGTTCGGCTCTGTCCTGATCAGCCGCTTCTACCGAACGGACCCGGTCGGCATGTCGAGCGCCCACCCCTTCGTCAATTACTGCGCCTATGTGCCGAGCGCGCTGGAGCCGGCCTGCTGCAAGAGGCTGTGCGTGGAGATCGAGTTGGCGCTGGGCCGCGACCGCGCGCACCCCTGCTGCAAGACGCGCGACCGCCCCGCCGACATCGACCTGATCGGGCGGGTGAGCCGCCCGATCGCGGCGGACGGTCTGTCGGTCCTGCGCCCCGATGCCTATCTGGCCGCCCCCTTCGCGGAGATCGTCGCTCTGCTGACCGGGCGTGTCGTCCCGCCGCCGCGGGGCGAGCTGTGCGCCGCGGCCATGCCGGGTTGCCGGAGCGGTTCCCCCCGGTTAGGCGAGACGCCGGCCGCCGTCCACCGCGATGACGGCGCCGGTCTGGTAGTGGTTCTGAAGGATGGCCTCCACCGCCACGCCGATGGCCTCGACCCCGCCCTCCTCGCCGAGCAGAGTCTCTGACAGCACCCGCATCCGCGCCTCGGGGCCGTGCCACTCCTTGAACAGGATCGGCCCCGGCTGGACGACGTTCACCTTCACCTTGGGGGCCAGCCGCTTGGCGAAGGACAGCGCGAGGTTCTGAAGCCCGGCCTTGCTGGCGCAATAGGCGTCGAAGGCCGGGTTCGGGTTGTCGGCGTAGATGTCGGTGATGTGGACGATGTCGGCCCGCCGCGCCGAACAGGCGCCCAGCAGCGGCGCCAACTCGCGGTTCAGCGCGAAGGGCGCGCGGACATGCACGGCGTGAAAGACGTCGAGCTGGCGCAGCGCGTCCGCGGTGTCCGCCGCCGTCATCTCGAAGGCCGAGGCGTTGTGGATCACCGCCCGCAGGCTGCCGGCCACCGCCCGCACCGCCGCGGCCAGCCGCGGCCCGCCGTCCGGATCGGCCAGATCGCCTTGCAGGCAGACCGCCCCGGCGGCGCGCAGCCGCTCCACGTCGTCGGTGGGCGTGCGGTAATGGGCGATGACAGAGTGGCCCAGCGCCATCATCCGCTCGGCCAGATGCAAACCGACGCGGCGGCCGGCGCCGGTGACGAGAACGGCGTCCTGCAACAGGGGGGCGGTCATGGGCAGGGCCTTCGGCAGACTGTGGAACCGGTCGCGGAAGGAAGAGGTGGTGACCCCGGCTGGACTCGAACCAGCTGCCTACGGTTTAGGAAACCGTCGCTCTATCCAGATGAGCTACGGGGCCACGGCGCAGAACATAGCGGCTCCGCCCCGACTTGCCAACCTTCCGTCTCAGGCCCGTCCCAGGCCCCACTCAGGCCCCACTCAGGCAGCCTTGCGGGTCGGCATACCGAAAAGGTCACCGATGGCGGCCGCGCGGCGCATGGCGCGACCGGCGAATCCGCTGGGCTTGGGCACGCCGCTGCGTATACTGCGCCCATGGCACGCATGCTTTACCTGCGCGACATCGAGGTCGATGTGCACGTCCGCTGCCGCGCCTGCGGCCACGAGGGCGTGCTGCCGCGCGCGGACATGAACCGGCGCTTCGGCCCCAATTATCCGGTCCTGTCCATCGCCCCCCATTACCGCTGTTCGCGCTGCAATTCCCGCGACACCGAAAGCCGTCCGGCGCCCCCGCCCTTCTCGACGCCCGTGACGGCGGCGACCATGCAGGAGGACGCCCCGTCCTTCGCCGGTCCGCTGGCCGCCCTGCAAGGGCTGCTCGACGCGGTGCGGACCCGCGGCGATGCGATGGACGAGCCGGACGCGGAGGATGCCGCGCCGGCCATGCGGGCGCCCGCCCCCGCACCCTCGACTGTCCGGGTGCAACCCGCCGCGCTGGATCCGGACTTGGATCTGGACTTGGATCTGGGGCTGGAGCGGCTGGCCGCGGACGGTGGTGCCGCTCCCGAGTCGGGCCGGCGCCCGCTGTGGGAGCCGGTGTCGCTCGCCGATCTCGCCGGCCATGATGATGCCCCGTCGGACGACGCGGAGCGGAACGACAACGAAACGGATTTCGACGACGAGGACTGGAGCCCGCGCCGCTGGACTCTTCTGGACCGGGACGCCGATCAGGATGACGGCGGGGACGACGAAGCGGACCGGGTCGAGGCCATCGCCCCGCCGCCGACACCGCCCATCCGGTCGAGCCACCCAGCGGTTGCCGACGATCCGGACGACGACGCTTCCCGCTCCTTCGACCGCACCATCGCGGCGCTGCGCAGCATCCTGGACGGCCGTGGCGACGGCAACCGCGCGGAGGAGGCTGCGTCTCCGTCGCCTCCCCCTTCGCCGGCCTTCTCAATCAAGGACGCCATCGCTCAGCCGGGTGGCGTCTCTCAGGACGACGATCCGGACGAAGACGCCCCCGGCGACGACTCCGACGAGGCGGAACCGTCCAACGACGACATCCTGGGCTTCGCCATCCGCGATCCGGACAAGGCTCCGCCGCCGTGGGAGCGCCCTCGTGAGCGCGACCCCGCGCCCACCGGCAGCGAACCGCTGGACCGCACCATCGCCGCCCTGCGCAGCATGGTCCAGAAGGCCGCCGCCGACCGCGACGAGGACGAGGACGAGGACGAGAGCAGGGACGACCGCGACGGCGGCGTGGTGACTCCGCTGTTCGGCCGGTCGCGCAAGCCGGCCGACGATGTCGATGTTGAGGACGACGACCTGGAGGAGGAGGACGCGGAGGACCGGAAGGCCGGCGCCGACGACGCCTTCTGGGACAGCAAGGACGCGGATAGGGACGACGAGCCGGACGAGGACGACGCCCCCATCCTGCGCAAGTCCGCCCAGGAACAGGAGATGGAAGAGGCGTTGCGCGCCCTGCGCGCGCTCGTCGAGGCGGAAAGCGATCTGGACGACCCGCCCCACTCGGCCTGGAAAAGCGCAGCGCCCACCCGCCACGACGCGGACGCCTTGCCCGGCTTCCAGACGCTGCCGCGCCACGCGGGCAGGCCGGGAGCGGAATCGGACGATGACGACGGGCCCCCGGACCTCGCCGAGCCGCGTCCCGCGAACGCGGCGGAAACGCCCA
>NZ_WHOR01000273.1:0-7572 GCF_013340925.1 Azospirillum formosense
CAGAGTGACGCGGACGCCATGGCATTATGTGTCTATTTTTTTTAAGGGAACAACGCACCAGCGAGGGTACAACGGCGGGGACCGTCGGCGGCGTCAGAGGGTTATAAAGGACAGGGACAGCGCCTTTCTACTTGGCTTTACCCTCACCCTCCCGCCGCGATGCGGCGGGCCCCTCCCTCTCCCGGGACGGGAGAGGGGGCGACGCTCCCTCATCCGTCACACCCGTGGGGTAAAGGCGCCATGCTTGTCTTCATCCTCCGGCGGCTGGCGCAGAGCGCGGTCGTCGTGGTGGCGATGTCGGTGCTGGTCTTCGCCGGCATCTTCGCCATCGGCAACCCCATCGACGTGCTCATCAGCCCCGAGGCTGACGAGTTCGAACGCGCCGCCGCCATCGCCCGGCTGGGGCTCGACAAGCCCATGCACGAGCAGTTCCTGCGCTTCGTGGACAGCGCGCTCGGCGGCGACCTCGGCACCAGCTTCGTCCATGGGGTGCCGGCTCTCGGCCTCGTGCTGCAACGCTTCCCGGCGACGCTGGAGCTGGCGCTCTGCGCCATGCTGGTGGCGGTGGTGCTGGGCATCCCGCTGGGGCTGTGGGCCGGGCTGAAGCCGGATTCCCTGGCCGGGCGGGTCATCATGACCGGCTCGATCCTCGGCTTCTCGCTGCCCACCTTCTGGGTGGGCATGATGCTCATCATGGCCTTCGCGGTGACTCTGGGCTGGCTGCCGGCGGGCGGGCGCGGCGAGACGGCGAGCCTGTTCGGCGTGCAGTGGAGCTTCCTGACCGCCGACGGGCTGGCCCATCTGATCCTGCCCGCCGTCAATCTGGCCCTGTTCAAGCTGTCGCTGGTCATCCGTCTGGCCCGCGCCGGCACGCGGGAGGTCGCCTTGCAGGACTATGTGAAGTTCGCCCGCGCCAAGGGGCTGGCGCCCGCGCGGGTGGTCGGGGTGCACATCCTGAAGAACATCATGATCCCGGTGGTCACCGTCCTCGGGCTGGAGCTGGGCAGCGTCATCGCCTTCTCGGTGGTCACGGAATCGGTCTTCGCCTGGCCGGGCATGGGCAAGCTGCTGATCGACAGCATCCTCCAGCTCGACCGGCCGGTGGTGATCGCCTACCTGCTGGTCACGGTGCTGCTGTTCGTCGTCATCAACCTGATCGTCGATCTGGTCTATTCGCTGCTCGACCCGCGAATCCGGCTTGGCGGAGGACGGGCATGAGCACAGTTGTGGCCAAGGCCCCGGCGGTCGAGACGCCCTTCCTGCGGCTGGCGCGGGACTTCGCGCGGTCGCGCACGGCGCTGGCCGGGCTGGCGGCGCTGGTGCTGATCGTGCTGGCCGCCCTGCTCGCCCGTTGGGTGGTGCCGCAGGATCCCTACGACCTCGCGCAACTGGACATCCTCGACGGCATGATGGCACCGGGGTCGCTGGGCGGCGGCGGTTGGACCTATTGGCTGGGCACCGACGACCAGGGGCGCGACATGCTGTCGGCCATCGTCTTCGGGCTGCGCACCAGCCTGCTGGTCGGGGTGGTCGCCACGCTGATCGCGCTCGCCGTCGGGGTGGCGGTCGGGCTGCTGGCGGCCTATGCCGGGGACCGGGTGGACGGGCTGGTCATGCGGCTGGTGGACATCCAGCTTTCCTTCCCGGCCATCCTGATCGCGCTGATCCTGCTGGCCCTGCTGGGCAAGGGAGTGGACAAGGTGATCGTCGCTCTCGCCGCCGTGCAGTGGGCCTATTACGCGCGGACCATCCGCGGCTCCGCCCTGGTGGAGCGCCGCAAGGAGTACATCGAGGCCGCGCAGTGCCTGGCCCTGCCCCACCGGCGGATCATGATGCGCCACCTGCTGCCCAACTGCCTGCCGCCGCTGATCGTGGTGGCGACGGTGCAGGTCGCCCACGCCATCGCGCTGGAGGCGACGTTGAGCTTCCTCGGCGTCGGTGTGCCGGTGACCCAGCCGTCGCTGGGGATGCTGATCGCGTCGGGCTACCAGTACATGCTCTCGGGCGATTACTGGGTCAGCCTGTTCCCCGGCCTCGCCCTGCTGGTCACCATCGTGGCGATCAATCTGGTGGGGGACCGGCTGCGCGACGTCCTTAACCCGCGCCTGAACCATTGAGGAGGGGCGACGCGATGACCGAACCCCTGCTGCGCGTGGACGGGCTGAAGACGCATTTCCTCACCCGCGCCGGCACCGTGAAGGCGGTGGACGGGGTCGACCTGCGCCTCGACCGCGGTGAGATCCTCGGGCTGGTGGGCGAGTCCGGCTCCGGCAAGTCGGTGACCGGGCAATCCATCCTCGGCCTCGTCGATCCGCCGGGGCGGGTGGTCGGCGGCCGGGTGCTGTTCCAGGGCGAGGATCTGGTCGGCGCCGGGGAGAAGCGGCTGCGCGCCATCCGTGGGCGGCGCATCGCCATGATCTTCCAGGACCCGATGATGACGCTGAACCCGGTGCTGAGCATCGGCACCCAGATGGTCGAGGCCGTACGGGCCCACGAGACGGTCGGCCGGGCCGAGGCGTGGGAGCGTTCCCGCCGGGCGCTGGCCCGCGTCGGCATCGCCTCGCCCGACGAGCGGCTGGCCTCCTACCCGCACCAGTTCTCCGGCGGGATGCGCCAGCGCGTCGCCATCGCCATAGCGCTGCTGCATTCCCCGGACCTGATCATCGCCGACGAGCCGACCACCGCGCTCGACGTCACCATCCAGGCTCAGATCCTGTTCGAGGTGCAGACGCTCTGCCGCGAGACGGGGACGGCGCTGATCTGGGTGACCCACGACCTCGCCGTCGTGTCGGCGCTGGCCGACCGGGTGGCGGTGATGTACGCCGGCCGGGTGGTGGAGACCGGGACGGTGGCGGAGATCATCGGCAACCCGCGCCACCCCTACACCCGCGGCCTGCTGGAATCGGTGCCCAGCCGCAACCGGCGGGGCGTGCCGCTGCGCTCCATCCCCGGCATGACGCCCTCCGTCCTCGACCTGCCGGAGGGCTGCGCCTTCCGCCCGCGCTGCGACCGGTCCAGCGGAGCCTGCACCGTGATGCCGGAACTGGCGGGAGAGCGGGAGGACCGCGCCTGGCGCTGCTGGAACCCCGTCGGAGCCGAAGCGCGGGGAGACGCCGCATGAGCGCCGCATCCATCGTCGAACTGGACGGGCTGACCAAGCGCTTCTCGCGCAAGCTGGACGTGGTGGAGCGCTTCGCCCGCCGGCTGGGCGCGGCCATCGACGACCGGGCGGTTCAGGCGGTCAGCGGCGTTGACCTGTCCATTGCGGAGGGCGAGGTGGTCGGGCTGGTCGGCGAATCCGGCTGCGGCAAGAGCACGCTGGGCCGCATGGTCGCCGGCATCCTGCCGCCGAGCGCCGGCGCCATCCGCTGGCGCGGCCGCGATCTGCAAGACCTGTCCCCAGCCGACCGCCACCACGCCAACCTGAAGATCCAGATGGTCTTCCAGGACCCCATGGCCTCGCTCAACCCGCGCCTGCGCGTGGCGGACATCGTCGGCGAGGCGCCGGTGGTCCACGGGCTGGTGCCGCGGCGGGAGGCGGAGGAGTATGTGGCCGCGACCCTGCGGCAGGTCGGGCTGGACCCCGCCTATCTGCGGCGCTACCCGCACCAGTTCTCCGGCGGGCAGCGGCAGCGCATCGGCATCGCCCGCGCGCTGGCGGTGCAGCCGGACGTGCTGGTCTGCGACGAGTCCGTCGCGGCGCTGGACGTGTCGATCCAGGCGCAGATCATCAACCTGTTCATGCGCCTGCGCGAAGAGCTGTCGCTGACCTATCTCTTCATCAGCCACGACCTGGGCGTCGTGGAACACATTTCCGACCGCACCGCGATCATGTATCTTGGACGGATCGTGGAGTTGGCCCCGACACCGGAGCTGTTCGACAAACCCAATCATCCCTATGCCAAGGCGCTGTTGGACGAGGCGCCGCGCGTGTCCGTGGAGAAGCGGCGGTTCGCGCCGATCCGCGGAGAGATTCCATCGCCCCTCGACCCGCCGTCGGGCTGCGCCTTTCATCCGCGCTGCCCGCACGCGATGCCACGCTGTTCGGCGGAACGCCCGGCCCTGCGCGAGATCGCGCCGCGACGCTGGTCCGCCTGCCACCTGAACGAAACCACAGGTCCATGATGCCCTCACCCGATCCCGCCGGCCCATCCGCGTGCAGCCCGCGCACGCTGGAGCTGCTGCGCGACCTGATCGCCTTCGACACGACCAGCCGCAACTCCAACCTCGACCTGATCCACTACATCCGCGACCATCTGGCGGCGCTGGGGGTGTCCAGCACGCTGGTGTTCAACGAGGAGCGGACCAAGGCCAACCTCTACGCCACCATCGGCCCGATGGACCGCGGCGGCGTCTGCCTGTCCGGCCACACCGACGTGGTGCCGGTGGACGACCAGGACTGGTCGAGCGATCCCTTCACCCTGACGGAGCGCGACGGCAAGCTGTTCGGGCGCGGCACGGCGGACATGAAGGGCTTCATCGCGGCGGCGCTGGCCATGGCGCCGGACTTCCTGGCCGCCAACCTGACGACGCCGGTCCATTACGCCTTCTCCTACGACGAGGAGTTGGGCTGCCTCGGCGTGCCCGGCCTGCTGACCCGGCTCGCCGGTATGGCGGTCAAGCCGCGCCTGTGCGTCGTCGGGGAGCCGACGCGGATGCGGGTGATCGTCGGCCACAAGGGCAAAGTGGCGCTGCGCTGCCGCGTCCACGGCCACGCCTGCCATTCCTCGCTCGCCCCGCAGGGGGTGAACGCCGTGGAGTACGCGGCGGAGCTGGTGTCCTTCCTGCGCGGCATGGGCCGCCGCTTCGCCGAGCAGGGGCCGTTCGATTACGATTACGACGTGCCCTACACCACAGTGCACACCGGGGTGATGGAGGGCGGCACCGCCCGCAACATCGTCCCCTCCGACGCCTCCTTCGAGTTCGAGATCCGGCATCTCGCCGACCATCCCGTGGCGCCGATGCTGAAGGAGCTGCGGGACTTCGCCAAGACGCTGGAGCCGGAGATGCGCGCCGTCCGTCCGGATGCCGGATTCTCCTGGGAAACCCTGTCGGACAGCCCGGCGCTCGACACCCCGCCGGAGTCGGAGGAGGTGACGCTGGTCAAGAACCTCGCGGAACAGAACGGCCATGGCAAGGTGGCCTTCGGCACGGAGGGCGCGCTGTTCACCAGCATCGCCAACATCCCCGCCGTGGTCTGCGGCCCCGGCGACATCGAGCAGGCCCACAAGCCCGACGAGTATGTGGAGCTGAGCGAACTCGCCCGCGCCGAGCGTTTCCTGCACCGTCTGAGGGACGCCGCGAAAAAGGGCCTTTAACGCGGAAGGGCCGGAGCGTTTCCGCTCCGGCCCCCTTTCAAATTGTCCCTGGACCGTTGCGCTTCGCCGGTCAGTGGACCTCCACGCTGACGATGGCCGGCAGGGTGCGCAGGAAGTTCGCACCCGTGTCGGTCGCCTCGACGACGAGGTGACCGCAGCGGTCGTGCCCGCGCAGGCGGGCCTCCGCGCCCATGCCGGCGGTGCGCAGCACCTCCGACAGGTCGGACACCGCGGTGCGGACCCAGGCCCGATGCTCGGCCAGACTCTTGTACGCCGTTGCTTCCGAGTGATTCAGGGTAACGGTAAAGGTGTGCAGCTCGATGGTCATAAGAGCTCCGGAATGAACCGATTGTTCTGGGACAAGCTCAGTGTTTGACGCTGTTCGAGCATCCGCTCCGCCCCAACCGGACGGTGTGTGCAAACAAGCTGGAAAGGGACGTGCGGACACTTGCCGGTTGGCGGATTGAATCCGGGGATCAGCCGATCGGCGAAAAGGGTCCCTTTCGATTTGGGGAGCAAACAAACCGTAGTGTAACCGAAACCTGTGGCCGATGCTTGTGATATCGTGGGAACGCTGCCCTGCACAAAGCGCGCTCACAAGCGCGGAAGAGGAGCGCAAAAGGGGCAGCCCCGGCACGCCCTCCCTTGCGCTCTGCGGTTTGATCGGACCGCCCTCAATCCAGGAAGATGTCCGGCGCCAGCGGGGCGCCCGGCTCGACCGCGTAGGGCTCCAGGTCGGTGACGCCCTCCTCCGCCAGCACCTCATCGTCGATGAAGAAATGGCCGGTGCAGGTCCTGGCATCGCGGGTCAGGATGGCGTGGGCGGCGTCGGCCAGGATCTCCGGCTTGCGGCAATTGTCGAACTCGGCGGCGCCCTTCAGCATGGCGATGGCCGCCGTGCCGATGATCGTGCGCGGCCACAGGGAATTCACGGCGACCTTGCCGCGGAACTCGGCGCTCATGCCCAGCGTGCACAGGCTCATCGCGTATTTGGCGATGGTGTAGGCGGTGTGGTGCTGGAACCAGCGCGGATTGAGGTTCAGCGGCGGCGACAAGGTCAGGATGTGCGGGTTCTCGGCCTTCAGCAGATGCGGCAGGCAGGCCTGGGAACAGGCGAAGGTGCCCCGCCCGTTGACCCCCATCATCAGGTCCCAGCGCTTCAGCGGGGTGTCCAGCGTGCCGGTCAGGCTGATCGCGCTGGCGTTGTTGACCAGGATGTCGATGCCGCCGAACGCCTCCACCGTGCGGGCCACCGCCTCGGCCACCTGGGCGTCGTCGCGGATGTCGCAGAGGATCGGCAGCGCCTTGCCACCGGCGGCCTCGACCTCCTCCGCGGCGGAGAAGATGGTGCCGGGCAGCTTGGGGTGCGGCTCCGACGTCTTGGCGGCGATGACGAGGTTGGCGCCGTCGCGGGCGGCGCGCAGCGCGATCGCCTTGCCGATGCCCCGGCTGGCGCCGGTGATGAACAGGGTCTTGCCCTTCAGCGTGCGCGCGTCCGTCATGTCGCTTGCCCTCCCCATGGTTCGTCCGTCGGAGCCGGCCGCCGCGGCCGCCCGGTTTGTCGGCGATGCTAGCACAGATCACCCGGGACTCGTCCAGACGCGGGCGTCACTCAATTAACCTATGCGTCAATATGCTGTTCCCGTCTAGACTGCGCTTGCCCCTCTCGCTCGGGAACCCCGGCCGGTGCGTCGTCTTGCCCTTGCCCTCGCGCTGATCCTCGCCACGGCGCCCGCCTTCGCGCAGGCGGTGGCGCAGCACCTGTTCTTCGAGGCCGTGCCGGCGGGCGCCCCGCCCGGCGCGTCCTACGAGGCGCGGCAGCGCCTGACCGAGCGCTCCCGGACCGAGCTGCTGCCGGCCATCCTCGACGCCGCCGGCCTGGATGGAGCGGTCGCGGTGGCCGACCTGCGGATGGGCGGCTACCGGCTCCAGACCAACCCGTCGCTCCACCTGACCCTGCGGCTGGAGGACGCGCCCGCCGACCGGCTGGCCGGGGCCATCGCCTGGAGCTTCTCGCAGGAGAGCGTCCTGGTGGCGGATTTCGACAGCGCGGACGGCGCCACCGGCTACGCCCTGGTCCGCTTTCCCACGGGCAGCCTGACGCCGGAGCGCGCCCAGCGCTTCTTTCTCGCCGCCGCGGCGGAGCAGGACGGGCTGGGCGGCGGCTACACCGCCTTCGGCGACTCGCTGCTGTTCCTCAACCTGCGCGGCGCAGGAACTCCGCGAAGGTCTCGTCGGGAAGGCCGCTGTAGGG
>NZ_WHOR01000274.1:0-7533 GCF_013340925.1 Azospirillum formosense
CTCGACGCCGCAGCCCGACGGTCCCTGCCCCGCCTCGTTGGCGAGCTGTTTCAGGCGGATGGCCGCGCTCAGGCCCGACGGGCCGGCTCCGACGACAAGGACGTCGTACTCCATCACCTCGCGCGGGTCGCGAGCCATCTCATCAGCCATTTCTTCTTCTTTCCTTGTTTCGTGCGAACAACGTCGGTCAGTGCGACAACAGTACGGGAAGGGTCATCTGGCGCAGGATCTGGCGGGTGTTGCTGCCCCGCCCGAACAGCGGGAACAGCGAGCCGCCATAGCCGCCGAAGCCGCCCATCACCAGAAGATCGGCGCCATGGTCCGAGGCGCGCGACAACACGGCGTCCATGGGAGTCATGCTGGCGATGGTCATGCGTTCCTGCGTGGCCTTCACGCCGTGGCTCGCCAGATGCTCCAGGATGTCGACCTGCGGGACGGTGCCGCCTCCCTCCGCCCGAGGCTGGGTGTGGAAGGCGAGCAGGAGCACGGAACTCGCCTGCTTCAGCAGCGGCAGCGCGTCGTTGACGGCGCGGGCGGCCTCGCGGCTGCCGTTCCAGGCGATCACCGGGCGGTCGGCAAGTTGCGGGTAGGTGCCGCTGTGCGGGACGACCAGGATCGGGCGCCCGGCGTTCAGCACCACCTCTTCGAGCAGGTCCGCCGGGACGCGGCTGTCCTCCGGGTCGTGCTGGCCGAAGACGGCGAGGTCGACGTAGCGCGAGCAGATCACCGTCTCGGCGATCACATGGCCGTATTCGCCGTGGCTGAGCTGCCACCAGCGCGTGGTCACCCCGGCCTCGCGGGCCTTCTCCTCGAACAGCTCCCGCGCGCGCTGCGCCGCCTGGGTCAGCGCCGGGCCGGCCTTGCGCGTGACGATGCCGGCACCGGAGCTGTCGCTCTGCGCGAACAGGCCGGTCAATGTGGCACCATGCTTCTGCGCCAGGGTCAGGGCGACGGTCAGCCGCTCCCCGCAGCGGTCGCTGTCATCCACATGCACCAGCAGGTTCGTGAAGCTCATGGCGCCCTTCCCTTCCCTCGTTCCCGTGTTTTACGCACATCCCCGCGCGCGGGCGACCTTCGAGGCGGTCGGACGGCCGATGGCATCGCTGATATAAGCGCCAGCCGCCACCAGCCGGTCGAGATCCACCCCCGTCCCGACACCCAGCCCGTTCAGCATGTAGAGCACGTCCTCGCTCGCCACGTTGCCGGACGCCCCCTTGGCGTAGGGGCAACCGCCGAGCCCGGCGACCGAGCTGTCCACCACCGCCACGCCCATCTCCAGCGTCGCCAGGATGTTGGCGAGCGCCTGGCCATAGGTGTCGTGGAAATGCACGGCGAGACGCTCCATCGGAACGCGCTCCGCCACCGCCGCGATCATCGCCTGGGCCTTGGCCGGCGTGCCGGTGCCGATGGTGTCGCCGAGCGAGACCTCGTAGCAGCCCATGTCGAGCAGCCGCCCCGCCACCTCGGCCACCGCCGCGGGGGCGATCTCCCCCTCGTAGGGACAGCCGAGCACGCAGGAGACGTAGCCGCGCACCGGCACGCCCCGAGCCTTGGCCTGCTCCAGCACCGGAACGAAGCGGTCCAGGCTTTCGGCGATGGAGCAGTTGATGTTCTTCTGGCTGAAGCTCTCCGACGCGGCGGCGAAGACCGCCACCTCGTCGGCGCGGGCGGCGAGCGCTCCCTCCAGCCCCTTGGCGTTCGGGGTGAGCGCGACGTAGCGCACCCCCTCCTTGCGGCGGATGCCGGCGAAGACGTCCGGCGTGTCGGCCATCTGCGGGACCCATTTGGGCGACACGAAGCTGCCCGCCTCGATGGCGGTCAACCCGGCGTCGGTCAGGCGGTCGACCAGACCGATCTTCACCGCCGTCGGGACGATCTGCTTCTCGTTCTGGAGGCCGTCGCGCGGGCCGACCTCCACCATGCGGACGCTCTTCGGCAAGCGCATGCTCATCCCTCCGCCACGTCGAGGACCAGCAGGTCCACGCCTTCGGACACCTGATCGCCCGCCGCGAAGTTGACGGCGCTGACCGTCCCGGCGGCGGGGGCCTTGATGGTGTGCTCCATCTTCATCGCTTCCAGCAGCATCAGCGGCGCGCCCGCCTCCACCGTCTGGCCGGGCTCGACCAGCACGCGGACGACGGTGCCCGGCATCGGCGCGGTCAGGCGGCCGGACCCGCCCTCCTGTTCCGCGGCGCGGGCGGTCGGGTCGTCCAGATGCAGGCGCCACACCGATCCGTCCGACAGGATGGTCAGGTCCAGACCCTGGCAGACCACCGTGGCGCGGGTGCGCACCGCGTCGATGGTGGCGGTCAGCGTCTCGCCGTCGAGCGTCACCCGCTCCGCCTTGATGGCCGGACGGCCCTCCACCTCGATCTCGTAGCCATCGGGCCGGAAATGCAGGGTGAGGCTACGCGGCGTGTCGCCGTCGAGCAGGCGCAGGTCGTGGTGGTTGTCGTCGTTGAGGCGCCAGCCGCTGGCCGACAGCCAGGGCGACCAGGGGTCCGACGCGGCGCGGCGGGCCTTGCGCGTGTCCGCGTTGCGGCGGAGCAGCACGCTGAGCGCGGCGATGGCCAGCCCGCGGTCCGGCACCGGGGCCGGCGGGGGGAGCAGGTCGGCGCGATGCCGCTCGATGAAGCCGGTGTCGATCTCCACCGCGCGGAAGGCCGGATGGCCGGCGATGGCGCCAAGGAAGGCCACGTTGGTGGTCACCCCGACCACCTCGTAGGCGGCGAGCGCCACACGCAGGCGGCGCAGCGCGGCGTCGCGGTCCTCGTCCCAGACGATCAGCTTGGCGATCATCGGGTCGTAGAACATGGTGACCTCGTCGCCCTCGCGGACGCCGGTGTCGACGCGGACATGCTCGTTCTCGGCGGGCGGGCGCAGGCGGACCAGCTTGCCGATGGCCGGCAGGAACTCGCGCTGCGGGTCCTCGGCGTAGAGGCGCGCCTCGAAGGCGTGGCCGCGGCGGGTGAGCTGGTCCTGCATCAGCGGCAGCGTGCCGCCGGCGGCGACGCGCAGCTGCCACTCCACGAGGTCCTGGCCGGTGATCTTCTCGGTCACCGGATGCTCCACCTGGAGGCGGGTGTTCATCTCGATGAAGTAGAATCCGCCGTCCTCGTAGAGGAATTCCACCGTGCCGGCGCCGACGTAGTTCACCGCCTTGGCGGCGGCTACCGCGGCCTCGCCCATGCGGCGGCGCAGGTCGTCGGGCAGCGCCGGGGCCGGGGCCTCCTCGATCACCTTCTGATGGCGGCGCTGGATGGAGCAGTCGCGCTCGAACAGATAGACGCCGTTGCCGTGGGTGTCGCAGAAGACCTGGATCTCCACGTGGCGCGGGCGGCCCAGATACTTTTCCAGAAGCACGCTGTCGTCGCCGAAGGCAGCCTTGGCCTCGCGCTTGGCGCCGGCCACCGCGTCGGCGAACTCGCCGGCGGCGCGGACCACGCGCATGCCCTTGCCGCCGCCGCCCGCCGAGGCCTTGACCAGCACCGGATAGCCGATGCGCTCGGCCTCCGCGCTCAGCGTCTCCAGGTCCTGGGCCTCGCCGTGGAAGCCGGGGACCAGCGGCACGTCGGCCTGGGACATGACGCGCTTGGATTCCGCCTTGGAGCCCATGACGCGGATGGCCTCGATCGGCGGGCCGATGAAGACCACGCCGGCCTCGGCGCAGGCCGCCGCGAATCCGGCGTTCTCCGACAGGAAGCCGTAGCCGGGATGGATGGCCTGGGCGCCGGTGCGCTTGGCAACCTCAAGGATGACGTCGCCGCGCAGGTAGCTCTCGCCGACCGGCGCCGGGCCGATGCAGACGGCCTCGTCGGCCATCTCCACATGCATGGCGCGGGCGTCGGCCTCCGAATAGACGGCGACGGTGCGGATGCCCATGCGGCGGGCGGTGCGGATGACGCGGCAGGCGATCTCGCCACGGTTCGCGATCAGAATCTTGTCGAACATGCCTGTCTCAACCATGGGCCTCAGCTCCGCCACGCGGGTTCGCGTTTCTCCAGGAAGGCGCCGACGCCCTCCCTCCCCTCGTCGCTCGCGCGCTGGCGGGCGATGCGCTCAGCCGTGTCACGGACCAGCGCGTCGTCCAGCGGACGGCGCGCCACGGCGCGGATCAGCTCCTTCGCCGCGGTCTGGGAGGCCGGGCCGCATTGCAGAAGGTTGCGCACCGTTACCTCGACCGCGGCGTCCAGCTCCGCCACCGGAACGGTCTGGTGCAGCAGGCCGAGCCGCAGCGCCTCGGCGGCGGAGAAGCGTTCCGCCGTCAGGAAGTAGCGGCGGCAGGCGCGTTCGCCCATCGCGGCGACGACGTAGGGGCTGATGACCGCGGGAATCAGGCCCAGCCGCACCTCGGTCAGGGCGAAGCTGGCGGTTTCGGCGGATATGGCGATGTCGCAGGCGGCAACCAACCCCACCCCGCCGCCGAAGGCCGGACCCTGCACCACGGCGATGGTCGGCTTCGGGCATTCGTCCAGCGTGCGCAGCATGGTGGCGAGGCCCATGGCGTCCTGGACGTTCTCGTCGTGGCTGTAGCCCGCCATCTTCTTCATCCAGCCGAGGTCGGCCCCGGCGGAGAAGCTCTTGCCGGCGCCGCGCAGAAGGATGACGCGGACATCGGGATTCGAGCCCAGGCTGAGGAAGGCGTCGGTCAGATCGGCGATGACCCGCTCGTTGAAGGCGTTGTGGACGTCCGCCCGGTTCATCGTGACGGCGGCGACGCCGCCCATGGAGCCGTTGGCGGCGATGTCGATCAGAATATCGCTCATGCTTGTCGTCCCCCCGCTCACATCCGGAACACGCCGAAGGTGGTCTTCTCGACCGGGGCGTTCAGCGACGCCGACAGGCCAAGGCCGAGCACCATGCGTGTGTCCGCCGGGTCGATGATGCCGTCGTCCCACAGCCGGGCGGAGGCGTAGTAGGGATGGCCCTGGTCTTCGTACTGCTGGCGGATCGGGGCCTTGAAGGCCTCCTCCTCCTCCGGCGCCCAGCTTCTGCCCTGGGATTCCATGGCGTCGCGCCGGACCTGGGCGAGCACGCCCGCCGCCTGCTCCCCGCCCATCACCGAGATGCGCGAGTTCGGCCACATCCAGAGGAAGCGCGGGGAATAGGCGCGCCCGCACATGCCGTAGTTGCCCGCACCGTAGCTGCCGCCGATGATGACGGTGAATTTCGGAACCTTGGCGCAGGCGACGGCGGTGACCAGCTTCGCGCCGTCCTTGGCGATGCCGCCCGCCTCGTATTTCCGCCCGACCATGAAGCCGGTGATGTTCTGGAGGAAGACCAGGGGAATCCCTCGCTGGCAGCACAACTCGACGAAATGCGCGCCCTTCAGGGCGGATTCGCTGAACAGGATGCCGTTGTTGGCGATGATGCCGACCGGGTAGCCGAAGATGTGGGCGAAGCCGCAGACCAGCGTCGTGCCGTAGAGCGGCTTGAACTCGTCCAGCACCGAGCCGTCGACCACGCGGGCGATGACCTCGCGCACGTCGAAGGGCTTGCGCGGGTCGCTGGGGATCACACCGTAGAGTTCGCGCGGATCGTAGGCCGGCTCCTGCGGCTCGCGCAGGTCCATGTCGATGCGCTTGCTGCGGTTCAGGCTCGACACGACTTTGCGCGCCATGGCGAGCGCGTGGGCGTCGTTCATCGCGTAATGGTCGGTCACGCCGGAGGTGCGGGAATGCACGTCCGCCCCGCCGAGGTCCTCCGCCGACACCACCTCGCCGGTCGCCGCCTTCACCAGCGGCGGGCCACCGAGGAAGATGGTGCCCTGGTTGCGCACGATGATCGCCTCGTCCGACATGGCGGGCACATAGGCGCCGCCCGCCGTGCAGCTTCCCATCACCACGGCGATCTGCGGGATGCCCTGGGCCGACATGTTGGCCTGGTTGAAGAAGATGCGGCCGAAATGATCGCGGTCGGGGAACACCTCGTCCTGGTTCGGCAGGTTAGCGCCGCCGCTGTCCACAAGGTAGATGCAGGGCAGGTTGTTCTGCTGAGCCACTTCCTGGGCGCGCAGGTGCTTCTTCACGGTCAGGGGGAAGTAGGTGCCGCCCTTCACCGTGGCGTCGTTGACGACCACCATGCATTCCTGCCCGGCCACGCTGCCGATGCCGGTGATGATGCCCGCCGCCGGAATGTCGTCGTCATAGACCTTGTAGGCGGCCATCTGCGACAGCTCCAGGAAGGGCGAACCCACGTCCAGGAGCTGGCGGATGCGCTCGCGCGGCAGCAGCTTGCCGCGGGACAGGTGCTTGTCGCGGGCCTTCGCGCCGCCGCCCTGCTTGATGGCGCCCACCTTCTCGCGCAGGTCGGCGACCAGGGCGGACATGGCGTCGGCGTTCGTCTGGAACTCGGCGGAGCGCGGGTTCAGGGCGCTCTTCAGGACGGTCATGGCCGTCGTCCTCCCGTCTCTTCTTGTTCTACTGCATCAGGGCGCGGCTGATGACCAGCCGCTGGATGTCGCTCGTGCCCTCGTAGATCTGGCAGACGCGCACGTCTCTATAAATGCGCTCCACCGGGAAATCGTTCAGGTAGCCGTAGCCGCCATGGATCTGGATGGCGTCGGAGCAGACGCGCTCGGCGATTTCCGAGGCGAACAGCTTCGCCATGGCGGCCTCCTTCAGGCAGGGCTCGCCCGCGTCGCGGAGGCTCGCGGCGTGCAGGACGAGCTGGCGCGCGGCCTCCACCTTCGTCGCCATGTCGGCCAGCCGGAAGGCCACCGCCTGATGCTGGATGATCGGCACGCCCATGCTCTGCCGCTCCTGGGCGTAGCGGGTGGCGTGGTCGAGCGCGGAGCGCGCCATGCCCACCGACTGCGAGGCGATGCCGATGCGCCCGCCCTCCAGGTTGGCGAGCGCCACCCGGTAGCCGCCGCCCTCCGCGCCCAGCATCAGGTCGGCGGGGATGCGGCAGTCCTCCAGTACGATCTGACAGGTGTCGGAACAGCTCTGGCCGAGCTTTTCCTCGACCCGCGCGACCTGGAAGCCGGGGGTGTCGGTCGGCACGACGAAGGCGGTGATGCCCTTCTTGCCGGCCTCGGGGTCGCTGACCGCGAAGACGATGGCGACGTCGGCGTTTTTCCCCGAGGTGATGAACTGCTTGGTGCCGTTGAGGACCCAGTGGTTGCCGTCGCGGCGGGCGCGGGTCTTGATGGCGGCGGCGTCGGATCCCGCCTGCGGCTCGGTCAGGCAGAAGCAGCCGAGCTGCTCGCCGCGGGCCATCGGCTTCAGGAAGCGCTCCTTCTGCTCGGCGCTGCCGAATTTCAGGATCGGCATGCAGCCGACGGAGTTGTGCACGCTCATGATGGTGGAGATGGCGCCGTCGCCCGCCGCGATCTCCTCGATGGCGAGCGCGTAGGCGATGTGGTCGGTGCCGGCGCCGTCGAACGCCTCGGGCACCAGCATGCCCATCAGGCCGAGCTTGCCCATCTCGGCCAGCTCCTCCTTGGGGAAGGCGCCGGTGCGGTCGCGGTCGGCGGCGGTGGGCGCCAGCCGCTCCGCCGCGAAGTCCCGCGCCATGTCGCGCACCATCCGC
>NZ_WHOR01000275.1:0-7527 GCF_013340925.1 Azospirillum formosense
CACACAAGCCTGCGGTGTCGCAGTTTTTTTTGTGGAAAAGAAGAGAGAGACAGAGTAAAACGACAGGGGGCGGGAGGGCGCCGGCTTAGCTGTGGAAAAAAAAAGGGGGAGGGGAGGAAAAAAACCCCCCCCCCGCGGCGACGGGGGGGGGGGGGGGGGGTGGGGGCAATGCTCTCTCCAGCCCCCGGACCGTCCGCCCATGACCTCCGCCAGCCCTGCCGCCAGCCTCTCCGCCGCCCTCGACCGGATCCGCGCCATCGTCGGCCCGAACGGCCTTCTCACCGCGCCGGAGGACATGGCCCCCTACCTGTCGGAATGGCGCGGGCGCTTCAAGGGCAACAGCCCGGCGGTGGTCCGCCCGGCCAGCACCGAAGAGGTCGCGGCGGTGGTGAAAATCTGCGCGGAGGCCGGCATCCCGGTCGTCCCGCAGGGCGGCAACACCAGCCTCGTCGGCGGCTCCATCCCCTACGAGGAAGGGCGCGAGATCGTCATCAGCCTGTCGCGGATGAACAGGATCCGCGGCATCGACACGCTGAACTACACCATGACGGTGGAGGCCGGCGTCGTGCTGAAGACCGCGCAGGAGGCCGCGAAGGACAAGGACCGCCTGCTGCCGATGAGCCTGGGGGCCGAGGGCACCTGCCAGATCGGCGGGCTGATCTCCACCAACGCCGGCGGCATCAACGTGCTGCGCTACGGCAACATGCGCGACCTCGTGCTGGGTCTTGAGGTGGTGCTGGCCGACGGGCGCGTCTGGAACGGCCTGCGCAGCCTTCGCAAGAACAACACCGGCTACGACCTGAAGCACCTGTTCATCGGGGCGGAGGGCACGCTGGGCATCGTCACCGCCGCGGTGCTGAAGCTCTACCCGCGTCCGCGCCAGGCCGAGACGGCCTTCATCGCCGTGCCCAGCCCCGCCGCCGCCATCGAGCTGCTGGCCCGCCTGCGCGCGGCGTCGGGCGACGCCGTCGCCGCCTTCGAGCTGATGTCGCGCCGCTGCCTGGAGTTCGCGCTGAAGCATGTGGCCGGCACCATCGACCCGCTGTCGGAGCCGTCGCCCTGGTACGTGCTGACCGAGCTGACCGCCGGCACCCAGTCCGACGCCTTCCGCGAGACGGTCGAGGCGGCGCTGGGCGAAGCCTTCGAGGCGGAGCTGGCCACCGACGCCACCATCGCCCAGTCGGAGACCCAGGCCAACCAGCTCTGGTTCATCCGCGAGGCCATCGTCGAGGCGCAGAAGTTCGAGGGCGGCTCGATCAAGAACGACGTGTCGGTCCCGGTGTCGCGCGTCGCCGAGTTCATCGAGCGCGCCGAGGCCGCGGTGGCCGCGGCCTGCCCCGGCATCCGCCCGACCCCCTTCGGCCATGTCGGCGACGGCAACATCCACTTCAACCTCAGCCAGCCGGAGGGCGCCGACACCACCGCCTACCTCGCCCGCTGGGACGAGATCTGCCACGTCGTGAACGAGGTCATCTTCGACCTGGACGGTTCGATCTCCGCCGAGCACGGCGTGGGCCGCTTCAAGAAGGACGAGATGCCGGTCATCAAGAGCCCGGTCGAATTCGACCTGCTGCGCGCCATGAAGGCGGCGCTCGACCCCAAGGGCCTGCTGAACCCCGGCAAGATGCTGCCGTAAGGGGCGCCACCCGAAAGAGGTCCCCTGCCCGCCCCGTGAGACCTTTCGCGGTTCCGGCCTGTTCGTAGGAGTCGGTCGGTAACCGCGGAACGGAGGCGGCGATGCTTCTCGCGATGTCGGCGTGGATGCGCCTGATGCTGGGCGAGGCCGAGACGGCGCCGGTGCATGGCGCGTCCACCACAGGCGCCCTGCCGCCGGAACAGGAGCGCATCCGGCGGGCGGTGCATGACGCCGTGACCGCCCACCCGCTGCACCGCGACCTGGTCCACACCCACCGGCTGGGCGGTTGCCAGTATTACGCCTTCGCCGGAGCGATGCTGCTGGAGGCCCTGGGCCAGGGGAAAACGGAGGTCGCGCTGGGCCGCGTGGCGTTTCGCAAGCCCGAGCCCCACGGCCGGGGGCGCTGGCTCGGCTACCCGGCGGCGCCCGCCGACGTCCGTCCTCCCAATCCCGCGCAACGGCGGCAGGAGGCGGAAGCCTTCCCGTTCCATGCCTGGATTCGCCTGACCGGCCCCGGCGGACGGCGATTCCTGATCGACTTCGATCTGACCAATGTGCTGCGGGAGGTAAGGCTGCGCGAACCGCGCCATGCGGCGGGCCTGAGCCATCGGCCGCCGGCTTTCTGGGGAAGCGCCGCGGCGGCGCACCGGGCGGGGTTGCGGTTCGAGCCGCACCGCCGGCTGACCGCCGACGCGCTGCTGCCCGGCGACCGCCGGGTCTTCGCGGCCATTGCGGCGGAGGCGCGCGACCGCCTCAAGGGCGCGTAGCCCGGCGTTCAGCCGGTCAGGCCGCCTTCGTCGTCGTGTCCGCCGTCCCGGTTCCCTGCCCGACCACCTTGGACAGGCCAAGCCCGAGGCCAAGCCCGGTGTGCTCGTTCTGATCCGTGCGGACCGGCTGGTCGCGCATGCGGCGGTTGTCCTTGTCCTCGCCCTCCGGGCGGCGGCCGCGGGCGGGCCGGCCGGAGATGCTGTCCACCTCGTCCGGCGTCTCCAGCGCGTTCAGGGCCAGCACATGGTAGATCGACAGCGGCGTGCCGTTCAGCGCCTTCTGCGGCATGCTGGGCACCTGGGTGGTGAAGCCGTCCGGCATGTCCTGCCGGCGCACCCGGTCGATGGCGGTCTGGGCCGGGGCGAAGTCGGCGTTGGGCGACTCCGCGAACTTCGTCGCGAAGCGGTCGTAGATGTCCTTCAGCGACTTGGCCCGGCCGGTGTCCTTGTCGAAGAACACCGCCTTGTTGGCCGAGGCGGCGTCGGGGAACAGCTCCTTCGCGGCGCGGTTGGGGTTGTCCTGCATGGCGTTCAGGAACTTCGACGCCCCGCCCGCCCCGAGGAAATGCGCCATGTAGAGTTCGGTGGAGCCGACCTTCCCTTTGACCGTGTCCTCCAGATACTCCTTGTTGTCGCGGGTGTATTCCGCGGCCATCAGGGCCGAGGCGTTGGGATCCTTGCGCAGGTCGAGGATCTCGCGCTTCAGGTCGGGATCGGTGACGTAGGGCCGCCCGTCGCCGCGCGTCTGGATCGCGTTGGCGTATTTGGCGTAGCCGTGGTCCGCCCCGTGGTCGCGCATCGTCGCCAGCCATGTGCTGTCGATGAACTGGTAGAGCCCGGTCGCCGAGGACGAGGAGGACTTCACGTCCGTCCGGTACCCGCTCTCCACGGCAGCTTTTTCCATGAGGTAGGAAAAATCGACCCCGGTCTTGGCGCTGGCGTTGCGGACCGCCGCCTCGACAGTCTCCGGCCCGCGGCTGGTCTTCGCGGCCTGGACGGCGGATTCGGCCTGACGGGCAAGGGCGGAGGCGATGGTCATGGGAGGAACCCCTGTGAGCGGTGCTGCCCCACCTATGCAACCGGGATGCCAAGTTTCGCCTCCCCTCCTGCGTCGCAGCCGCGCTGTTCGCACCGCAACCCAGATGCCAATATTCCTGTCGGACGGTGAGGCTCGCCATGCACCATTCGGTACGGTATGGTGACGCGCACGTAAACCGCCCAAGGCGTGTTCACGCGCAATCGGGCACGCAGAAACGCACGCACAATCGGGTCACGGGAGGCCGCTCCATCCATGATTCCCTACACCGCTCCGGTCGATGACCTCCGCTTTGTCCTCAACGAGGTGGTCGGCCTCGAAACGGTCGCCGCGCTTCCGAACTGCGATTCGGCGGCCCCCGATCTGGTGGACGCCGTGCTGGAGGAAGCCGGCAAGTTCGCCTCCGGCGTTCTCGCCCCGCTGAACCGGGTCGGCGACAAGGAAGGCTCGGTGCTGGAGAACGGCGTGGTCCGCACGCCGACCGGCTGGAAGGACGCCTACACCCAGTTCACCGAGAGCGGCTGGAACAGCCTGCCCTTCGAGCCGGAGTATGGCGGGCAGGGCCTGCCCTGGACCGTCGCCTTCGCGGTGAACGAGATGTGGCAGGCGGCCAACCTGTCCTTCGGCCTGTGCCCGCTGCTGACCCAGGGCGCGGTCGACCTGCTGACCGAGCACGCCAGCGCGGAGCAGAAGGCGCTCTACCTGCCGAAGATGATCGCCGGCGAGTGGAACGGCACCATGAACCTGACGGAGCCGCAGGCCGGCTCCGACCTCGCCGCCGTGCGCACCCGCGCGGTGCGGGCCGACGACGGGACCTACCGCATCACCGGCCAGAAGATCTTCATCACCTATGGCGAGCATGACCTGACGGACAACATCGTCCATCTCGTGCTGGCCCGCCTGCCCGACGCGCCCCCGGGCATCAAGGGCATCAGCCTGTTCATCGTGCCGAAGTTCCTGCCCAACGCGGACGGCACGCCGGGCGCGCGAAACGACCTGCGCTGCGCCAGCCTGGAGCACAAGCTGGGCATCATGGCCAGCCCCACCGCCGTCATGGCCTTCGGCGACGATGGCGGCGCCATCGGCTTCCTGGTCGGCCAGGAGAACCGCGGCATCGAATACATGTTCACCATGATGAACAACGCCCGCCTCGGCGTCGGCATCCAGGGCGTGGCGATCGCCGAGCGCGCCTACCAGCAGGCCCGCGACTATGCCAAGGGCCGCGTGCAGAGCAAGGATCTGGCCGACCCCAAGGGCTCCGGCGTCGCCATCATCCGCCACCCGGACGTGCGCCGGATGCTGCTGGACATGCGCGCCAAGACGGAGGCCGCCCGCGCGCTGGCGCTCTACGCCGGCACCCAGCTCGACGTCTCCCGCCACCACGAGGACGCCGCGGTGCGCGCCGCCGCCACCGCCCGCGTCGACATCCTGACCCCCATCGTGAAGGCGTGGAGCACCGACATCGGCTGCGACGTCGCCTCCACCGGCGTGCAGATCCACGGCGGCATGGGCTTCATCGAGGAGACCGGCGCCGCGCAGCATTACCGCGACGCCCGCATCACCCCGATCTACGAGGGCACCAACGGCATCCACGCCAACGACCTGACCTTCCGCAAGACCGGCCGCGACGGCGGCGAGTCGGCCCGGACCTTCATCGCGGAGATGCGCGCCACGGTGGCGGAGCTGGAGAGCATCCCCAGCGACGACATGGAGGCGATCCGCACCAACCTGTCCGCGGGTCTGGACGCACTGGAGCAGGCGGTGGCCTGGGTGGTGAAGACCCAGGCCGACGGCGACCTGCGCGCCGCGGCGGCGGGGGCCGTGAACTATCTGAAGCTGTGGGGCACGGTGGCCGGCGGCTGGATGCTCGCCCGCTCCGCCGCCAAGGCGCTGGAGGGGCTGCGCCAGCCCGGCGCCAACGCGCCCTTCCTGGAGGCCAAGCTGGTCACCGCCCGTTTCTACGCCGAGCAGATCCTGGCCCAGGGGCCGGGCCTGCTGCTGCCGATCCTGACCGCCCACCGCACGGTCATGGCGCTGAGCGAGGATCAGTTCTAAGCACTCAGGACCCATCGCTGTGGCGGTTTGGCCACAGCCAGCTGAAACGCGGCCGGCGCCCCACGCCGGCCGCAACTTTTGCGGTTGGTCCGCGTTCCCCGTTCGATCGAGACGCACCAGGGGAAACGCCGCATGCGCACCGCCGCCCTTCTCGCCTTCGCCCTCGCCGTTGCCGGAGCCTCCGCCGCCACCGCCCAGACCATGGATGGTCCGGTCGGGCCCCCCTTCCATGTCGGCGCGCAGGCCAGCACGCTGGGCTTGGGACTGGAGGCCGGCTACCGGGTGAATCCGCTGTTCGGGCTGCGGCTGGGCGGCAACATGTTCACCTTCAGCACCGACCGCGGCATCTCCGGCGTCGATTACGACCTGGACGTGAAGCTGCGCAGCTTCGGCGCTGTGCTGGACCTCTACCCGGTCGCCGGCACCGGCTTCCGCATCAGCGGCGGCGCGCGCATCAACTACAACAAGGCCGACCTGACCGGCACCCTGTCCGGTCCGCGCAGCTTCGGCGGGGTGGTGGTCACGCCGCAGCAGGCCGGCCAGCTCGACGGCGAGGCCAAGTTCGACCGCTTCGCCCCCTATGCCGGCATCGGCTACAACGGCACGGTGTTCAGCCCCAACTTCAGCGTCGGCGTGGATCTCGGCGTGCTGTTCCAGGGCAAGCCGCGGGTCAGCCTGAGCGCCCCCGGGGTGGCGACCACGCCGGCCATCGCCGCCGTGCTGGAGGACCAGCGCCGCGAGGTGGAGGACTCGATCCGTGCCGCCCGCTTCTGGCCGGTGGTCGCGATCACCGCCTCTTACCGCTTTTGACGGAGGCCCGCTTTTGACGGAGGGCCCGCTTTTGAAGCCCGGCCCGCTTTTGAGGAAGGGCCCGCTTTTGAGGGAGGACGGGCACCAAACGCCCCCATGAACCGTTACGCCTCCATGGATCAACTGTGGAGACCATCCCATGGCTCGTCGTAACGGGATTCGCACCGCCGTCCTTGCCCTTCCCCTCCTGGCCCTGCCGCTGCTGGCCGCCTGCGACGACCAGCAGTCGGCGGAGAAGACCGGCCAGGAGATCGGGCGCGCGGTGGACCAGACCGCGGAGCGCGTGGGCGAGGCCGCCAAGGGCATCGGCGCCGAGGCCGGCCGCATGATGCAGGACGCCGGCACAGCCATCCAGCAGAAGGCCCGCGACGCCAAGGACGACATCAACCGGGAGACCGCCCCCGAGAAGCCCTGAGGCGCGCCTTACGCCTCGGCCGGCCCGCGCAGCGTCCGCCACAGGCAGACCGCCGCGTAATAGGCGCTGCTGGCCAGCCAGACATACCAGACGGCGTCGGGACGGTCCGGGTACAGGACCACCAGCGCCGCGCTGGAGGCCAGCCACGCGCCGCTGACCAGAAGATTCAGGCGCATCCAGCGGCGCACCCGGAAGGGATGCAGGAACTTCACCGTCGTGAAGGTCAGCAGCCCGAGGACCAGCACCACCGCGGTGTTGATCCACGGGTCGAGCGCCAGAAGCCACAGATAGAGCGCGACCACGTTCCAGATCGCCGGAAAGCCGACGAAGTAGTTGTCGCCGCTCTTCATCCCGGTGTTCGAGAAGCAGTAAAGCGACGTCATCATGATGAAGGCGGCCAGCGCCACGCCGAACCCGTCGGGCAGCAGGCCGAAGCGGTACAGGAAGACGGCCGGAACGACGACGTAGGTCAGATAGTCGATCACGAGGTCGAGCGCCGACCCGTCGATGCCCGGCAGCACCTCCTTCACCGAGGCGCGGCGGGCCAGCGTGCCGTCCACACCGTCGACCACCAGCGCCAGCCCCAGCCAGCCCAGGCACGCCTTGGCCTCGCCGTTGACCGCGGCGAGCAGCGCCAGCAGCCCCAGCACGACGCCGCTGCCCGTGAAGGCGTGCACGCCCCAGGCCGACAGCCGCCGCAAGATCCCGTACCCGCCGTCGCTGTCGTCCTTGAACCCGCTGTCCACTGAGCGCCTCATCGTGCCGTTGGCGCCAACCTAGCCATACGGCGCGAAAAGTCCAAGTGGGT
>NZ_WHOR01000276.1:0-7428 GCF_013340925.1 Azospirillum formosense
CGGACGCCCATAAGCACCTGCGCGCGGTGGCGACGGCCAGCGATAGCAAGGGCGGCACGCAGACGGCGAGCTCGGGCTACACCACCGTCCTCAACAGCGCGCCGGTGAACAGCGCGGTGCCGAACGTGACGGGCACGGCGACGGTGGGCAACACGCTGACCACGACGGACGGCACCTGGAGCGACGCCGACGGTGACAACCGGAGCTTCACCTACCAGTGGTACCGGGCCGACGACCCCAACGGCACCAACGCCGCCTCGATCAGCGGGGCGACCAGCTCCAGCTACACGCTGACCACCTCGGACGCCCATAAGCACCTGCGCGTGGTGGTGACGGCCAGCGATAGCAAGGGCGGCACGCAGACGGCGAGCTCGGGCTACACCACCGTCCTCAACAGCGCGCCGGTGAACAGCGCGGTGCCGAACGTGACGGGCACGGCGACGGTGGGCAACACGCTGACCACGACGGACGGCACCTGGAGCGACGCCGATGGTGACAACCGGAGCTTCACCTACCAGTGGTACCGGGCCGACGACCCCAACGGCACCAACGCCGCCTCGATCAGTGGGGCGACCAGCTCCAGCTACACGCTGACCAGCTCGGACGCGCACAAGTACCTGCGCGTGGTGGTGACGGCCAGCGATAGCAAGGGCGGCACGCAAACGGCGAGCTCGGGCTACACCACCGTCCTCAACAGCGCGCCGGTGCTGAGCACGGACGCGCGCAGCCTGACCGCTATCGACGAAGACGCCACCGGCAACAACGGCGACAGTGTGGCGGCCATCCTGGCCTCCGCCGGTTCGGCCACCGACGCCGATGGCAACGCGCTGGGCATCGCGATCACTGCGATCGACAGCAGCAACGGCACGTGGCAATACAAGACCGGGGCCGGAACCTGGACCACCATCACCGGCGTCTCTGGCGCGTCGGCCCTGCTGCTCGCCAGCACCGATCGTGTGCGCTTCGTACCGAACGCCGATTACAATGGGCCGGTCGCCAACGGCATCACCTTCAAAGCCTGGGATCAGACCGCCGGTACGGCGGGCACCACGGTCGGCAACGACACCACCGCGAACGGTGGACAGGGGGCCGGCGGCCAGTTCAGCATCGCCAGCGCGACGGCGGGGATCGCCGTGACCGCGGTGAACGACGCCCCGGTGCTGACCGACACCGTCCTGACCCTGCCCAGCGTTGCCCAGGCCGCAGGCGTGCCGAACGGAGCCGTCGGCGTCGCCGTGTCGTCCCTGGTGGCGCTCGGCGGGAACGTGTCCGACGTCGACAGCGGTGCCGTCACGGGCATCGCGCTGGTCGGCGTGGACAATTCGGAAGGCGGCATCTGGTACTACAGCACGGACGGCGGCGCCAGCTGGACCGCGGTCGGCACGGTGAACGACGGCGGAAGCGCACTGCTGCTGCGCACGACGGACCGGCTCTACTACCAGCCGACGGGGGCCAACGCCGGCATCCTCAGCGCCGCGATCACCTTCCGTGCCTGGGACCAGACCAGCGGCACCGCCGGAAGCAAGGTGGCGACCGCGGGCGGCGGCGGGATTTCCGCCTTCTCCGCGGCGACGGACACCGCCAGCCTCTCGATCACCCCGGCTGCCCTGGGAAGCGCCGTGACCCTCGCGCCCGCGTCGGACACGGGCAACAGCAACTCGGACAACATCACCAAGGCGAGCAGCGTCACCTTCACTGGCAGCGGCGCCAACGCCAACGCCAACACGACGGTGCGGCTCTACGCGAACGGCACGCTGGTGGCGACGACAACCGCCGACGCGTCGGGCGCCTACAGCTTCACCGGCGTCGACGTGTCCGGCCTCAGCGGCGCGGTCGACTTCACCGTCCGTCAGGTCATCGCCGGGATGGAGAGCGCCGACTCCGCCGTCCGGACCGTGACCTTCGACCGCGTGGCGCCAACCGTCGCCATCACCACGGTGGCCGCTGACAACGTGCTGAACGCGGCGGAAAGCGCCGTGACCCAGACGGTGGCCGGTACCGCAACGGGGGTCGAGGACGGACAGACGGTCACGGTGACGCTGAACGGCAAGACCTACAGTGCGACGGTGACCAACAACGCCTGGAGCCTGTCCATTCCCTCCGGCGACCTGCTGGCGTTGACGGACGGCGGCACCTACGCCGTCACTGCCGATCTGGCGGACGTGGCGGGCAACGCCGCGGTCCAGGCGACGCGCAACGTCACGGTCGACCGCACGCCGCCGACCCTCGCCATCGCCACGGTGGCGGGCGACAATGTGTTGAACGCGGCGGACAGCGCCGTGGGGCAGACGGTGTCGGGCGTCACCAACGGTGTCGAGAATGGCCGGACGGTCACGGTGACGCTGAACGGCAAGACCTACAGCACGACGGTGACCAACAACACCTGGAGCCTGACGGTCCCCTCCACCGACCTGCTGGCGTTGACCGACGGCACGAGCTACACCGTGACCGCAAGCCTCACCGACGCGGCGGGCAATCCCACCCAGGCGACCCGCAGCGTGACGGTGGACCGCACGCCGCCGTCGGTGGTCAGCGTCACGCCTCCCCCGGCGCGGACCTATCTGCCGGGCGAGACGGTCAGCTTCTTCGTGCAGCTCAGCGAAGCGTCCATCATCAGCGGCGGCAACCCCGTTCTGGAACTGGCGGTTGGAAGCGATATCCGGAACGCCACGTACAACGCGGCGGGCAGCACCAGCACGCTGCTGCGGTTCGACTATGTCGTTCCGGTCGGCGACCGCGCGCCGCAGGGCATCGCGGTCCTGGGGCTGGCGCTGAACGGCTCGACCGTGATGGACGCGGCCCAGGGACCGCTGGTGACGACCCTGAAGGGCGTCGGCGACACCAGCCAAGTGCGCATCGACACTCCGATCCCGGCGAAGCCGGTCGGGACGGCGCTGAGCGGCCTGTCCGACTCCGGGATGTCGGCGACGGACCGGCTGACCAACGTGACGAGGCCGACGCTGTCCGGCACCGCGGAGGCGAATGCCACCGTGACCGTGCTGGTGGACGGTCAGGCGGTCGGGACCACCGTGGCCGACGAGAACGGCTTCTGGGTTCATCGCCTCCAGACGCCCCTGACCGATGGCACGCACAGCATCACGACCACGGCGACCAACCGCTTCGGCATCGTCAGCGATCCGTCCGACGCGTTGACCGTGGTGATCGACACCGCGGTGCCGGGGGCGCCCGCTCCGTCGGTGACCAGCGCCACCGTCGCCGGCGCGGCGGCGGGCGAGTTGATTTCCGGCATCGCCAAGCCCTCACTCGCCGGGACGACGGAGGCCGGCAGCACGGTGAACGTGCTGGTCGATGGCAAGGTCGCCGGAACGGCGGTTGCCGATTCCAACGGCGCCTGGACCTTCCAGTTCGCGGCGGCGCTGGCCGACGGTACGCACAGCGTCCAGGTGCAGGCGACCGACAAGGCCGGCAACGTCAGCGGTCTGTCGGCCGTCACTACCCTGACCATCGACACCACGCCGCCGCTCGCCCCCACCGTGGCGCTGAACACCACCGCCGGCAGCACGCCGGTCGTGCAAGGCACCGCCGAGGCGAACAGCCTGGTCAGCGTGACGGTCAATGGGCAACCGGTCGGCACGGCGCGCGCCAACGCGGCGGGCGTCTGGCAACTTGCCCTGGCCACCGACCTGAGCGTCGGCAGCTATGTGATCGCGGCCAAGGCGAGCGATGCGGTGGGCAACACCGGCAACGCCGGTACGACCACCTACACGGTGGCTCCGCCACCGCCACCGCCGGTCGTGGCGGCGGCGGCTTCCACCGGGAACACGACGACGGCGGCGTCCTCGTCGAACTCTGCGGTCGCTACGGCCGCCGGGATCGGGATTACGCAGACCGTCGGGCCGACGCTGGGTACCGCGCCGACCCTGCCCAGCCTGCAGATGAGCAGCGACGCGGGCCGGGTCATCACCAACTCGTCGATCGGGAGCGGTGTCGGGAACGGGAACAGCAGCACGGACGCCGGGCGCTCGATCACCATCGGCAACCTCGGCAACTCGTCCAACAGCGACGCCGGGCGCTCGATCACGATCTCGGCCATGGGTGGCTCTCCGTCCAGTGGCGGCACGGCGAGTTCGTCCAGCGGGGTTCTGGGTGGCGGGTCCGCCGGATCCGGGTTGAGCGGCGTCGTCAGTGGCGGCAGCGGCTTGGCCAGCGGTGGGCTGGGTGGCGGCATCGGTGGCGGGTCGGGTTTTGGGGGCACCGCTTCCGGTGGCGTTGGCGTCGGCTCCGGTGTCGGCGGCGGTTCGTTCGGTGGAGCCCCGGCGGGCGGTGGCCCGGGTGCGGGTCTCGGCACGGGAGGACCGGCGGCAGGTGGACCCATGACTGGTGGTGCGGCAACGGGCACCGGGACAGGGAATGGCGGCTTGAACGGCGGCGGCCCGACCGGAACGGCGTCCAGCGGTGCGCCGGGCAGCACCACGGCTCCCGGCGGCCCCGGTTCCGCTCCCGGTGGACTCAGCGGCGCACCGGGCAACCGGCCCGGCGGCCCGGCGGGGCCCGGCTCCACGATCGAGAACGCGCCGGTCAACCGGCCCGCGGGCCAGGGTGGACCGCAAGGCCAGCCTCAGGGGCAAGGACAGTCACCGACCGGCGATGCGCCGGCGGGCGGCGATCCGGGCAATGCACCGGCCGGAGCGGATGGTTCGGGGCAAACTCCTGGACCCCGCGCCGACCTCGACGGATCTCCGCTGGCTCGCCCGGCCTTTTCCCGGCAGGTGGCTCAGATCCATGGTGCTGCCGACGCCCAGACCGCAGCGCTGCTCGCCGCGCTCACCTCGCATGTCCCTCCGGGAAGCCGGGCGGCCTAGCGCCGCCCGTGCCCCTGCCGTCTTCTTCCCCGCCTAAGCTTTTCTTGCCAAATGGATTGCCGACGAGAATGACCCGGTTCGCTTCCTCCCTCCGGCCGCGGGGCCACAAGGCCCGCGCGTCCTTCGCCCTGGTAGCCGCGGCGTTGCTTGCCAGCGGATGTTCCGTCAGCCCGAAGCCCTTGACCGACGACGAGAATGTGTCTCGCATACGCGAGGATATGTCGGTCATCATGGCGCCGCAGGAGCCGTTCTCCGGCCCGGTGTCGATGCACGAGGCGATGGCGCGGGCCATCAAATACAACCTCGACGAACGCGTGAAGCTGATGGAGATGGCGGTCGCCAACCAGCAGCTCGACCTGTCGCGCTTCGACATGCTGCCGCGCCTCGTGGCGGGGGCCGGCTACACCGGGCGCAACAACGAATCCGGGTCGGAGAGCCTCAACCTCGCCACTGGCCGTCGCACGGGCGAGAGCACCACGGCCACGGATCGGCACCGTCGGACCGCCGACCTGGGCTTCACCTGGAACATTCTCGATTTCGGCGTCAGCTACCTGCGCGCCCGTCAGAATTCCAACCTCGTCCTGATAGCCGACGAGCGCCGTCGCCGCGTCGTCCAGGGCATCCTCCAGGACGTGCGCACCTCCTATTGGCGCGCCGTCGCGGCGGAGCGGCTGCTGAAGCGGATCGAGCCGCTGGAGAAGCGCATCGAGGCGGCGCGCAAGAACGCAAACGCCATGGAAGCCCAGCGCGTTCAGGCCCCGCTCCAGACCCTGTCCTACCAGCGCGCGCTGGTGGACACGCTGCGCCAGCTCCAGACCCTGCGGCGCGAGCTGGTCGCCGCCAAGTCGCAGCTCGGCGCGCTGATGGGGCTTCCGCCGGGCGAGAACTTCACTCTGCAGATGCCGCCGGACGTCACCGGCAAGGATGTGCCGGCGATCACGGCCTCGGTTGAAACCCTGGAGACCTATGCGCTCCTGAACCGACCGGAGCTGCTGGAGGAGTCCTACAACGCCCGCATCACCGCCGACGAGACGCACCGCGCCCTGTTGAAGCTGCTGCCGGGCATCGACCTGAACGCCGGCCTGCATTACGACAGCAACAGCTTCCTGCTGAACCAGCGCTGGGCGGATTACGGGGCGCGGGTGTCGTGGAACATCCTGTCCCTGGCCTCGGCCCCTGACACCCACGCCTTCTCCAAGGCGCAGGAGGAGCTGGTCGCCTTCCGCCGTCAGGCGCTGAGCGTGGCGGTGCTGAGCCAGGTGCGGGTGGCGATGGTTCAGTTCCGCGAACTGTCGCAGGAGTTCTCGCTCAACGCCGACCAGGCGGCGATCGACCGCCGCATCCGGCAGCAGTATGTCAACAGCAGCACGGTCGGCCAGCAGGGCGACATGAGCGTGATCCAGGCCGAGGTATCGGAACTCGTCTCCGACCTGCGGCGCGATCTCGTCTACGCCGACCTGCAGAACGCCTACGCCCGCGTCATGGTGTCGGCGGGCGTCGATCCGATGCCGGAGGCCGTCCCGTCCCAGGATCTGACGACGTTGCGTCAGGCGGTGTCCGACGGGCTGGGCGCCTGGCAGCAGAAGGCCGGCGGCACGGCGCGGCTCCAGGATCTGCTGGTTCCCGCCACCACGACGTCGGAGAAAGCTCCAGGGGAGAAGGCCCCGGTTGAGAAGGCGGCCGAACCGAAGACCGATTCGAAGGCCGCCCCGGTTGCCGCGCGCAACGAAGAGCCGACGGAGCGCAAGGCCGCGGTGCCGGAACGCGTCACAGTGGCCGAGTTGCCGCAGCCGCAGGCTGCCTCCATGTCCGCGCCGATGACGGTGTCCTACGGCCCGTCCTCCCGGTCGGAGACGGCGAAGGGCTATTCGGTGCCGCTGAGCGCGCTGGCCCCGATGGGGCGTGCCTCGGCGCGTTGATGCCGACGGGGTGGCGCACCGGCGCCGCCCCCTTTCGGCTGTGCCAATGTGCTGTGCTGAAACAAATAAGCGTACAGGACCGCTTGCCGATCCTGGATCGTTGCGCTTCCGGAGCAAAGGGTGCAGAAAATTTCTGCCATGATGTGCCGCTTTCGCCCCTCACGCTTCCTCGCCGCGCTGTCTATCGCGCTGCTTCCCCTGCCGCTTGCCGCCGCCGACCCGGCGCCGGTCCCCGAAGGCGGGGTCCGCGCGCTGATCGAGGCACGGCAGCACGCCGTCCTCTCCAGCGAGATCGCCGGGCGCATCGGGCGGATCACCGTGGAGGCGGGCCAGTCCTTCAAGGCGGGGCAGACGCTCATCGCCTTTGATTGCAGCCATTATCAGGCGGCGGTCGACGCGGCCCGCGCCAATCTGCGCGCCGCCGACGTCACGGTGCGCCAGAGTCGCCGGCTGGAGCAGCTGAAGTCCATCGGCGGGGCCGAGGTCGAGATGGCCGAGGTCAAGGCCGAGGCCGCCCGCGCCGACCTGCGCCAGGCGGGGAGCGAGGGCCGCCGCCGCGACGGGGAGGCGCCCCTCGACGGCCAGGGGGGGGGGCAGCGGGGTCGCGAGCATGAGGCGGTCCCCCCCGGCACGGGCCCGCTCGCGGTGTTGTCCGACCGCGCGCTGCGGGGGGGGCCCGTCTCTTT
>NZ_WHOR01000277.1:0-7399 GCF_013340925.1 Azospirillum formosense
CTCCAGCCGGCGGACCAGGGCGCGGGCCTCCTGCACGGACGCCTCGATGCGCTTGGACGCCCGCTCGCAGGAGCCGAGCACCAGCGCCGCCTCCTCGGTCACGCCCTTGGCGCGGTCGAGGCCGTCGGACAGCTTGGCCGAGGCCTCCGTCGCGGCGGCGACCAGCCGCTGCACCGAGGCCTCCGTCTCGTCGATGGTCTTGGAGAAGGTGCCGATCAGCGCGCCGATCTCGGCCTGGCTGGAGCGCATCACCTTCAGCCGCTTGTTGACGATCACCAGGAACACCGTGGCGGTGACGAGCATGACCGCCAGAACGGCGTCAATGAGGAATGAGACCATCGATCAGCTCCTGCTTGGTCTCCAGGTCGGTGTCGATCTTGACGGAGATGTTGCCGTTGCGCTGGCCCATGTGGCCGGCGAAGAGGGGGGTGGTCTTGCTTTGCAGAACCACCGGCGCGTCGGGGTCGATGCGCAGCTTCAGCGAGGTGCCCTTTTCCCAGTTCAGCACCTCGCCCAGCGAGACCTGCGTCTGCTGCAGCACCGCGACGAGGTCCAGCTTGGCGCGCATCAGCTCGGCCTTCAGGTGGCTTTCCCACACCGTGTCGTGGCCGAACTTCTCGCCCATGAAAGTCTGCACCAGCTTGCCGCGCACCGGCTCCAGCGTGGCGTAGGGGATGACCACCTCGGCATGGCCGACACGGCGCTCCACCTCCACCGCGATGCGCACGCGGATCACCGCGTTGGTGGCGCGGGTGATGGTGGCGAATTGCGGGTTCGTCTCCAGCCGGTCGAAGGTGAAGTCGATGGGCGTGATCGGGTCGAAGGACTGGCTGAGATCCTGGAGGATGACCCGGATCAGCCGCTCGGTGATCTTGCGCTCGATGGAGGTGTAGGTGCGCCCGTCGATGCGCCGGGCGCGGCTGCGCCGTCCGCCCAGCAGCACGTCCATCATGCAGTAGATCAGCGCGCTGTCGACCGACACGACGATGTGGTTGTCCCACTGCTCCGCCCGCGCGACGCCGACCAGCGCCGGAAGCTCGATGGTGTCGAGGAACTCGTTGTAGCGCAGCCAGTCGATGCGCAGCAGGCTGGCCTCCACGCTGGTCGAGGAGAACTGGCGCAGCGACGTGTTGAGCAGCCGGACCATGCGGTCGAAGACCACGTCCAGCATCGGCAGCCGGTCCTTGTTGACCGTCGTCGTGCTGACCAGCCGTTCGATGGCGCGGGTCTGCCCGGCGGATTCCGTCTGCGGCCCGACGGCGAAGTTCAGCAGGCGGTCGATCTCCTCTTGGCTCAGCTCCTTGGTGTCGGCCATCAGGGCGGCGGCCTCGGACCCGCCGGAGCCGGCGTCCAGGCCCCAGTCGAGATCGTCCCCGGTGCCGCCCTCATGGTCGCCGCTGCCGTCGTCCGTGTCGATGGGAGTGCTCATCCGTTCCTCTGGGTCGGCTATTGGGTGAGAAGGCTGCGCAGCAGGACGTCGGACACCGTGTCCGGGCCGAGGATCAGGTTGAAGCGGCGGCGCAGTTCCCCGCGCAGCCGCAGCAGACCGGCGGAGCCGCGCAGGTCGTGCTGGTCGATGTTGCGCAGGAACTCCTGCTGGGCGTTGACGAGATGGGGCATCGCCTGCTCCACCCGGCCGCGGTCCTTGGGCGCCAGCGCCAGCGTCACCCCGATCTTCATGAAGCGCGACGGCGTGTCGGGGCGCAGGTTCACCAGCAGCTCCGGCATGTCGAGCGTCGCCTGGGCCGGCTCGGCGATGGGCGTGCCCTCGAACAGCCGCGCCACCCCGTCCGGCCCGACGGCCATCCAGTAGCCGCCGAACCCGGCCGCGGCGACGCCGCACAGGGCGGCAGCACCCAGCGCCAGCCGGGCCAGCGGCAGCACGATGACGTACATCCGCTGCCGGCCCGGCGTTCCCGTCCTTGCCTTTCCAGCATCTGTATTCATCGCGGCCGGCGCCTCCAAAATACCGAAAATTTGAGATACTGTTTTAAACGATCAAGTTTTAGCGACTTCCTTCCGGTCGATCTTCGCGGCTTTTACTCCGCTTAAAAGTCATCCCGGTAGGTTGTGAAGGCTCACGGGGTGAACATTACGGTCCCCGCTTTTCGGAAACTTTAAAGGTGCGGGTGTCGTGACGGGACTGATCGACAATCTGCGGACGCTTGGGCGCACGCGCCTTCTGGTGCTGGCCGGCACGGGTGTCGGCATCGTCCTGGCGGTCGCCACCATGGCGGTGCTGCTGTCGCGGCCGCACATGACGCCGCTCTACACCGGGCTGGAACCGGCGGAGGCCGGGCGCATCGTCAAGGCGGTGGAGGCCATGGGGGTGCCGGTGTCCGCCGCCTTCGACGGCACCGCCGTCCAGGTGCCGGAGGCCGAGGTGCCGCGGCTGCGCATGCTGCTGGCCGAGAAGGGCCTGCCGTCGCGCGGCGGCATCGGCTACGAGCTGTTCGACACCGACAAGCCGCTGGGCATCACCAGCTTCATGCAGCGGATGAACCGGCTGCGCGCCATGGAAGGCGAGTTGGCCCGCACGATCGAGACGCTGTCCGGCATCGAGGCGGCGCGGGTCCACATCGTCCTTCCCGACCGCGAGGAGTTCTCGCGCGCCGCCCCCACCCCGACCGCCTCCATCGTGGTGCGCATGCGGGGCCGGGCGCCGCTGGAACGGCGGCAGGCGCTGTCGATCCGCCACCTCGTCTCCGCCGCCGTGCCCAACCTGAAGCCGAGCGCGGTGACCGTGCTCGACGCCTCCGGCGAGGTGCTGCTGACCGAGGAGGACGGCGACGCCCGGTCCTCGGCGAAAGTGGACGGGCTGCGCGCCGGGCACGAGACGCGCATCTCCCGCGCCATCGAGCAGATGCTGGTGGCCCGGCTGGGGCAGGGCAATGTTCGCGTTCAGGTTGCTGTCGACGTCGAAACCAAGCGCGAGGTGGTGCGCAGCCAGAGCTTCGACCCGAACAGCCAGGTCGTCCGCTCCACCCAGACGGTGCAGGAGCAGGACCGCAGCCTGGACAGCACGGGCGAGCCGCCGGTCACCGCCGAGCAGAACCTGCCGCAGCGCGAGGTCCGCGCCCAGACCCAGAACAACCGTTCCTCCTCCGACTCCAAGCGCCAGGAGGAGACGGTCAATTACGAGATTTCCAACGTCGCCCGCGAAACGGTGATCGAGCCGGGCGACATCCGCCGGGTCAGCGTCGCCGTGCTGGTCAACGGCACCTGGGCGACGGCGCAGGACGGCACCCGCAGCTACGAGGCCCGCTCGCCCGAGGAGTTGCAGCGCATCACCGAGCTGGTGCGCTCCGCCATGGGCTTCAGCGAGGCGCGCGGCGACCGGGTCACCGTCGACAACCTGGAGTTCGTCAACCTCGCCCCCGAGCTGGGCGCCCGCGAGCCGATGGCGGAGATCGTCGACACGCTCAGCCGCAACGTGATGACGCTGATCCAGTGGGTGATCCTGCTGGTGCTCTGCGGGCTGCTGATCGTGCTGGGGCTGCGCCCGCTGATCCGCCGCGTCTTCCCGGCGCCGGAGCCGGTGGCGGCGGAGACGCCCGCGCCGGCGCTGGCCGCTGGAGCGGCGATGCCGCAGCTCACCGGTCCGGCCATGGGCGGCGATCCCGCCATGCAGGCAGCCCAGCTCACCGACGCGGGCGAGCCGGCGGCGGCCCTGCCGGGAATCGAGGAGACGATGGACCAGCTCATCGAGCTGCGCACGGTGGAGGGCCGGGTGCGCGCCTCCTCCATCCGCCGGCTGGGCGACATCGTCGACCAGTATCCCGATGAGGCGATCGACATCCTGCGCTCCTGGCTCTACGAGGAGGCGGTCTGATGGGCTACCCGCGCTACCGCTTCGACCAGCGCTTCGACAGCACGGCCCAGGCTGCGGCGCAGGTGGCGGCGCAGGCGGCGGCGGAGTTCGGCGCCGCTCCCGAGCCGGACCCCGTCGACCCGCTCGACGCGATCGTCCATTCCGAACGCCACCTCCAGGCCGCCGTCTACGGCGCCGAGGTCCGCGCCTTCGCCGAGGGCGTGGAGCAGGGCCGGCGCGAGGGGGCGGCGGAGACCGCGGCCCGCACCGACGCCGCGCTGGCGCAGGCGCTCTCCCACCTCGACGAGCAATTGGCCGCGCTGGACGACCGCTTCGCCGACGCTTTGCGCGGGGTGGAGGCGCAAGGGTCGGCGGTGATGCTGGCGCTCGTCCGCCGCCTCGCCCCGGCGCTGCTGGAGCGGATCGGCGCGGCGGAGACCGAACGGCTCGCCGTGGACGCCCTGCGGCTGGCCGGCGGGTCGCCTCGGCTGCGGCTGCGCGTCCATCCCGATCTGGCGGAACCCGTCCGGGCCCGGCTGGCCGACCCGGAATCCACCGGTTTCAAGGGCGCCCTGGAGGTCGTCGCCGACCCATCCCTGCCGCCCGGCGGACTCGACGCCGCCTGGGAAGCCGGGGGCCTGCGCTACGACCCCGCGGCGGTGGAGCGCGCCGTCGACGGCCTGTGCGACCGCGCGCTGGCCGCCCTGTCCACCGAACATGACCTCTTCACCGACACGGAAAGCACCGCATCATGGCCCCACTGAACCTCGACGTCCTGGAAGATGACGCCAAGCCCGCCGAGAAGGACGCCGCCGGCATCCCCGCCGCGGCAATCGCGGGCGGCTCGATGAACGCCATCTACAACGTCCCGGTGGACGTGCAGGTGGTGCTGGGCCGCACCAGCATGCTGGTGGCGCAGCTCCTGAAGCTCGGCCGCGGCGCCGTGGTGGAGCTGGAGCGCAAGGTGGACGAGCCGGTGGAGGTCCTGGTGAACCACCGACTGGTCGCCCGCGGCGAGGTGGTGATCGTCGAGGACCAGCGGCTGGGGGTCACGCTGACCGAGATCGTGCGCACCGATCTGGCGATCGATTGACCCCCTTGTGCCGCATCCACGGGGTCCTGCCATGATCCGACGCCTGCTTCCGTCCGCCCTTGCCCTGGCCTTCGCCGCGCTGTTTCCCGTGGCGGCCTGGGCGCAGGGCAGCGGGCTGGACCTGTCCTCCATCGGCAGCGCGCTCGGCAGCGCCACCGGGGAGAGCGGGTCGCTGTCCGGGCGCGTCATCCAGGGCATCGTCCTGCTGACGGTGCTCAGCGTGGCGCCGGGCCTGCTGGTCATGGCGACCTCCTTCACCCGGATCATCGTCGTGCTGTCGCTGCTGCGCTCCGCGCTGGGGCTTCAGCAGTCGCCGCCGAACATGGTGCTGATCAGCCTCGCCATGTTCCTGACCTTCCACATCATGGGGCCGGTCTTCGACGCGGCGTGGCAGGACGGGCTGCGCCCCATGCTGAACGAGCAGGTGACCCAGGAGCAGGGGCTGGAGCGGATGGTCGAACCCTTCCGCAACTTCATGGCCTCCCAGGTGCGGGACAAGGATCTGTCGGCCTTCGCCGGCTTCACCGGCAAGCCGGAGGCGGAGCAGCCGAAGACGGCGGCCACCGCCGACCTGCGCGTGCTGGTCCCGGCCTTCCTGCTGTCGGAGCTGCGCCGCGCCTTCGAGATCGGCTTCCTGATCTTCCTGCCCTTCCTGGTGATCGACATGGTGGTGGCGGCGGTGCTGATGGCGATGGGCATGATGATGCTGCCGCCGGTGATGATCGCGCTGCCCTTCAAAATCATCTTCTTCGTGCTGACCGACGGCTGGTTCCTGATCGCCAACAGCCTGATCCGCTCCTATGGGGGAACCTGACGCGATGACCGAGTCCCGGCTGCTGCCCGCCATCCTCTCCGCCGGCCTGTCGGCGCCGCCCGCCGCACCCCCCGCCGGGGCGTCGGGGATGGCCGACAGCGTGACCGCCTTCGCCCGGCGGCGGGGCGTCACGGTGGACGACGAGACGGCCGTCGTCACCCTCCTGAACGCGCTCGACCCAAACCCGCTGGTGCCGCACCGCATGGTGCTGGTCGCCGGCAGCGTCCTGGCGAACGCCTTCCGTCACGACCGCCTGCAGGGCGACCGCCCGCTGGAGCGGGATGACGACTCCGACCACTCCACCCTGACCGCCGACCGCTTCTTCTGAGGTGCCAGCATGGGCATGCCGATCAAGATCCGAGACAATTTCAAGAGCCTGAGCGGGTCGGAGAGGACCGCGGTGATCTTCCTGGCGCTGGGCGAGGAGCGCGGCTCCCGCCTGATGGAGAAGCTGGACGACGACGAGATCCGTATGGTCAGCCGCGCCATGGCCAGCCTGGGCAACGTCACCTCCAACCTCGTCGAGGCGCTGCTGCGCAGCTTCACGGAGCGCTTCGCCAACACCGGCTCCGTCGTCGGCTCCTACGACAGCACGGAGCGCATGCTCTCCCGCTTCCTGCCCGACGACCGCGTGTCGGAGATCATGGGCGAGATCCGCGGCCCGGCCGGCCGCACCATGTGGGAGAAGATGTCCAACGTGAACGAGGGCGTGCTCGCCACCTATCTGGCGGGCGAGTACCCGCAGACGGCGGCGGTCATCCTGTCGCGCATGCGCAGCGACCACGCCGCCAAGGTGCTGCCGCTGCTGTCCCCGGCGCTGCGGCTGGAGGTGATCGAGCGGATGATCCAGATCGAATCCGTGCAGCGCGAGGTGCTGCTGGACATCGAATCCATCCTGCACAACGAGTTCATGGCGAACTACGCGCGCACCCACGGCGCCGACACGCACGAACGGATGGCCGACATCTTCAACCGCATCGACCGCGACACCATGGCGGACATCTTCACCGATCTGGACGCGGTGATGCCGGATTCGACCCACCGCATCCGCCAGCTCATGTTCACCTTCGAGGATCTGCTGCGGCTCGACCGGGTGTCGTTGCAGGCGGTGATCCGGCGCTGCGACACCGGCCAGCTCGCCATCGCTCTCAAGGGGGCGGAGGCGCTGCAGCGCGACCATTTCCTGTCCGTCCTGTCCGAGCGCGCCCGCATGATCCTCCAGGACGAGATCGAGAACATGGGGCCGGTGCGCATGCGCGACGTCAACGAGGCGCAGGCGGAGATCGTGCAGGTCGCCAAGGCCATGGCCGACGATGGGGCGATCGTCCTTCCGCAATCGGATGAGGCGGACGCCGTCGTGTACTGATGGTCGTCGTTTACTGATGGGTATGCTCATGCCGGATGCGGTCGCCGAGGTCGGCCATCTGCTGGCGGTGGTGGAGGCGCTGGACCCGCGGGCGGCGCAGGAGCTGCGCGGCGGACTGCCGCGCTGCGATTCCACCTTCGGCCTCGGGCTGGCCTTCTTCCTGGCGGCGACCGCCAACGGCGCGCGGGCGTGGCTGGGGCCGAAGCGCTGCCGGCTGTTGGAGCGGCTCGACGGCGGTGCGCTGCTGGACGATCTCGATCTGGCGCTGGCGCCGCGCCCCCGCCGCACCGCCGACCGGCGGGAGGGGCGCTGTCC
>NZ_WHOR01000278.1:0-7373 GCF_013340925.1 Azospirillum formosense
GGGAATTCAATCCCCTCCCCTGCGTCAGCGGGGGAGGGTTAGGGAGGGGGCAAAGACCTATCTCCCCCGATACGCCCGCGCCAGCGCCGCGAACCCCGACACATCCACCTCCTCTGCCCGCGCGGTCGGCTCGATGCCGGCGGCGGCCAGCAGCGCCTCCGCGTTCCCCAGGCTCTTCAGGCTCTGGCGCAGCATCTTGCGGCGCTGGCCGAAGGCGGCGGCGGTCACCTGCTCCAGCGCCTTCCACTCCGCCGGCTCCGGGTTGGCGCGCGGGGTCAGGTGGACGATGGTGGATTCCACCTTGGGCGGCGGGGTGAAGGCTTTGGCCGGCAGGTTGAACAGCACCCGCGCGTCCGACCGCCACTGCGTGATCACCGACAGGCGGCCATAGGCCTTGCTGCCCGGCTTGGCGACCAGACGGTCCGCGACCTCCTTCTGGAACATCAGCGTCAGGCTGACGAACTCCTCGATCCGCCCCAGCCAGCCGATCAGCAGCGGCGTCGCCACATTGTAGGGCAGGTTCGCCACGATGGCCCGCGGGGCCGGCGCGATCGCGATGGGATCGACCTCCAGCGCGTCGCCCTCGACGATGGACAGCCGCCCGTCCGCCGCCTGGATCACGTCCTGCAATGCCTCGATGAAGCGGTGGTCGCGCTCGATGGCGATGACCTGCTTCGCCTTGGTGGCCAGAAGGGCACGGGTCAGCCCGCCCGGACCGGGTCCGATCTCCACGACCGTCACGCCGGTCATGTCGCCCGCCGAGCGGGCGATGCGCCCCGTCAGGTTGAGGTCGAGCAGGAAGTTCTGTCCCAGCGCCTTGCGGGCGTCCAGCCCGAAGCGGGCGATCACCTCGCGCAGCGGCGGCAGGGCCTGCGGGTCGAAAGCGGTGGGCATGGGGCCAGACATGGGGGCGGAATCGGGCGTGGCGTCGGTCATGGCCGCACTTATAGGACGGCGCGGGCCCGCCGTCATCTGCCGCGCGTCATCGTCACCCTTCGCTTTTGAGCGCGATGTTCTCCGGCGCGGCGTCGAGACGGCCGGTGCAGGTGATGCGGCGCCCGTCGTCGAAGGCCTGGGACGGCTTCGGCCCGATGGTCACCTGCAACACCACCTTGTCGGCCAGCTGGTCGCCCAGGTCCTGGGGCCGGTCACCGCCCTGCGAGTCATGGCTGAACACGCTCTCCAGATACCAAGCCGCCCCGCCGGCCCCCTGCGGCCCGCCGCGGACCAGCGCGCCGGCCAGCCGGGTGTAGACATCCCTGCACACGTCCTCGGTCCGGTTGCGCGGCAGATCGACGAAGTTGGCGTAGGCGACGATCCGCCGATCCTGGAAGCGGTAGAAGACGCCGCTGCGCGACACCTCCGTCCGCAGATCGCGGGACAGCCCGTCCACCGTGTCGTGCAGGTCGCCGCGCAGCCGGGTCATGCCCCAGTCGAGCAGAGTCACCGGCTCCCGCGCCAGCCAGTCCAGCGCATCGCGGGCCTGGACCGGTCCTGAGACGAAAGACAGCAACAGGACAAGCGCGGCGAAACCCCTCATGGCGTCGGGCCTCCGGACCATCGTTGCGGCGCAACCGTACCATTCATGCTATGGCAGGATCGCCGCCATATCCAGCCCGCTTGCGGGCCGTATGCGGGGGTACCTCCGTCAATCCTCCAGCAGGAAGTCGCGCACCGCGGCGATCTGGTCCCCGGTCATCAGCGCCGGGGCGTGGCCGGTGTGGGCGAACTCCACCAGACGGGCCTTGGGGCCGCGGCGGGTCATCTCCTCCGCCGTCTCCGCCGGAAGGATGTCCGAGATGGCGCCGCGCAGCACCAGAACCGGGCAGCGGATGCGGTCCCAGACGGCCCACAGATCGACGTCCTCCATCGGCTGCGCCTTGAAGGCCTCGGCGATGGCCGGGTCGTAGGCGAGGCCGTAGCAGCCGTCCGGACGCAGGCGGGCGCTGTGCTCGGCCATGTGGCGCCACGCCTCGTCGGAAAGCCGCCCGAAGCCCATCAGGACGAAGCGCAGGTAGGATTCGACCGCCGCCAGATCCTCGAACACCGGGTCCTTGCCGACGTAATCGGCAATGCGCTGCAAGCCCGCCTTCGGGATGAAGGGGCCGATGTCGTTGACCACCAGACGGCGGATCGGGCTGTCGGGCTGGGCGGCCAGCAGCATGCCGATCAGCCCGCCCATCGAGGTGCCGACCCAATCCACCGACTCCACCCCCAGCCGGGCGATCAGCGCCGCCATGTCGGCGCAGTATTGCGGGTAGCCGTAGAGCGTCGGGTTGCTCAGCCGGCCGCTCTTGCCGCGCCCCACCACATCCGGGCAGGCGACGCGGTAGCGGTCGGCCAGATCGAGCGCCAGCGCGTCGAAATCGCGGCCGTTGCGGGTCAGGCCATGCACGCAGACGGCGGTGCGGGCCGCGTCCTCGCGCCCCCACTGGGTGTAGGCGACGCGGTGGAACCCCGCCGCGCTGAGGCCGAGAAAGCTGCGTTCGGACATCGGCACGGGTGGCCCCTCCCCTGTTGGTTCGTTCTCAGCCCTTGCCGGGCTTCGCCAGCTCCGCCGCCTGCCGGACGACCATGGGCGACGGTTCCGCCGCCGCGGCGTCGAAGGGATGCCGCGGCGCGTCGTACAGACGGCGGATGGCGCGCACGTAGTTCCGCGTCTCCTCATAGGGCGGAACGCCCCGGTAGCGGTCGACGGCGCGCTCCCCCGCGTTGTAGCCGGCAAGGGCCAGCGTAACGTCCCCCTGGAAATAGGCCAAGAGCCAGCGCAGATAGCGCACGCCGCCGCGGATGTTCTGGGCGGGGTCGAAGACGTCGGACACGCCGAACCGCTCCGCCGTGTCGGGGATGAGCTGCATCAGCCCGGCCGCCTCCTTCGGCGACACCGCGTCGGAGCGGAAGGCGCTCTCAACCCGGATCACCGCCATGACCAGCGCCGGGTCCAGCCCGTACTGGGGCGCGGTCTTGTGGACCAGCGCGATGATCTCCGGCGGCGGGGGCAGCGCCTCGCGCAGCGGGGCGGCGCCAGGGCGGCACCAGGGGCGGACATGGCCCATGCGGCCCGGCACATAGGCAACCAGCCGCCGCGCCTCCTTGTGGCCGCGCGACGCCGCGGCGCGCAGCCACGCCGTGCCGACCCGCTGGTCGCGCTTCACCCCGACGCCGAACAGGAAGCGCCGCGCCATGCGGTAGGCCGCCTCGGCGTCGCCCTTCTCCGCCGCCTCGCAGTCGGCCATGCGCGACTCGCGCGAGGAGACGGAGCCGGACTTGCCCGCGGCGAGGGCGGCGGGGGCCGCCAAGGCGACGAAAAGGGCGAAGGTCAGAGGGAGAAAACGCACGGGTTGGCCTTGGAACGATCTGCAAAACCGCATAGATATGAGGCTGCCCGCAGGAGGCGGCAAGCGCAGGGCAGGGTTACCCTCTTTTCGACACAGCGCGCAGACGGCCGCGCAGCGTCCGCGCCCAGCCGCGGACCACCTCCAGCGCCGGGCGAATCGTCGTGCGCACCCGCCCCACCACCCGCTTGGCAGCCTGCCAGGGCGGCAGGGCGGTCAGCCAGGCCAGCCAGCGCACCACCTGGACGTAGCACCAGGCGAAGGCTGGGATGGTCAGCAGCTTGTCCTTGCCGATGTGGAACAGCCGCTCCACCAGCGTGACCTTCACCAGTTCCACGGCCCCCAGCAGCAGGGCGCCCTGGACCGCGTGCCCGGTCCCCATCAGGTACAGGCCGACCGGCTTCAGCGGCTCCAGGACCACCAGCGGGACCACGAACAGCGCCAGGGTCGGATAGGGGCCGAGGCGACGGATGCGCGCCGCCAGCCGTTCGGCGAAGCGCTGCCGCCCGATCCAGGCGGCCAGCGGGCGCAACGCCTCCAACGCCACCGCGTCGATCAGGAAATAGCCCAGCGCCGCGACGGTCAGCAGGGGGCGCAGCAAGAAGCGGCGGAGCAACCCCGCCAGCCTCCCCCCCAAGCCCCGATCCAAAGTCCGAGAGGAGGAATTTCCGTTCGAGGTAGCCATTAGGTCTTTCGTCAGGCGTACAGGGGCGTTTCGCCGGCTTGGGTTCGCCGCGGATTTCCACTATCTAACGTTTCTGCCATTGCGCGTCCGTCCCTTCGTCCACTCTCGGTGCGCCCCATCGTGCTCGGCCATTACGATCCTTACCTCGTTGCGCTGTCCGTTGTCGTGGCCTCTTTCGGCGGCTATGTGGCCCTGGACCTCGCCTCCCACGCGCGGGAAGCCGGGCGGGGACGGAACGGTTGGCTGGGCGCCGCGGCGCTTGCCCTGGGGGCGGGGATCTGGTCGATGCACTTCATCGGCATGATGGCGATGCGCATGCCCGTGCCGGTGTCCTACGACATCCTGCTGACCGCGTTATCCTTTCTCCTGGCGGTCGGGGTGTCTGGGACCGGGCTGTTCGCCGTGGCGCACGGCGGGGGCGGCCGGACGACCCTGGCGGCGGCGGGTCTGCTGACCGGCTTCGGGATCGTCGCCATGCATTACGTCGGCATGGCCGGCATGAGACTGCCGGTGCCGCTGATCTACGACGCGCTGCTGGTCGTCGCGTCGGTGGTCATCGCCGTGGCCGCCTCCACGGCCGCGCTCTGGCTCGCCTTCCGCACCGCCAGCCCCATGCAGCGCCTGTCCGGTGCGCTGGTGCTCGGCGCCGCCGTTGTCAGCATGCATTACGTCGGCATGGCGGCCGCCAGCGCCACCGAGAACGCCATGGGTCACGCCATCGTGGCGGAGGCCGTCCCGGCCGGCGACGACCTCGGCCTCGTGCTGTCCACCCCGTCCCTGGCTGTGGGGACCGGGGTGGGGACGCTGCTGATCCTCTCGCTGGGGCTGCTCTCCGTCCTGATCGACCGGCGCCGCTCGGCGGAGCGCGCGGCGGGGCAGGAGGCGCGTTACCGCGCCGTCGTCGACACCGCGGTGGACCCCATCGTCGTGATCGACGAGACCGGCACCATCCAGTCCTTCAACCGGGCCGCCGAGACGACCTTCGGCTACGGCGCGGAAGAGGCCGTCGGCGCGAACGTCCGCATCCTGATGGCGGAGCCGCACCGCTCCGCCCATGACGGATACATGGCGCATTTCCGCGAGACGGGCGAGCGGCGGATCATCGGCATCGGACGCGAGGTCGAGGGCCGGCGCAAGGACGGCTCCCTCTTCCCGCTGGAACTGTCGGTGGCCGAATGGCACGACGGGCGGCAGCGCCTGTTCACCGGCATCATGCGCGACATCACCGCCCGCAAGGCGGCGGAGGACGCCTTGCACCGCGCCAAGGCGGAGGCGGAACGCGCCCGCGAGGAGGCGCTGGCCGCCCGCGACAAGGCCCAACGGGCGGACATGGCCAAGACCAAGTTCCTCGCCGCGGCCAGCCATGATTTGCGCCAGCCCGTGCAGTCGCTGTTCTTCTTCGCGCACGCACTGTCCGACCGGCTCGACGGCCATCCCGCCTCCCCCCTGCTGGCCAGCATGAGCGAGTCGCTGAACGGCCTGCGCACGCTGCTGGACAGCCTGCTGGACGTGTCGCGGCTCGATGCCGGGGTGGTCACCCCCGCGGTGACGGAATTCGCGCTGGGTCCCCTGCTCCAGCGTCTGGCCGACGAGTACCGGGGCCGCGCGGCGGAGGTGGGGATCGCCTTGCGCCACGTCCCCACCGACGGCTGGACGCGCAGCGACCCGGCGCTGGTCGAGCGCATCCTGCGCAATCTCGTGGAGAACGCCATCCGCTACACGGAGAGCGGACGGATCCTGATCGGCTGCCGCCGCACCGGCAACGGCCTGCGGGTCGAGGTGCTCGACACCGGCATCGGCATTCCGGAGGACAAGCGGGACGAGGTGTTCGTCGAGTTCGCCCAGCTCGCCAACCCCGAGCGCGACCGGCGCAAGGGGTTGGGGCTGGGGCTCGCCATCGTGCGGCGTCTGGCCGGGCTGCTCGGCCACGAAGTGACCCTGCGCTCCCGTCCGGGGCGGGGCAGCGCCTTCGGCCTGACCGTGCCGTCGGTCGCGCCGCGTCAGGTGATGAAGACCTGCCGCCCCGCCGCCCAGCCCGCCGCCAACGGCGGCAAGGGTCTGGTCGTGGTGGTGGAGGATGACGCCATCATCCTGCTCTCCATGCGGACCATGCTTGAGGAGTGGGGGTACGAGGTGGTGGCGGCCGTCTCCGCCGATGAGGCGGTGGGCACCCTGACCAGTCTCGGCCAGCGCCCCGACATGATCGTCGCCGATTACCGCCTGCGCGAGGGCCGGACGGGGCTTCAGGCCATCCGCGACATCTACGGCGTCTGCGGGGTGCGGGTGCCTGCCCTGGTGCTGACCGGCGACACCGACCCCGCGCGCATCGCCGAGGTCCAGCAGAGCGGCCACCGCCTCCTGCACAAGCCCGTGGCGCCCGAGGTGCTGCGCAACGCGCTGAACTCCGCGGCCTGAGCGCTGTCTTCCCCAGTCGCTCCCGGTCGAGTCCCGAGTGTGGTTGAAAGCGCGCTCCGCCCCGCTTATGGTCTTGGAAAAAGGCGCGTTTGCGCCGAATGCACAACCGATCTCCACTAAGAATCCGGTTCTAGGAGCGCCCTCCATGAAAGCCATGCTGCTCGGCTTCGCCGCCGCCATCGTCATCGCCGTCGGCGCATCGGTCGCGTTGACCTCCATCGACCACAGTTCAGCCAGCCGCTTCTCCAGCAGTTCGGTCCGTCTCTGAGGGCGAAGAGCGGTCGGCCAAATCAGCGGCTCTGAACGCTGATTCGGGCACGAGGGATGCCCTTCCGGGGCGGGTTGATGATCCGGGTGTCGCTCGGCGTCTCCTCGCCCTGGCTCTGGTTCTGCAAGACAGCTGCGGGAGGGTGCATGCTGGGCGCGCGCAGGGCCCGACCCCGCCTGGGGCAATCCTCTTGAACTCTGTTGGCTGGATGAGGCCCCGGATCGGTCAGCAAGACGCCCAGACACGGGTGTGAACCGCCAAGGGCAGCGTGTCCCGCGACCAGAGCCACACCTCGGCCTAACTGTTCCGATCCTTCTGCCCGGGCCGTGGCGCCGTCGCATCCCTGGTCCTGCCCAAGACCAACCCCGCCATGTCCCAGCATCGGGCCGAGATCATCGGCCTCCTGCCCCTTCCGCCCTACTACTGTCCGGAACTCAACCCGGTCGAAAACACTGGCAGTTCCTCCACCGGAACCACCTCAGCCATCATGTCTTCGATTCCTGCGTGCGCCGCGGCGAACCCGAAACGCCGACAGCCCGCCTCGTTGGAGGCGGGCTGTCGACTGTCGATGGTTGCGGGGGCAGGATTTGAACCTGCGACCTTCAGGTTATGAGCCTGACGAGCTACCGGGCTGCTCCACCCCGCGGATGTTCCTTGGGAAGGGACCCGT
>NZ_WHOR01000279.1:0-7333 GCF_013340925.1 Azospirillum formosense
CTCCGCCCTGTGGGTGAGCGACCCGCGCTGGCCGGAGCTGGTCCACCCCTTCGCCAGCGCCATCGACAGCCCCCTGCCGGAGGCGCCGGCCCACGTCCACATGATGCTGGGGTCGAAGGCCAATTGGGTGCCGGTCGAGGCCGGGCCGGGAGACGAGCACAGCGACGACTATCCGCCGGAATCGCTGGAGGAGTGGCACCGGGCGCATGGGAAACTGGACGGCGGGGCGTGATCCCCGCCGTCCGGGCCGGTCATTTGTTCAGATTTCAGTTCTTCAGCTTGTAGCCGGTGCGGAAGATCCACCAGACCGCCGTCAGGCAGAGCGCCAGGAACAGGGCGGTCATGGCGAGGCTGATCCCCACCGGCACGTCGGCCTGTCCGTAGAAGCTCCAGCGGAAGCCGCTGACCAGATAGACCACCGGGTTGAACAGGGTGATCTTCTGCCACAGCGGCGGCAACATGCTGATCGAGTAGAAGCTGCCGCCGAGGAAGGCCAGCGGCGTGATGACCAGGATCGGCACGATCTGGAGCTTCTCCCAGCCGTCCGCCCAGACGCCCAGGATGAAGCCGAACAGGCTGAAGGTGACCGAGGTCAGGACCAGGAAGGCGACCATCCAGAACGGGTGCTGGATCGAGTAGTCGACGAACAGCCGGGCGGTCAGCAGGATCAGCACGCCGAGGATCATCGACTTGGTCGCCGCCGCCCCGACATAGCCGAGCACCGTCTCGAAGGCCGAGATCGGGGCCGACAGCACCTCGTAGATCGTGCCGGAGTAGCGCGGCATGTAGATGCCGAAGGAGGCGTTGGACACGCTTTCCGTCAGCACCGACATCATGACGAGGCCGGGCACCAGGAAGGCGCCGTAGGTCACCCCGTCCACCGCCGTGAAGCGCCCGCCGATGGCCGCGCCGAAGACGATGAAGTAGAGCGAGGTCGAGATGACCGGCGCCGCGATGCTCTGGAACAGCGTGCGCCAGGTGCGGGCCAGTTCGAACAGGTAGATGGCCTTGACCGCATGAAGGTTGATGGGGGAGGTCATGCCCGCTCCTTCACAAGGCTGACGAAGATCTCCTCGAGGGAGCTTTCCTCGGTGTGCAGGTTGGTGAAATCGATGCCGTGGTCGCCGAGCTTGCGGAGAAGCCGGGCGATGCCCGTCTGGTCGTCCTGCGTGTCGAAGCTGTAGACCAGCTCCCGCCCGTCGCCGGACAGGGTCAGGGGGTAGTCGGCCAGCTCCGCCGGGATGGCCTCCAGCGGGTTCTGGAGCTGCAGGGTCAGCAGCCGCTTGCCCAGCTTGCGCATCAGCGCCGCCTTGTCCTCGACCAGCACGATGCGGCCGTTGGAGATGACGCCGATGCTGTCGGCCATCTCCTCCGCCTCCTCGATGTAGTGGGTGGTCAGGATGATGGTCACGCCGCTGTCGCGCAGCCGCCCGATCATCTCCCACATGCCGCGGCGAAGCTCCACGTCCACACCGGCGGTCGGCTCGTCGAGGAAGAGGATGCGCGGCTCGTGCGACAGGGCCTTGGCGATCATCACGCGGCGCTTCATGCCGCCGGACAGCGCCATGACCTTGCTGTCCTTCTTGTTCCAGAGGGACAGGTCCTTCAGCACCTTCTCGATGTGGGCGGGATCGGGCGGCTTGCCGAACAGCCCGCGGCTGAAGCTGACGGTGGCCCAGACGCTCTCGAACGCCTCGGTCGTCAGCTCCTGCGGGACGAGGCCGATCAGCGAGCGCGCCGCGCGCCAGTCGCGCACGATGTCGTGCCCGTCGACCGTCACGGTGCCCGCGGTGGCGTTGACGATGCCGCAGACGGTGCTGATGAGCGTCGTCTTGCCGGCCCCGTTCGGTCCCAGCAAGGCGAAGATCTCGCCGCGGCGGATGTCGAGATCGACCCCCTTCAGCGCCTGGAAGCCGGTGGCGTAGGTCTTTTCCAGCCCACGCACCTGAATGATCGGCTGCATGTCCCCCCTCTGCCTGTCGGTCGGCCCGTTCCGGGCGGGCGTCACCTTAACGGCGGGACAGTCCGCGGTCATCGGGCATTCGGCGCGACGCAACCATTCCGGATAAGGGGGTCCTGATTTGGGAGTCCCGATTCGGGGTGGGGGAGGCCCGCCCACAAATGATTTCGGGACAACAGCCCTGTCCATCCCCATATTATGTAAAAAGCACGAAAGAGGACGAGCGCTCATGCCAAAAGATGTTGTGCTCAGCGATGTCGATGTCTGGGAAAGCTCCATCACCACATGGCTGCGGGCCAATGTGGCCGAGGACCCGGCCCACGATGTCGACCATCTTCTTCGCGTCTGGCGCACCGCCAAGGCCCTGGCCGCGGCGGAGGCCGAACGGGACGGCGGGCCGCCGCCTGACATGCTGGTCGTGCTGGCCGCGGCCCTGCTCCACGACATCGTGAACGTGCCGAAGGACCACCCGGACCGCAGCCGCGCCTCCCGCCTGTCGGCGGAGCGGGCGGAGGAGGTTCTGAGCGGCATGGGCTTCCCGGACGCGCTGATCCCCGCCACCCGCCACGCCATCGAGGCGCACAGCTATTCCGCCGGCATCCCGCCGCTGACCATCGAGGCGAAGCTGGTCCAGGACGCCGACCGGCTGGAAAGCCTGGGGGCCATCGGCATCGCCCGCTGCTTCGCCACCTCCGGCCTGATGAAGCGGGCGCTGTTCCACGGCGAGGACCCGATGGCCGAGGGCCGCCCGCTGGACGACCTGCAATACGCGCTGGACCATTTCAAGGCGAAGCTGCTGCTGCTTCCCAACACCATGCAGACCCCGGCCGGGCGGGCGCGGGCGCAGGAGCGGGCGGCCTTCCTGCTGTCCTTCCAGGTCCAGCTTCTGGCGGAGATCGCCGGGGACGCCTGAGCACTCCGGGGGCGGCGGCGCCGAGATGGTGATCACTTGCCGCCGGTGACGTCGAGGAAGGTGCCGGTGATGAAGGACGCCTCGGCGCTTGCCAGCCACAGGATCGCCCGCGCGACCTCCTCGGGCTGACCGCCCCGTCCCATGGGGATCGAGTCCTTGACGCGATCCACCCGTCCCGGCTCGCCACCGCTCGCGTGCATGTCGGTGTGGATGTGCCCGGGGCGGATGGCGTTGACGCGGATGCCGTCCCGCGCGACCTCCTTGGCGAAGCCGGTCGTGAACGTCTCAAGGGCGCCCTTCGAGGCGGCGTAGTCGACATATTCGTTCGGACTGCCGAGCCGGGCCGACGCCGACGAGACGTTGATCACCACGCCGCCCCGCCCGCCGTGGCGATGGGACATGCGCTTCGCCGCCTGCTGCGCGCAGAGGATCGGGCCGATCGCGTTGACCGCGAAGATGCGCTGCATCCGCTCCAGTTCGAGGTCCTCGGTCCGGCACTGCCGGGCCAGCACCGCGGCGTTGTTGACCAGGACGTCGATCCGGCCGAACTCCCGGTCGATCGCGGCGAACAGCCGGGCGACCTGCGCCGGATCCGCGCTGTCGGCGCGCACCGGCAAGGCGCGCCGCCCGAGAGCCTCCACATCCGCCGCCACGGCACGGGCGGCGGACTCGTTGGCGACGAAGCTGATCGCGACATCGTAGCCCTGCGCGGCGGCAAGCCTTGCGGTCGCCGCGCCCACGCCACGGCTTCCACCCGTTATCAGAATCAGCGGCGCCTGGGGGGCGGTGTTCATTGGACGACCCTTTCCTGTGGTGGCGGGATGGTCATGCGGGTTCGGGGGCGGCGGAGGGCCGGCGGCCGAGATGCGGCCTCAGCGTCAGGACCAGCGGAACGATCAGGGCGGCGGTCGCCGCCGAGGCCAGCACGCCGATCGCCTGGGTGCTGTGATCGGCAATCGCGCCGTAGAGGATCGGCGCCAGGCCCCCGGAACCGATGACACTCGTGTAGAAGACCGCGAAGGCCCGGCCGGTGTCGCCCTCGGAAAGCTCCGGCACGGCGCCGTAGAGCACCGACGAGGTGCCGTTGAGCACGATGCCGAGCAACGGCAGCAGGATGAGCGTCGGCGTCAGCGGCGTGACCAGCGTCGCCGCGATCAGCACGGCCGTGGCGGCCTCGGTCGCCATGACGCTGCCGACGACACCCAGCCGCTCCCCGAGCCGGCTGCACGTCGCCTTTCCGAACGCGCCGCCGACGAACAGCAGGGCGAGGGCCAGACCGACCGTCGCCGTGTCGCCGCCCTGCCCATGGATGAGGAAGGGCAGAAACAGCAGATAGCCCATGCGGGTCGCCGTATCGAGCGCGCCGATCGTCGTCAGGATGCCGAAGCCGCCGCGGCCCCGGCCGGAGGCCGCCCCCGTCGCGGCGGCCCTGGCGATGGGAGTCGCCGGCACCAGCGGCACCAGGGCGACCGACAGGATGAGTCCAAGCGCCGCCATCAGCCCCAGCACCGGCTGCCAGGCGAGGAGCGGCAGCAGCACCGCGACGAGCGCCGGCAACGCGGCCTTTCCGAGATCGCCGGAGAAGTTGTAGATGCCGAGCGGGTGGCGCGATGCCGCGCCGTAACTGGCGGTGACGAGCATCGAGCCGCAGGGGTGCTGGATGCTCGATCCGATGCCGGCCACGACGAGGCCGACGCACAGACCCGCAAAGCCGAACGGCGCCGCCATGATCAGCAGGCCCGTGGACGCGAGGACGGTCGACAGGATCAGCGCCGCCCGCGGCGACAGGCCGCGCAGCGCCCGGTCGGCCGGGATCTGCAATCCTCCCATCGTTCCGTAGTAAAGAGCGCGGATGATGGCCAGCGCCGCATAGGAAAGACCGAAATCCGCCTGCCATACCGGCATGAACGCGTAGAGAGCGTCGGTATAGCCGTCATGCAGCGCGTGTGCGAGGCAGGCGCCTGCCAAGCTTTTCTTTTTCCGAGTCCGCCAATCCTGCGAATTCATCTTCCTTTGATCCCTCGACGACGCAACGGATCTTGCTCGGCTGGGGCAATTTCAACGGCATGGTATACGCGTGAGGTTTCATCGACTAGTATGCTTTGAATCACGGATACCGTTCGTTTTCCTCACGGATCGCCCATGCGTCGCCTTCCCCCCCTGAACGCCCTGCGCATCTTCGAGGTCGCGGCCCGAACCGGCAGCTATGCCGAAGCCGGAGCCGAACTCGGTCTTACCCATGGCGCGGTGAGCCGCCAGATCGCGGCGCTCGAAAGCTGGCTCGGGCAGAGGCTCTTCATGAAGGACGGGCGCCGCATGGTCGCGACGCCGATGGCGAAAATCTTCGCCGCCGAGGTCGGTCTTTCCTTCGACCGCCTGGCCGTCGCGGCGCAAGCCTGTGGCCGGCCCGACGCGCGCCGCATCCTGCGTGTCAGCGCTCCGACCAGCTTCGCGATGCGCTGGCTGATCCCGCGGCTCAACCGGTACCACGCCGACCATCCGCATGTGGAGGTCGCGGTCACGACGGTTTCGACCGTGCTCGAAGACTTGCGCGGGGGTGTCGACGTGGCGATCCGGCGCGGCGTCGCGCGGGAGCATGTGTGGCCTCAGCATCGCGTCGTCCCGGTGCTGGATGACGTGGACACGCTGATCATGAGCCCGGCGCTGTTCGCGCGACGGCCGATCCTGAAGCCCGCTGACATCGAGGGGCATACGCTGCTGGCAAGCGAAACCCGTGCCGGCGATTGGGCGAACTGGCTTGAGGCGGCAGGGCTCGAACACCTTGCCGGGCATCCCCGCCGGACATTTGACCACTTTTTCGTGACCCGTCAGGCGGTGGAGGACGGGCTTGGCATCGGGATCGGCCCGTTGCCGATGCTGGAGATCGACGTCGCCGGCGGAAGGCTGATGACGCCGCTGCCGGACATCCGCGTTCCGAGGACGGGGTATGTCGCGCTCATTCCCCGTCGGGCCGATGCCGGGAAGCTGGCCGGAAACCTTGTTGGCGGCTTCGTCGACTGGCTTGTCGGAGAGGCGCGGGACGCGCGGTGACGAGCCGGGCTAAACCCCGGTGCTCTCGGCCATGGTGGGCGGAGTTCGGAAAAGCGGCCGAAACCGATGGACGAAACGAAAAAGGACCGCTCCGGGGGAGTCGGTCCTTTTTTCCGGCCCGGATGGGCGGGCCGCCGCGTCGTGGGGCCGGGTGGCCCAGGCGCCGGTCATTCGCGCATCAGCGTCGGCAGGTCGAGCGTCGAGGTGCCGGCCGCCGGGGCATAGGTGCCGGACGACACGGCCTGGTATACGATATACAACGGAGTGGCCGAGAACCAAGCGCCGGCGAATTCCGTAACACCCTTGGCGATGGTCGACAGAAGGCCGTCGTGATGGCTGTGATGGGCGGAAGCGTAAGCCATGATGTGTCTCCTCTTTGCTGGTGGGGTTATGGTGCACTGGTATACCCGATACCAGAAGCGCTATGCCCGCAGAGCAGCAAGACCGAAAAATTACAGCTTCCTCAAGCGTTTAGGCACGAAACAGTCGGGTTGGCGAACCAAAAAAATGGATACTCCGGTATGACTCCTGCCGCATGATTGCGTATGTGTTTGCCGGGGAATCGCGTATTCTCCGATCATTACCCCTGCAGATAATCTGGAGAGCCGTCTGTGCCGGTGCATGAGTGGCCGCAGATCGTGCGCGCGTTGCGAAGGCTGCACGGCCTGACCGCCGCGCAGTTCGCCGTCATGCTGGCCACCACCGAGGACACCGTCGCCCGCTGGGAATCCGGCGCCGCCCTGCCCGACCCGCGGGAGCAGGCGCTGTTGCGCGACGTGCTGACCGGCCATTTCCGGCACCACCCCACCTTCCTCGGCCTGAAGGCGATGGTGCGGAGCATGGGCGAGAAATGCACCCTCTACACGCCCGGGCTGATCGCGCAGGCCGTGTCGCCGCCGCTGGCCCGATGGCTTGAGCGGCACCACTTCGACATCGTCGGCTCCTCCCTGCTGCCGCGCATCGACGGGCTGACCGCGGAGATGATGGAGCGCTACGCCCTGCCCATGCTGGAAGGGACGAACGACGTGCTGTCGGTCACCTACAACGACCGGGCCGTGGCCTTCCGCAACGCCGTCATCAACCGGCGGCTGAGCGTCGTGCCGGTGGACGGGGTGCGCGTCCTCGTGCTGGTGGACCAGGTGCTCTATCTGGACGACGGCCGGGACACGCCGGACCCGGATGTCCACATGCTCACCGCCGACCAGCTGGTCGACGACTGACCGGCCCTTCCGAAGGTCCGGCTTGCCCCCGGCGGCGTTGTCTGCTCCATGGACGCCGGTACGGAGGGGAGCCAAAACCTTGAGCACAGGACTGATCGCGTTGCTGGACGATGTGGCCGGGCTGGCGAAGGTCGCCGCCGCCTCGCTGGACGACGCCGCGGGACAGGCGGCGCGGGCGGGGGCCAAGGC